>NZJM01000020.1 GCA_002692205.1 Legionellales bacterium | reverse complement strand
TGGCAGCAGAATCGACGGACCATTTTTTGATAACGGTAAGCCACAAATAGGAAAGGATTTAAAGTTCAGGTATCGCGTTACTAATGTTGATGAGGGGCATAATTTACCATCTGGTTCTTTAGGAGCACAGCCTGAAATTTGGCTTAATGTTGTGCTAACCGACCCCGACGGCCAGCGTGTATTTGAATCGGGCTACGTGGATAAATATGGGGATATGGCCGATTTGCATTCGTTAGAATTAGCTGAAGGAACAATCGAGCACGATGATCAACTATTCAACTTGCAAACAAAGTTTTTGACGACAAATATTAAGGGAACTGACCGCGAGATGTATCTTCCTGTTAATTTCGATATCGATCAGCTTCCTTTTCTAAGGCCCGCTCCGCAACCCACGACAGTAATGAATCATCCACCTTTTGTAAGAATGGAGGGTCGTTCAATACCACCATTAGCGTATCGTGATGCAAAATATAAAGTACCAAGTGAGTTAATAACAAAACCTGGCACATATAAATTACAAGTAAGGCTTCGTAGTCGTGCCGAACCAATTTATTTTATGAAATTTGTTGGTGCAACCCTCGATATGGAGAAAAGGATTAATGACTGGATGATTGATATTCACCCATATTCGGTTGAATTTGATGTTAACTAAAAAACTATGTTGTTAAGTTATCCTAAATTAAAAAAGATTAGTATTTTATTTTTCTATAGCATACTGGTTCTGTTCTCACATCAAAAAATTATATTTGCTGGTGTTTTGACTTCTGTTAATGATTGGGCAAATGCTTGGTCATCACAAAAAGTTACTCCCTATTTAGAAAGTTATGCTAAAGAATTTATTCCATCACAAGGTAAAACCCGTGAAGCATGGGAGAAGCAAAGACGCGCTAGGCTGCTTTCGCCTAGTTTCATTGAGGTTGTTTTATCGAGTATAAAAATAAGTCAACATGCAGAAGATTATGCCGATGTGGTTTTTATTCAAAACTATAGGTCAGATAATTATACGGATACAGTCAATAAGCAATTAACGATGCGGAAGATAGAAGATAAATGGCTGATTACTAAAGAAAAAATTATAACAGCTAGAGAGAATATAAAACCACAATCAATTGATGATGAAATTAAAAATGAAGCAGTCTCGCATGATCTTGAAAATAGCGTTAAAGAAGCAATCAACAATTGGTCAGAAGTATGGTCAAATCAAAATATTGATGCATATTTCGCAGCTTATGCAGAAAATTTTATTCCCTCAAAAACAACTAGTAGAAAAAAATGGAAAAAACAACGACGTAATAGAATTCTTGCCCCGACTCATATAAAAGTAAATCTTTCTGACACCAAAATTATATTACGTGATTCCAGTCATGCTGATGTTGAGTTCACCCAAAACTATCAGTCTACTAATTATGTCGATGATGTTAGAAAACTGATATCCATGCAAAGAGTTGACGATCGGTGGCTCATAACTCGTGAAAAAGCAAAACCTATAGTTAGAAATAATGAAGACCAACTATTTGTAAAAGACGAAATAATTCATGTTGCAGAATTAAATTCCGGAGATGATGGCGCCATAAGCTATGAAGAAGTTGTTCCCGACGAAGATGCTTCAGCTAAAAAGGAGAGTATATTGCGCCGCAGAGATGTGCCAACTGATACTGTTTTAGAGGAGAGAAGCGGCAGTCCGCGGCATGAAAGTCATCAGGCACCACCAGAGATGGATCCAGTTGCTCGCCCATCAGAATTTGAACGAGAACTTTTTGGTAGTGACCCTGTTTACCCTGATGATGTCTACGATGTTGCTGAACAAATAAAAATTTATGGCGGAAAGACACCGTTTGATGAACCACGCCCCGTTTTAGAGTTCGGTTATCCTCTTTATTCCGAAGGTGCCCTAGGTAAAACATATAATGTTATTGGTGAGAAAAATCTATTAAGACCACAGTTGCTCGTTTATGGCGATTTTAGAAGCGCTCTTGCTTTCAATAACAACGGTAATCAGGAGATTGGTCAGATTGCTGCAAGGCTGAATCTTGATATTGATTTAAAATTAACAGCAACAGAACGCGTGCATATGTTTATCCGTCCTATTGATAAAAATAATAATTTTCTTCGTCATGAATTTTTTGGTGATGACCATAATGAGTTCGATTTCGTATTAGATACTAATCTTGAAACCATTTATTTTGAAGGTGATATTGGTGCAATTCAGTCTGGGCTGACAAATGAATGGGCTACTTATGAACTACCTTTTGCATTTGGTTTTATGCCCTTACTTTTTCAAAATGGAATATGGCTTGACGATGCATTTGTCGGGGTAGCATTCGCAATCCCAGCAATGAATTCACCAAAATTCGATATCTCAAATATGGATATCAGTTTTTTTACAGGTTTTGATAAAGTAACAACCGCAGCAATACAGAATGCAGACGGTCAGCTAGAAGATAGCAAAGGTAATGTTTTTGGAATAAATGCATTTGTTGAAGCCCGTAAGGGTTATTTAGAGGCTGGTTATGGCTTCATTGACGATAAACGTAATGGAAGCGAATTAAGCGGCTTTGATCATCACAGTTTGACTGCTGCATGGACAAAAAGATATCGAGGAAAACTTTCAAATTCAATACGCGGTATTTGGACATTTGGACAATCACCCAACGGGAGTAATACGCAAACAGCAGATGGGTTTGCTCTTCTTGTAGAGAATTCACTTATAACATCTAAACCATCATTTTTAGTTCCATATGGTAACTTTTTCGTTGGAGTGGATAGACCGCAACCACTCGTTCGTGGCAATGATGGGCTTCTTAAGAATACAGGAATAGCATTTGAAACAGATGGTTTAACAGGGTTTCCTAAATTAGATTCTTCAGCTCAAGATGTATTTGGTGGTGCTATCGGAATTGAGTACCTTTTTGATCTGTCACGACAGGTTGTATTTGAAGTTGCTGCTCTTCAGCCATTTGGAGGACAATCAGCAACAATAGCCGGTGATCAGTATGGATTAAGTGCTCGTTATCAGCATAATCTTAATGATCGTTGGCTTATAAGAACTGATGCTATGATAGGTATTCTTAGTAATGCAGAAAATATTTCGGGTATTCGTGTTGAGCTTCGTCGTAAATTCTAAATATTTTTTTACATTTCCTCTTTTGGCATAACTAAATCTGCTCGATGAAACCCGTGACATTCTGTACAAGTACTTCGGACCTTTGACGTTGTCGATTCGCCACCATGACACTCCTGGCAGGTTGCAATTGATGGCAACAATATATCAGTAGCTTTTTCACTTTTCTTAGCATTATGACACGTTGTACATTCTCTATCCTTGTGTGGTTCATGATTAAAATGACTTTTTGGTAACCATTTTTTTGGTACATGCACTGTGGCTATATCCCAAGAAGCTGTTTTCACATTATCATTAATTTGATGGCATTCACCACATAATCCACGCCCATATCTTCCATCTATTATCTCTTTCGTCTTAGCTTCAGCCCACTCTAAAGCCGCTTTCTTTTCTTCTTTTGTTTTAGGTTTATCATTAATTAATTTGCGAAAAGTGGACGCATCATTTTTAAAATTATCTGATTCAATAAAATTTCCACGAAGCGCGAATTCAGCATATGTCCCTATAACGTATTCTTTCGCTAGAGTAATATTTCCATGTGGTATTTCTTTGTCAGGCGCTTGAGGCTCAAATTTTAAATCATGGCAACTAGAACAATGTTTTTCGAAGCTAACTGGAAGCATCGCGACTCCTCCGGTTTCTGGTTCGTGACAAAAACCACATTGAATAACAGTGCGTGTTCCATCTGGGTGCCTTATTCCATTTTCTTTAAGGTGTTTATTATGTGGAAATTTTAGGTTTGAACGATCAACTGGTTTTGGATTTTTTTGATCAATCGTCATCCTCTCAAAGACTAAAGGCTGATGAGTTTTTATTAGTGTTGGGCGAAATTGGGGATGCTCATCGAAATCTGATACATTTTTTAATTTGGAATTTTCTGCAAAATTTTGGATTTTACTATGACAGTTACTACAAAATCTTTCAGATGTGATAAGCAAACCTTCATCACCATTATGTTCTTTATGACAATCTTGACATTGTTGTCCATCTAATGAAGCACTTGGAAATATAGCTGGATCAGCATGGTGCCCCGCATCATCATGACAGTCAAAACAGACTTTGTTTTCTACCTGCTGAAATGCATCTGTGTGGCAAGTTTCACAGCGATCCCCAAAATGTGCATGAACACTCGAGTGTGGACCCGATAACCAGATTTTATCTGCTGCTGCTAAAAGTCCATTTTTTTTAGTATTGCTTACCGTTTCACTCTTTTTATATTTAGTTGTATATGCAGTGAGCGGCCCCAAAACTCCAACCGTAATAATCCCAACAAACAAAAGCCAAGCCCATCCTCTTGTGCTTAGTCCAAGAGAATCAAACTTTGTATTAGACCGTTTTTTAAATGCCTCTAATTCATCACCAAGAGGGCGTGAATATTCAATACTTAATACAGCATCATAATCATCCTCATTATCTAAGATTTTAATATCGTAAGGGCCAACACAAATTTCATCCCCTGGTTTGACCGTTGATTTAGTAAGGATTTGATCATTAACTTGAAAATCACTGTTACCTTGACTCTCTAAATGTAGTTCTCCTGAACGCTCAGTGATTTCAAGTTGGATTAAAAGAATTCTTGGATCGGTTAGATGGACCTCGCACTCAGAGCCACGTCCAAAACGTAATACAGGAGACTCTATCTCTTCATTGCGTTTAGCATAGCCGCCGGAGCGCGTTTTTTTTAACAGATGTCTGACAAGTATTTTCATTAAAATTTAGTTTTTACCAATAAAAAAATACAGATAGTATGTGAGAAAAAAGTGCTGCTAATAAGCCGATTGCAAGTGGAATATGGAAAAATAACCAGATTCGTAAAATTACTTTTATTTGTACATCACGCCTAGCTCGTCTAAGCAATTTTGTTTTTTTTGCGAGCAAAGCAATTACCTTTGATATATTTTGATCACGAAGACCCATATCTGCAAATTTTTTCTCAATTAAATTTCTTGCTTCTAATGTTGGGCAGTTAATATTTTTGGGATACAATTTTTCTATTATATTACCGCCGATACTAGTTTTAGTAGCAGCGTTAAAAAGTGCTGTATTTATTTCTTCCGGTAACTGTTGTCCCGCTTTTAGAATATCTTGATCTAACTCTGAGATTTGCCCCATCATTTCATCCAGAGATAGCCCTGCACGATTTTTTGTCATGAGCTTTGGATAACGAGCATAAATATAAACACCGATAACACCACTCAATACAGTTAGCAGCATAAATACGTAGGCAATGGAGTGTATATTCCATCCAATCTGAAAACCACTATGTAAAGTTGCAGTAACTACGAGCGCAAGTCCAAGGTAAATATGAGCTGAGAGCCAAACCTTTAATTTTGTTGCACTTAGGGCATATTGTCTTTTTCGAATTCCAAACCATGTTAACCATAACACTAGTACTGCTGAAATTACTCCCAAGGTATACCCAAGCCATGAACCACCATTTGGCTCAACTAACGGGTTATGCATTATGTAAAGTACTATTGAGATAAAAACTAATGCAATGGCGTACCAAAAAAACTTCAAGCCTTTATAGATTAAAAAAGATTCATGAACATTACGTGAATTCATAGAGTTCACTCACCACCATCTCTAATAAAATCCATAAACTCAGCTGGTTTAACGCGTATTGCTGCACCAGTTGGGCAGGCTCGTACACATGCTGCACCACCTTTGATATCCTTGCACATATCACACTTAACTGCAGTTTTGCGGGCATCCTTCGGTGCTCTCTCCCTATAACCATAATCTTCACCTGGTCCAGGTCCTTTTCCGAAAAGAAGCCAAGAAAATAGCCCCGGTTTTTCTGGTGGCTCGGGAGCCATTTGAATCACACCGTATGGACAATTTTTTTGGCAGTTACCGCAACCAATGCAATCATTAGTAATATAAACTTCGCCATCTGGATTTCGTTTAATTGCGTCAGGCGGGCAGTCCGTCATACAGTGAGGGTGCTCACAATGACGGCAACTAGTTGGGACATGCACATTTGCAAACGTAGGCCCTGCCTCTCGATCTAACCTTGAGATACCTCTATGTGTTTCAGCGCATGCTTTTTCACAATTATCACATCCGACACATATTGATTCATCTATTAAAAGTACATCGGTTGCCTCACCGATTCCTTCCCCCATTAAAAATTCAACAATGCTTCCAGCCTCGGGCTGTTCTATCATTTTTTCTGTTGAGACAATACGCTCGCCATATTTTTCTTCTATTTCTTTTTGTAAAGACGGATTTTCATCAACTAATTTACGGAAAATATCGCCGTCTATTTTTATTGTTTCACAATCAACGGCAGCTTTAATTGTTGCTGTTCGATTTAGATCTGACATCAATGCCATTTCTCCAACGTAATTACCTGCAGCGACGTAGGCTAGTGTTACCTCTTTACCGCCAATTCGTTTCGATACCATCACTGAGCCTTTGCTTATGAGGTAGAGCGCGTCACCTTCATCACCTTCATTGAATATAATGTCACCTTTACGAAAGCTTTCTATTGAAGCTGAGTCTGCTAGTTTTTGTATTGCATCAATGTCGAGGGCGCTTGCAATATAAGTTTGAATTTGTCTTACGATAGCTTCTTTATCCATAGAGTTTCGTAAAGAACGCACATCTTCTCTTAATTTAAGCATCGTACGACGAGGTGTTTCAATTAGTATCGTATCATCTGCGTTAGATAAAATTGTTGCCGAACGTCTACGACCCGATATTAATCCCACTTCCCCAAAAAACGCACCTTGTTCTAAAACAACATACTTAGATGAGTCATCCTCACTAGTTTGTATTTTGACCGAGCCCCTGAATATTGTGTAAACACTGTTCGTATAATCTCCCCGTTCAAAAATTATTGATCCTTTAGGCGGCGCAGTTACAGTTGATTCAACCAACATTTCTCTTTCCATTAGAGGATTTAGTTCTTCAAATATAGGAAGTCTTTGCCTTACTTCTTTTAAAAAAGCGTCATTATCAAAATCTTTTATATCTTTTAAAGTTTCTGTAATTAGCGGTTCGTCAGCAGGATCCAATTCTGTGTTACCGTTGATAAATTCAATAACTTCATAACCCTGATTAATTGCATGTTTGATTAATGGATACCCACCTAAGGAGCCGACTATATAGAGGCCTTTTACATTTGATTCATAGGTTTTACTCACTTCTGGTAACGCGCTGCGTGCATCAGATGGAAAAGTAACTCCACAGGCTTCAACAAACTTTCGTGGCGGTGCTGCACCTAGTCGAGCAATAACTCTATCGCATTCAATTGTGACATCTCCATCGGGTGTATCGAAGGTTAAGGTCCCTTGTGTGCATTCTTTAGAGGTACTGTTATACAAAGGAGTAATTCGGCCTCTATCAATTTCAGCTAAAATCGCAGCTTCATTTGCTTCTTTAGCACGAGAAAATTCACCGCCACGATTTGCAATATAAACCGTGTTATGGGTACATAATCCAAGTGCATTTTCAATTGCAGCATCTCCAGCACCAATAACAATGATAGTTTCATGCTCATATTCATCTGGGTCATCTAATTGATATTGGAGATGTGTGACATTTTCAGAGCCAGGTATACGCAAAGTATTTAGATTACCCTGTAAGCCAATCGCGAGAACAATTGTTTCTGTCTCGATAATATCTCCATCAACCAATGTCAGTTTAAAGTTTCCTTTTTGACCCGAAACACTTTTAACTTCAGCTTTATAGCGAATATTTACTTGATGTTTATCGAGCGCACCATTCCAAGCATCTAAAACATCTTCTCGACTACCCATATTGAAATCAACATCTGAACGCAGAGGCAACACATCGGGAGTTGCCATCACATGTTTACCTTTTTGGAATTTGTAAATTGTATCTGAGGCGTGTTCCGCCTTTTCAATTAAGATGTGTCGTAAACCTAACGAAGATGCATGTGCTCCAGCACTGAGACCGGCAGGCCCAGAACCTATTATTGCAACTTGGAATATTGATTTATTGGTCGCCATGTGGTGATTATTTTCCTTTTTTTATAATAAGTTATGTCTATTTTTTAATTCAGGAATGCCACTATTTCTGTAAAGATTAACAAAAAAATCATTACTTTACTGCAATAAACTAATAAATTTTATAGTTTTTTTTTGTTAATTTGACTCAATTTCTATCTAATATATCATTCGTGGCTAATTCGGTGTGATTAGAAATCTCCTGCTAATATATTATTAATCAAAGAAAATATCAGCCATAGGCATCAAATGCTGAGCCTTAAGTCTATGCTAGAATAGTAGAATATAAATAAGAAATGCGCCCGTAGCTCAGTTGGATAGAGTACCTGGCTACGAACTAGGGGGTCGGAGGTTCGAATCCTTCCGGGCGCGCCATATCTTTTTTTAAATGTAAATTTTGAGGTATTTTAATTCCTTCTATACCACCACATCCAGACGCCAGTAAACGAGATTATTAAAAAAAGAATAGCAACTAGGTCCATAAAATATATTCCCCATGGACCGACAACGCGACCACTATGCATGTCTAGTAGCACCCTCTCTACAGTTAGTCCTCTACCTCGGTATTCGTTAAGAATAGCTGTTTTTAAGTGTTCTGAAATATTCGATACAGTCGACCAATCTGCAGAAAGATAATCATGCTCATCCCATACCAATATTTCCAAATTGACACGATAGTAGCCGTGAGCTGATTCAATGACGACGTTATCTACTTCGTCGTAACCAATTTTTTTCATACCGGCAGGGACACCTTCCACACCGGATAGCGATTCCAGAAGCTCACCTTTATTGGTCAGCACCATCAATTTTCCATCATAACCAATTACAAAAGTGTTATTTACGTAAACAACACCAACAAGCTTCTTAGCATCATTAATAATTTCTTTATCATTAAAATATATACGTTTGCCGAGCTGTGACACCCAATTATTATTATGTGTGGAGAAACTAATTGGATCGGAGGGCGGACTAATTTGATAAAGATCAAGTAGCCATTCCATCTTTATGAATGTTGTATTTAATCTGAGTTTTTCGCTGTGATTTAATGCGATACCGCTAATAGAAAGAAAAATTACAAATAGGACAATACATGTACCTATCTTTTTATGCCATTTTTGTATAACAAGAAACATTTCTCTATTTTAAGAGACATTTACTTATTTTCAATTTTTTTTATCATCAACGTGTTTATCTAGAAATAGAGCTAGACGTGCTAATTTTATCAAAGCATCAACTGACAATGTTGCCCCACTAATACCATCAATTTTTCTATCTAATTTCGTATCAGCTTTAAGGGTGGCATCTGAAAATTGTTCTGTAAAAAAAGGATATCTTACTTCCCATCCTCTTGATTCTCTGAAAACTAGTACTTTCACATCTAAAATCTTTCCTTTTGAAGTAACATATCCAGTTGTAATTGGTTTGTCTCTGCCAATTCTCTCTAAAATCCATGCTTTTTTAGACCCATCATCCCAATATCGGAGTCGTAATGGCTTGAATTCATCTCCCAGTATTTTTTTTATTTCTTTCTTCAGGTCTTTTTTTAGCCATAATTTTTGTGGATTTGGCGGGTTATTGTTAAACACGTCTGATAAAAATTTTTCAGGCTCTAAATAAGTTCCCTTTGCATAAGAGTGTAAACTCCAAATCTGAGTTATTAGAAATAAAAAGATATATAAAGTCAGTTTTGTCATATATTAGTTATAAATCCTACAAAAAAAATAGGGCACATGAAAGTGCCCTAAATATATCACCACGAGGATATTACCGTTGTAACGATAATTCTTAAAATTTATTATTTAGAACGAATACCCTAGACCAAGATAGAAGTTATCTGTGGTTGTATTAGCATCAACGTCTTTCACTGATTCAAAGGTACCCTTGAACGCTACCTTCGGGTGTGGCCAGATATTAAAACCTGTTGAGGTGCGTTCTTCTTCGTTTCTAGCACCTGATTGTCCACGGTCTATGTCTTCATATCTTACATAAACGCCCACATCAGTATCTCCTCCCATATTCCAACGGTAAGCAGGTTCAACGTACCAACCATATGAGTCTCTACCATCAGCTGATAAGTTCTTATTCATATCCCATCCCGCGTAAAGAGCACGGAAAGCTAAACCCGAGCTATGTTTATAATCGACATGAGTTGAAAATAGGGATGCATCATTTCCAGATTGTAGTTCACCACCTATGTTGCTTTGGTATTGGTATGAAGCAGCTAATTCAAGACCCGGAATACCCGTATAACGGAGTCGGCCAGTTGCTGCCGGATATTCTGCGTTTGCTTCTGCTACCTTTTGTCTACCAGATCGTATGTTGCTACTCGTTTCTAGCCCTGAGTGAAGTACGATGTCATAGTTAACACCTGG
Organism: Legionellales bacterium; assembly: GCA_002692205.1. GTDB lineage: Bacteria > Pseudomonadota > Gammaproteobacteria > Eutrophobiales > Eutrophobiaceae > UBA11869. The sequence goes on along the minus strand of NZJM01000020.1, from coordinate 19,550 downwards.
AGCAACTTCACCGTTTAAACCAAAACCAGCTTCCCACCAAGTAGCCGGAATGATTCGTGATTCGACCGCATTTCGTTCAACACCATAAAATGTATTTGGTTCATGTGTAACATTGATTAAACCGATAGGGAGAATATCAAGTCCGGCACGAAAGTGATGATTTTCATTAAGATCAATTTCGACCCATGCTTGTTCTAATTCAACCTCACCTTCTTTACCCTCTCCAGCTAATGAATGCTCTAATTCCCATTCTGAGAAGAAGTGGATGCTATCGCTGTAGTCATGACCTATGTATAGGACATAGCGGTGGAAGTCAGCTTGATCTGTTCCATCACCAAATCTGTAGTGAAGTTCGCCATAACCCCCCATTTGGGTTTTATCAGCCCAACTGCTAGTTGATCCAGCACCAGATTCTACAGCTTCTGCGGTAGCATCAAGCTGCTCCTGAAGCTCTTCAATAACCTTTTGCTGTTCTTGTATAGTTTGCCACATCTCTTCTGCTGTCGGTGCTGCGTTAGCGGCAGAAACAGTGAAAAACATGAACAAAATCATGTAGATAGTTCTATTTAAATAGTGATTTTTATTCATTTCATTCCTCTTTTGTCTTCGAAAAACATTATTTGTATATAACTTGAATAATAAATATAACCTAAATGAGAATTATTATCAATACTAATTAGATTTGTTCAATACAAAAAACTGATAAATTCAGTAGATTAAGAGAACTAAATATGAATTGGGTTATTATTATTTCTTAAGGCTATGTTTTTCATCTGGTTTACAAAATAAAAAAATAAAAAAATAAAAAATATCGATACTTTTAAAAAGAAGTTAGAGCTTTAATTTTTTTACATATAAAATAGGCTATTATTTTAGATAGTTGTTATGAAGAGAAGATCCAATAAAAAAATAAGCGATTAAATGAGGGGTTCCGCAATATGAGTAGTGGCAAAGTTAAATGGTTTAACGAATCAAAAGGTTTTGGCTTCATCGAGCCCGACGAGGGGGGCGATGACATTTTTGTTCATTTTTCTTCAATTAAAGCTGAAGGCTTTAAAACATTAAATGAAGGGCAACCTGTAACCTATAATGCTGAGCAGGGACCAAAAGGCCTGCATGCGGTTGAAGTCGAAGCGAAGTCTTAGTTAATAGATTCACATGGGAAGATTATCTTCCATGCTATGTAATTGAGGCTTTCATTTCTAGCTTTTTATTCTTTTAAAGATGCAGTCTAAGTTAATGGTAAAACTTTTTATAGTTTATTTCTGCATTCATACCAATAAAAATTATGCTAAATCATAGGGGTTAGATTATGAATTCGTGGGAACAAATCTTGCTAGGAATGGTCGCAGTTATTGTTACGTTTTTATTTTGGCCAGGTGTAAAAAAAGCTTTAGAGCAGAGTAAAAATGTTGAAAATTCGGATTGGAAAGGTGCTTTGATACCAATTGCTATTGTTGTTTTATTTATTATGTTTTTGATATCAATTTCTAGCTGATAATTTATTTCTAGTAATCTTTTGAAATTTGAATTTAATGGTTTAAATGAAGAGCTAACAAATTTGTTACGAGGACATTATGATATTACTTAAAAAGATATTCTTTATTTCATTGAGCTTGCTTTTCCTTAATTCATCGAAAGCGATTGCAGATCATCATGAGGATGTGATGCTCACAGCTGGAGAATTACTTGCTGGCTGCGAGGAGAACTCCTCTCCTGGCTCTCCTAATCAATATTGCATGAGATATTTATTTGGGTTAACTCAAACCGTACTTAAACTCCAACAGGCTGAGCAGAGTCCGCCGATATTTTGTATCAATCCGCAAGTAACATCTATACAGGAAGCAACGGATAATATGATTGTGCATTTACGTAGCCAGTCGTCTCGTTTAAACGAAGACGCGCAAAACATTGTACTTGAAGGGCTAAGTAAGAATTATCCATGCAGTTCATACGGCAACCCTACTTAGAGAGATTATAACTACATCCTATATATGAACTAATTTTAATTATTTTTGTCAATATTGTAATCTTCCAAAAGGGTTCACTATGAAAAAGATAATTCACTTATTTTTAATGATTCTGTTATTTTCAACAGTATCTGCTTCAGATTTTGATGATGCATATGCCGCATACAAAAATGAAAATTACGACGAGGCGTTAAAAGCTTTTCTCGCGCTTGCTTCTGAAAATCATATGAAATCTCAATTCTATCTTGGCGCTATGTATCGCGAAGGTAAGGGTGTTGAGCAAAACTACTCCACGTCATTTGAATGGTATCAAAAAGCAGCTGACCATGGTGAACCAAAAGCTCAGCACAATGTGGCGTTATTTCATCATAATGGTATCTCGGTAAATCAGGATATTGCTGAAGCTGTTAATTGGTATCTCAAAGCCGCAAATCAAGATTATATTCCTTCACAAATTAATGTAGCAAAAATTTATTACAACGGTGAGGGTGTAAACAAAAATATTAGTGAGGCAATAAAATGGTGGGATAGAGCGGCTCATCTAGGAAGTAAGGGTGCTCAGCATAATCTAGGGTTAATGTATTTTCTGGGGCAAGGCGTCGAAAAAAACCTATCAAAAGCTAGAGAATACTATTTAAGTGCTGCTAAGCAAGGCTCAAAGGAAGCACAAAATAGCCTTGGTTTTATGTATTTCGAGGGTACCGGAGTAAAGAAAGATTTAATCGAGGCTTATGCGTGGTTTCAACTAGCGGCAATTACCTCTGACTATGATCAGGCTAAACTAAATTCGAGTATTGTAGAAGCAAATCTAAGTGCCGAGGAATTGCAAGAAGCAAGAGCGAAAGCCAAGGAATATATTTCGCTTTATACAGTTGATGATTAATTAGTCATTTTAGGAAAAATAAAAAAATCTATCTTTTTACTAACATATTTGCGTATCAGGTAAATAAATAATAAATAAAGTAGCAATTCACTTATCATATTGTTTCATTATTATTTGATATTGTTAATGCGTTAGGAGTAATTCATTAAATTTATCTGGACAATAAACTGGCTTCGATTTAAATCCATCAATTTCAATTGATACCGAATCTTTTTTTGATTCATGAAGTTTTATTAGTTTGTACCATCCTTCTTTTCTACGTGCAATATTCAAAAATTCAGTAGTTTTAGGATTAGCTATATTCCCAGAAATGTTGATTGTAAGTGGTGTTGTTTGTGTCTCTAGATCGACTAGAAGTACTCCCGCTTCTTCAATGCGAGCAGTTGCTACTTCAGGAATAGATAAATAACGTAGACCATGTTTTGTAATTTCATCAAATTTATTTTCATTAGTATAATATTTCATAAGATTAGCAAAACGTGTTAATGAAATATTTTCATCTATTTGACATATTGAAGAATCATTTCCATGTGTAGAAATTTTATTATAAAAACCAAAGAACTTACTTCTAAAATTTTTATTAATGAAATTCAATGACTCTGATGAATATTTTAAATATTTCTTATCCAATGTATTGCGATAAATTTGCAACAAAGCTCTTGCCATCGAAAGCGTATCAGATAAATATTGTGGCCCACTTGAGGATTGATTTCTTATGTAACCTCCATCATTAGTCCTATAATTCTTATTGATAAAATCAATAGCTCTGATTGCCATAAATAAACTCTTTTTATTTCTACAATATTCAGCATGACTAGCTAACGCTTCAATTATCCATCCATTTTCTCTTACTAATATTTGTTTATCAATTTTTGAAGATATAATTTCTTCTTGTTTTGATTTTTTAAGTGAAAAATATTCATTCTGATTTATTTTTGGCATTTTACCTGATTGACTTGCATAGAATATATTATTGTTAGATGTCATAAAATTATAAATATATTTTTGAATAGAGTTAGCGATATCTAGATAACTACTCGATTTCATATGCGCGTATGCCAACGAATAAATTCTCAGGTGACCTGCCTGGGCTGCAATTGTTTTTTTATAGTGTGGCATATCCCATTTACTTAGTGTTGAGTATTGATAGGCGCCGCCCCATACAGGGTCAATCAACGCAATTGCATTATCCAGCGTTAATTTAGCCATTCTTTTTTCATTGATATCACCACTACTACCAGCTATTAGTGAATATTCAACACTATCGCGGTCTATGAATTTTATTGGAGATAATATTCCACCGTACTTCCAATCAAAACTAGAAATATGCATATATTTCAGACGGCGACGACATTTATTACTTAGTGTTGGATTTATTTTTTTTGTTGATTTTAAAATGTTCTCTTTTGTAAGAGGTGTTTCACAAGTTGTTTTTAATAATGTGTGCATAATATCTCTCAAATAAAAATATGTTTATGGTCAGGTTCAGCAATAATAACGTAACGCAATGGGCCACCAGCTTGAACAGCATTGAAGGGGTAACATGTAATAAGAAGTAATTTATTATTTATATCTGTGGGAACAACATCAATCGTTGCCTTATCGATGACTAATATATCTGTTACCCGATATGATTCAGTTTTTATATGCGACTGAAGGTTTAGAAAATCTCCTATTTTAAGGTATTTGAGGAAATTAAAATGTGTATCTCTATGGCCAGAAATAATAATGTTTCCATCTTCCCCAGGTCCTGCACTACCAAAAAGATGTCCCGGGCCAAAAGCTAATGAGGAACCACTAGCTCCGGCCAGGACAATGTGGCTAATACCATAGTCGGGTGCACTAAGACGAGCGACTGGCCAGGTGTCTGCCCATGGCCAAGGCTTTACCTTTTTTTGGCCATTAAGCGTTTTTGACCATGAAGTCTCAAGCAGGATTTGTGCTAACACCGCTTTAGTATGGATATAGGAACCTTGCCCTATAAACCAAAGACCACAAACGAGGAGGGCTATGACAAATAATTTTCTATATGTATTTTTAAATATTCGAATCATTGCGATGTATTAAATAAAAGAATGATGCGAACAACATTAGTAATATGCCTATAATAAAATTGAGACGTGCATCAGTTGCTGTGTCTGGAAATTTCTGGCCAAAGACTTTATCGTATTGCCAGTTAAGGGGTAGATGCCCAGGAACTGGATGTGAGTTCAGCTTTTTGTTGGATGGGCGTACTGGCGAGAGATCGACCGCAATAAGGCTGGTAAATTTACTAACCAAGTGGTGTTCTAGAGCGGTATTAGTGATTATTTTTTTTACCGATTCAAATCCATCATCTTGTTCTTGTTCCATTAAAGTGGCTATTTTTTTTCTAGCCCAAAATTTTGCTATACCAGTTCGATTTTGCCCCCCAGTAAGCATCAAGCTTGAGGACCATCTACTTTTCGCTACCTGTCCGGATATTCTTATTTCATCGAGCGGTAAATTTTTTGCTCTTACTGCAATAAGTAATGGTTCCCCGCTGTATAGGTCATGTATTTTTTGTGGCCATATTTCCATGGAATTCATAAATTCAAAGCCTGATAATTGACCGATATTTGTATGAATATCTCTCAAAACTGGAGATTCAATTTTTTCAAAAAAACTTTGCATTCGGGTATTTACTTCACTGAGTTTGCCTATGTAAGTATGTGTCCCGCGTCCAAAACTAGCTGCACGAGACATAAAGTGTGAGTTTGGCGCCGAACCGATACCAATTGTGAATAAACGGCTACGACCCAATCGCACTTGAATGGTTTTAAACAATAATTGTTCATTACCAATACTGCCATCGGTTATAAAGATAACTTGGCGTAAACCAACATTTCTTCCCTGATTGTCAAGCGCAGCTAATAAGGCTGGTTGCATTTCGGTTCCGCCATCGGCTCTTAATGAGTTTACATAGTTAAGTGCTCGAAGCAGCGAAGCTTGGTTAGCGGGTTGAGACTGATGAAATAAACTCGATGTTAGTGAGTTGAATTGAATAATATTAAAATGGTCATCTGGCTTGAGTCTGGTTAATGAAATTTTAAGTGCTTCCTTTGCTTGCAAAATCGATCCACCACCCATTGATCCAGACGTATCGATGACGTAAATCATTTCTCTACTAAGTATTTCGGCTTTTTCTACATCTGGTGGTAACATCATAATCATCCCATAGTCATAGCCATTTATTTCTTCAGTAAATAGTGCTGCCTTTGGAACGTCACTAGGATGTGCTTGCCAGATTAATTCAAAGTCACGATTTGCTAGGGTCGGGTCTTGTTTTAGATTTATGTAGTATTGATTATTTTGTTTATCAATTTCTATTTCATGGTAAGGACTGCGAATTCTTTCCAATTCCAGACCAGCATCAAGATCAATTTTTATAGTAATAATATTTTCACGTTTTCTATCTGGGTGTAAAATATGAGGGGTAACCCGAGATGCGTCAATTACTTCATCTGTGTCGTACGCCCAGCCGGTACCCGATGAAAAACCAGCGTAGTTTCTACTTAAGTTTTCCCCAGGGATATATCGCGGTCCGACAGTCATTGGAAAACGTATAGAGAAAGCACCATTGTCATAGCGAGTAATCTGTTGAAATTCAATTTCAACTTTTACTGTTTCATGAGGTGCAATATTAGCAACTGAAGTGGTAAAAATATTAGGCCTTTCCTGTTCTGTTAGCGCAGCTTTTTTTCCGGTTTGTTTGGCTCGTCTATATATTTTTTTTGCCTCTTTTTTTTCCTTTATCTGGCCTTCAATAACGCGTTCACCAATTTTTAGTCGCATACGATCGACTGCGGCATCCTCAGGCAAAGGAAAAACATAAATACCTTCCTGCCAATTGTCAGTTGTATTACTAAAGGTTTGTGTAACGCTTACACGATTAACCATGCCCGTAATTTCCATTGCCACATCGATATCAAGTTTTGGTGCTTTGCTATATCCATAATTACGGAAAAAATTATTACCATCGTACGTCACCCCATTCATTCTTTTGAATAGAAGAGCGCCCTCATTTGTTTCGTTCATCAAATTTACGAAGTTATAATCATTCTTATAAACAGAGGTATTAATTTTTTTATACACAGAGTTATTATTTGATGTATAGAGAGAATTATCATTTGGCGAGCCAAAAAAATTGGATACAAGAAACAAACAAGCCCATAATCCCATCATTACCAATATGAAGTTCAGAACTTCATAAAAATTTTTACGGGTTATTTTCATTAAGTTTAAACCTCTTGGTTAAGCGTTAAACTTATTGTTACACGACGATCAAAAACATAAGATTCAGTGTCGCCTTCATATGCAGATGCCTTACTTTCGCCATGAGCATGCGTTTGAAATCTTTGATTTGATATACCAGCCTTAATGAACTCAGCTCGAACATTATTTACTCTTTCTTTACTTAACACTAAATTATGACTATTCGAGCCACGATAATCCGTATACCCATTAATCTGTATTTTTATCTCGGGATATGTTTTTATTAAATTAGCAAGTTTTTGTATTTCTGGAAGGATTGCATGATGTATTTCTGCTTCGTTAGTTTTATAGTAAATTACATAAGAAATTCCTTGGCTTAATTTTTCTAGAGACCGGGTTTCTTGACTGTTGACCACTTTTTGAAATTGTTCATGAAATTTTCTCTTTGTCTCAGCCAATTCATTTTGCTGATATGCAATTTCAATACTTTTTTCGTTTAATTTTTTCTCAAGGTTTGCAATTGTTTCATCTGTTTCATTTTCACGAGCACCTAACCATGTTCCGCCACTAGCTCCAACAATGACCCCAATGGGACCAGCTATTAAGCCACCAATAAGGCTTCCCACTCCAAAACCAACATTTTCCTTAGTTGAGGCATAATTTTGTTTATTGTCATTTGCTACAGCGATAGACTGAATACTAATAAGACCTATCAAAATGATCGTTTTAAATAACTTCATAATATTCTTCTCCTAATTTTTATTTAAATCTGGCTATATTAAATACTCAGGAAATGGCACTAGAAGGTTAGAATCTAGGTAATGTGATGATAAAATATGGCAATAAAGTGATATAAAGGCTTAGCAGGTTAAAATCATTGATAAACTGCTTTATGGTGCATTTATATTAATATACAGGGAGCAAATTAATGCCCAAAAAAATTCTTTTAGTAGAGGATGAGCTCATACTTTGCGATAACTATGCGAAAACAATAAGTCAGCATGGGTATGAAGTGATAACTTGTCATACCAAATCAGAGGCATTGACGACCATTAATAGACGTTTACCGGATTTAGCTATTTTAGATATTGGTCTTGGTGATGATGTAGAGGCTGGCTTTGATCTTTGTAGAGAGATACGCGCACTTTCACCAATTGTCCCAATAATATTTTTGACTGCAAGGGATTCTGACGTTGATACGGTCAGCGGTTTGAGGCTAGGTGCCGATGACTATCTTAGTAAAGATACCACTATAAGTAATCTGCTTGCTCGCATTGCGGCATTATTCCGACGGGCTAATGCACAACTATTGACTGAAGATACAGATAAATTTGAACGCGGTAAATTACTTGTTGACAAAGATCGATTTAGAGTTGAGTGGGACGGAAAAAAGATAGAATTAAGTTTAACTGAGTTTTGGATTGTTCATTCATTAGCAAAAAGAGTAGACCACGTAAAAAATAAAGATCAACTGATGCTAGATTCAAACCAAGTTGTAGCCGACAATACCATAACATCACATTTAAAAAGGATAAGAAGAAAATTTAAGGAGTGTGATACAAGTTTTGATCAAATTGAGACAGTTTATGGTGTCGGATATCGCTGGAAATCCTAAGTTCCATATAATTTTGGATACTTAATTAAAAAATGAAAATATCTTTACGTAGTAAATTAATGCTGATATCGATTTCAGTTTTAATTATCCCATATATTGGATTTGAAAATATAAAACAAACAGAAACCTATCTGAGGTCAACATTAGAAACATCATTAACTAATATATCAACTGTTATTGCTAGCAGATTAAATGATGAACCAAGTTTTTTTAGAACAAGTTTCTCAAAAGAAAAAGATGCTTTATATGTTCATAAGCTAAATAATAATAGTATACAGATAGATGGCTACATAAGTGATTGGAGGTCATATCTTAAGTGGTCACGTTCATTTGAATCCATTTCTCTGACAAATAAAGATAATTTTAGACTGTTTTTAAGCGAAGATGATAATTTTAGTAAAGAAAAAAAGTTTTATAATATCTTGCTTCAGATTGAAGATGACCATCTAATTTATCGAACACCAGAAAGCAATAAAATTAATGGTGACCATGTAACCCTAGTGTATCGGGATAAGTATGAGGTACTAAAAAAAATCTATATAAGTCCTATTACCCAGGGGGTAATCCTTCCATTTTCATATGAGAAGAAACTCAATCAAGATACACAGATCATGGAGAAAAAAGAAAAGCCACTAACAAACCTAAAGTCGATTATTCAGAAGACAGATAAAGGCTTTAATATAGAAGTAAAGATTCCACATTACATGATTGGTAATAATCTAGGTTTTATTTTTAATGATTATGATATTAGGGGTGGAGGAAAAAAAATAATTCGAACTTTCGCGGGGAGGGAACCAAACAGAATTGTTCGCACATCAAAAGATATTGAGGATAAAATTCCGGATCATATTGATAAAAGAGGAAAGAGAATATGGGTGCTTGATAAACATGGTCTGGTATTAGCTAGCATTGGTAGCTTAAAACAAGAGTTTAAAGAGAATGTATTTAATATTCTATATACATATTTATTACCTCCGGCATATGACCAATTTGAGGATGATTTAGCTGGTGCTTCACAATTAAAGGGTCCAGAGGTTGAAAGCGCGTTAAAGGGTGTGCAGGAAACAAAATGGCGTTCATCGCCAGATAATAGAGCGGTTATAGTTTCAGCTGCTACTCCTATTTATTTTGATAGAGAAATAGTAGGTGTTGTTGTTGTTGAGGAAACTACTAATAATATTCAATTCATGCAAAGACAGGTATTATCTAATATCTTCGATAAAACATTATTTATATTAGTTTTTATCGTTTTCCTCCTGCTAATATTTGCAAGTCGTTTATCATCTAGGTTGATAAAACTAAATCGTGATGCAACAGGAGCGATAGATGAGTATGGAAAAGTACAGAGAAAATTTAGCGCGAGTAATTCAAGTGATGAAATTGGAGAGCTATCCAGAAGTTTCAGTAATATGCTTGAACGGTTAGATCAATACCATAATTATCTTGAGGGCATGGTTAGTCGTTTATCACATGAGTTGGCAACACCCATGGCTATTGTTAAATCATCTTTAGATAGAATGCAAAAAGAAAGTAATGAGGATGATAAGAGGGATGCACTCAAAGCTGCTGAGACTGGACTTAATAGATTACAAAATCTTTTAACAAGATTAAGCGAAGCTGCTCGTATTGAGCAAGCTCTTCAGGAGTCTGATAAACAAAATATTGTTATGAATACTTTTTTAAAAAAATGTGTTGATGGTTATAAGTATGCATATCCTCATCAAGTATTTAAATTGAATCCTTCTAGAATTCATTTTGAAATGAAAATTAATCCCGACTTATTCTATCAGATGTTAGATAAACTGATCAGTAATGCTGTAGATTTTTCAGATTCCACAAAACCAATAGTCGTAAATTTAGACTACAATTCAAATAAACTTATTATTGAGGTTATTAATTATGGCCCCCCATTACCTAAAAATATGACTAGTGAGTTGTTTAACTCGATGGTATCGGTGCCAGGTAGTAGAACTGATGCAGGACCGCATTTAGGTTTAGGGCTATTTGTCGCAAGACTTATTGCCGAATTTCATGGTGGGTTTATTACTGCAAATAATTTAGAAAATGGAAATGGTGTTTGTTTCAGAATTCAAATATAACTCACCTTTTTAGCTTAATCTAACCTCAGTCCACAAATGCCAAACAGGAATCAAACTTTCAGGTAACAACGGTAGTTTCCCGAATTTGTTCCAAGCATTCTTTTCGTTATGAAAGTCTGACCCGATGGATGCAGATAAATTAAATTTTTTAGCTAAATTAGACGCTTGAATAACTTCACTTTTTATATCATGACTAGTTATTACTTCAATTGCCATGCCACCGAGATTTTTAAATTCTTTTATAAGCTTATCTAATTTAGTGGCTGTCATTTTATATCTTAATGGATGAGCTATAACCGCAACTCCATTGGCTGCTTTTATAACTTTTATTGTCTCAGAAAGTTGAGGCCACTTCGGTGAAAAATAACCTGGTTTATTTTTCACAAGAAAACGTTTAAATACATCGGCATGGTTTTTCGCATATTTTTTCTCTACCAGAAACTTAGCAAAATGATGACGTGTTATATTTTCACTAGTAGAGATTTTTTTCGCATACTCATAGGCGCCATCGATACCAGCAGCAGATAGTTTTTGACCAATTTTTATTGCTCGATTTTTCCTCAGTACACTTAAATCTTCACAAGTTTCAATTAGTAGTTTGTTTTTAATATCAATATTTAATCCAACGATATGAATTGCTCTATTTTCCCATTGAGTAGATAATTCGATACCATTTATTAATTTTATATTATGTTTTATAGCAGCTTCATTAGCATCCTTAAGGCCTGAAATAGTATCATGATCAGTTAACGCCATCATTTTTATCCCATTTGCTGATGCTTTATTTATGAGACTTTCAGGCGATAATTCACCGTCAGATCTATTTGAGTGTGTATGTAAATCAATTTTTGAGTATTCAGGCATTTGAATTATTAATCACGAAAGTTTATATATTGCAGTGGAATATCAATTTTTGCTTTTTTTAGTTCTGAAATAGCATTTTGTAAATCATCACGTTTTTTTCCAGATATTCTTACTTGTTCACCTTGAATAGAAGCTTGTACTTTAAGCTTAGTATTTTTTATCATTTTAACAATAAATCTACCTCTATCCTTATCAATCCCCTTTTTAACTTTGATTATTTGTCTTGTTTCGTTATTATTTTCCGTTATTTCATCATATTCTAAGCATCTTATATCAATACCTCGCTTATTGATTTTATTTTTTATAATTTCATTTATCTGTTTTATTTGAAACTCTGATTTGGATATGACTGTAAGAACCGACTCACTTAGTTCGACTTTAGAATTTGTGCCTTTAAAATCAAAACGTGTTCCAATTTCTCTGTTCGCTTGATCAATCGCATTTACCAATTCTTGCTGTTCAATTTCAGAAACCACATCAAATGAAGCCATTATACAATCTCCGTTGATTCATGTTTTTAAACTTTACCTTCTTCTATGATTATACCATCTGGATGATTCAATTGAATCGAACGAGGTTTTTGTCCTATTAAGAAAGCGCTCCCATCAAATCTATTGCTACCATCAGTACTGAATTCAAAATAATAATACCGATAGAATACAAAATTACCTAGAGCATTTCGTCCAGCTTTAATTTTTTTAACAGCAACAGTTTGATCTAAAAATTGTATATTAATTTCCTCACAGTATCTTTTAGCAAAGGCTATTGCTGTCTCACGAGCAGCTAATGAATCAATCCAAAACCAGATTATTATTGCAAGAAAACCAAGAAAAATAATAATATCCATTTAGCTAGTTTGTCAGATAAGGTTTGAAATATTCATTATAATCTTCGTAAAATCTTTCATCATTTTTAATGATTAAATATACACCTATTTCTAAATCATTCGCTAGTAACAGCGTTTTTTCAGGCCCTAATACCATAAATGCTGTCGCTAGAGCATCTGCATTCATAGCTGATTTGTCTACAACAGTAACAGAAGCCAATTTGTGTTTAATTGGTTTACCGGTATTTGGATTAATAGTGTGAGAATAACGGACTCCGTCTTTTTCGAAATAATTTTTATAATTACCAGATGTTGCCATGGCAATATCTTTAAGTCCGATAATCTTCATAATATTATTATTTGGACTTTCTATACCTATTTGCCATATCTTGTTATTTTCATTAAATCCTTTAGCAATCAATTCTCCACCAATTTCAACTAAATAATTCTCAAAGCCATTTTCATCTAGATAGAGAGCAATTTTGTCTACAGCAAAACCTTTTGCTATACCAGAAAGATCTATATATAAATCAGGATGTAATTTTGTAATACTTCTTTGTGATTTATTTAAATATATTTTTTGGTAACCAGTATTATTTTTTATTGATTTGATAGCTTCATTAGATGGTATCTGGTTTGTTGATTGAATAGGGCCAAAGCCCCAAAGATTAACTAAGGTACCAACTGTTACATCAAATGCTCCATTTGTTAATTGACTTACAGTATCAGCATGATTGATAACCATATAAAGGTCATTTGATATTGGATGAGACTCTATATTAGTAGAAGAATTTATATAAGATAGTTCCGATTCTTTTAAGTATGTAGACATTGCCTGATTGACTTCATAGAGGATTTTCTCAACGTCAGTCTGTATCTGAGCTCTATTAATTTTAATATTAGTAATTTTAATAGAGTATGTGGTTCCCATGGTTAAACCACCAATAGTAAGGACTTTGTAGTTTTTGTTTTCACAGGCACTGATGCCCATGTATAAGAATATAATTAGTATAAAAATTCGCATAATAGAAAATTTGTATCAAATTAAGAATAAAATAGTATAATCATATAACTACATCTTGATTATATACATTTGAGCTACTCATATAATAACAAGAATAAACGAAATACGCTTTCTGAAGAGAGCGTTATAGCCTATCTTGCTTCAAATCCTAATTTCCTAATCAAAAATCAATTATTATTGAAAGAAATATTAGTTCCTCATCAACTAGGGAAGAATATGTCTTCACTAATAGAGCATCAGGTAAAATTACTTCGTGAAGAAAATATTGAATTAAAAAATAATATAGAAATAGAGAATACAATACATATTCAGAGGGGAAAATTAAGAAAAAGTATTCATAATTTTATTTTACAAATTTATAATGTTGAAACTCTTGAGGAATATAATGAGTTTTTTCGTATACTTTTAAGGGATTTTTATGCCACTCTTTACTACAGATTATTTATTTTTAATGATGATTTGGATATTAAAGATACAAAAAATATTTTCTTTCTTGGTAATGATTCAAAATTACGATTTATGTTTACAGAAATCTTCAATCGAAATAAGCCATTATGCAGTAGTTTGCAAACCGAGCAATTACAAATATTATTTAATTCCGATACAAATAAATTAAAATCGAATTTATTAATACCTATTAATTATAATAATTTAGATGGATTACTAGCATTAGGCAGTGAAAAAAGAAATCAATATAGTATAGGCGAAGAATTAGATTTACTGGTATTCATTAATCAACTAGCTGCATTAAAACTTAAAAATATACTCAAATTTAATTAAGCATTAAATTTCATTTTTTATGTGTGCGATTGTCTAACGCCATATAATTTTGCATATAGACCATCCTGGGTAAGTAATTCGTGATGCGTACCTTCCTCTCCTATCTGCCCGGATTCAAAGACATAGACACGATTAGCTTGCTTAATTGCACTTAGTCGATGCGCAACAATAATTGTTGTTTTATTAGCAAGAAAATCAGAGAGTGCTTCGTGAAGATGATATTCCGTTTCGGCATCCAATGCAGATGTTGCTTCATCAAGAATAACAACACTTGGTTTACTAAGAACCATTCTCGCAATAGCAAGTCGTTGACGTTGACCCCCAGATAATCTAATTCCTTGACGCCCAACTATTGTTTCTAATTTTTTTGGAAGTTTTTCAACTGTACTTTTTAGTTGTGCAATCTCAAGCGCATGCCATAGCTCCTGTTCGTTTATATCGCGTCCCAGTGTCAAATTGACTCTCACGCTATCATTAAAAAGAGCAGGATTTTGCAATACCGTCGCTACATGCTCCCTAACAACATCAAGACCAATATTTGTTACTGATACTTCATCATAGGATATATCGCCACTTTTAGCTGGGTATAAACCAATCAAAACCTGAACCAACGTTGATTTGCCACCACCACTGGCACCCACAAGTGCAACTTTTTCACCTGCCTCAATGTTAAGTTTTATTCCATTAAGTACATCAGGATTATCTCCGTAAGCAAAACGTAAATCAGTTATGTTAATTGATACAGTATTTTTATTTTCAAATGGATTAACAATACGCGGATAATCTGGCTCCTGTTTGAGAGTTAATAAATTATCAATACGACTTAATGCCGCATTAGCATTATAAAAAGCGTATTGGATATTTAGTATTTCTTGTACAGGGCCCATCATGTACCAGAGGTAACCAAAGACAGCAAACATCTGCCCAATAGATAATCCTGAAAAAATTACCATAATCATTGATACCGCTCTAAATATATCAAAGCCAAATAAGAAAACGACAAAACTTAAACGATTTGCCGCATCACTTTTCCACTGGAATGCTACACCATGTTCTCTTACGTCCCGAGCATTTTCAATAACCCTTCTAAAGTAATGTTTTTCTCGATTACTCGCACGTATTTGATGAATTGAATCAAGCGTCTCAGTTAATGATTGCTGAAAGATAGAGAAAGCTGAATTTTCTTTTTTCTTCAATTCTTTAACATGATTTCCTAATATTTTAGTAAAATAAATCACAATTGGATTTGCAAAAAGTATCAATAGAGCAATTTGCCAGTGCATTATAATTAGAATTATAGCAACGCCGATAATTGTTAATATCGCTATTAATAATTTACTGATAGTTGTACCTACAAATTCATCTACAGTTGACAGATCTGTTACAAAATATGAAGTTACCGTTCCGCTTCCCAATGTTTCATATTCTGTCATTGAGACTTTATTAAGTTTTGATAAAAGCGATCTTCGCATCTGATAGATCAAATCTTTTGAGATAATTGTAAATTGCCTTGTTTGAAAAACACTCAGAATTAATGAAGTTATTCGCAGAAATAATGTGAGTACAAGTATTGATAAAATGTAAAGTAAAGGTCCATGCCACGAGAAAGGCATGATATTATCTATTGTCTGCACTACAATACCTGGATTATTTAGTAGCACTTCATCAACTAAGAGTGGCAATAATAAAGGAACAGGTATACTCGCAATTACAGCGATAATCGCAATTAGATTAGCAAGGATTAATTGTTTTTTATGCTTTTTAGCAACCTCAAAAATATATTTCCAATCATATGATTGCCTAATTTTATTCATAGCTGACCCGCTATCATAGAATCCTTTTTTTTTCATAATTGTTGACATTTTTTTTATTTTATTTTTTTAGAATAATCCTTCATTTTTATATATACATAAAATATCATAATATTGCATGACTCTTGTTACGAATTCGATCGATTCATAACCTCTAGCAAAACCATATCTTGTTTTTTTATTCCATTTTTTTTGGCCCAGTTTTGGTAGATACTTTTTTACGTCAAACCAGATATTAGGATTTCCACCTTGTGTTTTAGTGATTTCACGGGCATCTTTAAGGTGACCTAGGCCAATATTATAAGCTGCTATAGTAAAATATAATCGGTCCGATTCTTCTATGCTACCATCAAATGATTCATATAATTTTTTTAAATATTTTGCTCCACCATAGATGCTTTGTTCAGCATTTAGTCGGTTTTTTACTCCCATTTGTTTAGCCGTTTTTAGTGTAAGCATCATCATGCCTCTTACTCCAGTTGGTGAGCGAGCCTTTCTATCCCAGTGGGACTCTTGATAGCTCACCGCTGCTATAATTCTAGGATCTAATCCAGTAATCTCTGCTGCTTTTTTAAAATATTTTTTGTATTTAGGAAGTTTTTTACTGATCCTCTCAAGAAAACGACTCACATCAATATAATCAAATCTATTTAAATGTTGAAAATAACTTTCATTTATTTTTTTTAGGTTGTTATCTTTCTTGAATGAATTAAAAAACCTATTGATTGAGTAAACCAATGATAACTCTTTATTATCTTTTATAATCCACCTGGTTGGATATTTTTTTGGTAAGGTAAGCGCTATTTTTATCTTAGGAAATAAATTTCTATAATAGATATAAGTATCTGAATTAATAATAGTGAGCTTAGAGCTATCTGTATTAATTTTTTTTAAAGTTTTTCTGATATTATTTTTTTTAAATTCTTTAGAGATAAGAGATTCATAATTCTCATTCGCTTTCCCTAGGATAAAACGTGCATTGCTATTACTTCCTACGATTATTGAATTAGATTTAATTTTATTAATAGATATAGGTAATTTTTTATTGCTACGGTTGGCAACTATATACCATTCACTATTATTATAGGTAATTGCATTCTTAATATTTCTACCAAAAAAATCTGGCGCACTCCCTGTAATACCAATATCAATTTTATTCTTTTCTAATAGAGGGATCATTAGCTTACTATCACTAACTTCAATAATTTTTAATTTCACACCAATTGCTCTAGCGTAATGATATACTATCTCTAGATCATACCCTTTTTTTAGGGGTCTATTAAAATAATGCGGAGGATCAGTTATTATTGCAACACGTAGTATTTCGGCTGTTTTTATTTTATCAAGTTTTGATGTCTCATTAGAACATCCATTTAAAGTCACGATAGCAAAAAATAATGTTACGTAATATGCATAGCGTATTAATTTATTGTAGTTTATATTCATATTTATTTTTTTAATAATAGAAACTTAATAATACCATATAGTATAATGAGTATGTTATGAGACAGGTACTACAATCATTTTTCTTATTCGCTGCCATTGCTCCAAATATAAGTCTAAGCGAGATCTCGTCTGTTGAAAACTACGATGAAATTTCACAGAATATTTTTTGGAGTGATTTATATCCTGGTGGAGGGTGGTCACTTTACTGTGGATTTCGTTTCGAAAACGCGCTAGGTTTAAATGAGGAGCATTTGTTCGTTATTGAGCATATTTATCGTATTAGCGAAATGTTGAAATTTTTGAAATGTGAAAGTCGACGACAATGTAGGCTTGAAAAAAATGAAAAATTCATTCGAATGGAGGCGGATATGCAAAATTTATATCCTGTTTGGCAGGATGCAAGTGTAGCTCGCAGAGATGCTGAGTATGGCTCTATTGAGGGTGAAATATGGCGCTTTGAAAATTGTGATTACGAACGTGATTTGAAAATTATAGAACCACGACCTTTAGCTCGCGGTAATATCGCGCGTTCAATTTTCTATATGAATAGCAAATATGGATTACCAATTGATAAGAGTCATTTTGATCTATTAAAAAAATGGAACATGGAGGACCTGCCTAGTAAACAGGAAAAATCAAGAAATGACCGTATAGAGGAAATACAAGGAAATCGAAATCCTTATATCGATAACCCTGATCTTATTAACTCGATGTGATGAAAATAAATTTTTTTTAGATTGTTAATATAGATTTATTTTCAGATGGATAAAAAACTTAGTCAGCTCCTAGAAAAAAATGTAACAATTGTTACTCCGACAGAGAGATTAAGTCGTCATATATCTTACCAATTTTCACAAGAAAAAATAAATCAAAAGACTTCTTGGATTACTCCCAACTGCTTGCCATGGAATACATGGTGTAAAAATATTTTTGATAAATTGCTATTTTCAAAAAAAGAACAGTGGATATTAATAAATAATTTTCAGCAGCAATGGTTATTTGAAGAAATAATAAGAAATTCAAAATATAGCGATCAGTTATTAAGGGTCGATACAACTACAAAAGAAGTAATACATTGTTATAAATTATGTAAAGAATGGAATATTTCTATTTTTCCAAAGAATATTGACTTACCTGAAGATGCTAATGCTTTCAGACAATGGATAAATCTATATGAAAATAAAAAAAGAAATAATTTTTGGCTAGATAACATATGTTTGCCAGATTATATTGCATCCCATATAAATGAATTCGATTTTAATTCAAATGGAGTAACATTCTATGGTTTTGATCAATTAACAACACAGCAATCTAATCTAAAAAAGATATTGATTGATTTAAAAATATATAATGAAATTCAATCTGACAAAGATCGAAATCAATCAATAGAATTTAGTATTCAGGATGATTTAGATTCTGAAATAAAAGCTGCAGCATGCTGGGCAAAGAAAAAACTAGAAAGTGATAAAACTGCCACAATAGGAATTATATTTAGAGATATTAATAAAATAAGAAACAAGATAGAGTATGGATTTAGTTCTGTCCTCACACCTGAGAAATGGACTAAATTTGATTTCACACCGACAAAACCATACTCAATCTCAATGGGAAAGTCATTACTAACATACCCCTTAATTTGTGCTGCAGTAAATCTCCTATCTCTTAGCGCTAATAAAATTTCAGTGCGCGATTTATCTAATTTATTGAATTCACCTTATATTCGCGTGAGTGGAGGTGCAAGACTTGATGAAAAACTAAGAAAATTTGGTGAAACCGAAATTAGTTTAGAACAACTACTCTCTATCAATGATAAAGAGTGCAGAGTTTTTGTTGAAGCCCTTATTAAATTTAAAAAATCATTTGAAATCGATGTTAAAAAAAATATGAAGTTTTCAATGTGGGTCACAAATTTTACGAAGTGGCTTAAGATTTTTAAATGGCCAAATAAACAATTGGATAGTGATGAATACCAAACACTAAAAAAGTGGAATGAAGCATT
>NZJM01000019.1 GCA_002692205.1 Legionellales bacterium | reverse complement strand
ATAAATGGTTAGCAAAAATACATAATTACTTAGAAAATGATAATTCACATTTAATAACTATATGTGCGACTATCGAGTCAGAAATATCAGAGTTAGGTGATGAAGATGAAAAGGAAGAACTTTTAAAGGAAATGGGTATGAATGAGCCTGGGTTAAACCTTATTATTAAAGCAGGTTATGATTTGTTAGGGCTACAGAATTATTTCACAGCTGGCCCAAAGGAAGTTAGAGCTTGGACAATTCCTGTAGGCGTAACAGCACAAAGAGCAGCGGGCGTTATACATACTGATTTTGAGAGAGGTTTTATTAGAGCAGAAGTTACTGCGTTTAATGATTATATTCAGCATTCAGGCGAACAGGGTGCTAAGGATGCGGGCAAGTGTCGTTCAGAAGGAAAAGAATATATTGTCAATGATGGCGATATTATTCTATTTAGATTCAATGTTTAGGTTATGACTAAATTACCAGAAAAGAAAATACCGCCCAAGCCAAAAAAACCCGAGGATTCTGAATGTTGTAATCGCGGGTGCGAAAATTGTGTTTTTGTTTATTATGAGCGCGCATTAAAAAACTGGCAGCGCAAGGTAAAGCGACTCAAACTAAAAACATAAGATCTTTTTGTTAACTTTAATTAACAATAGTATAAGAAAGAAGCTTATTATCCATCATTAAAGGTATAAGGATTAAATTTTTCCTCATTATAACTTCGTGATCAGCGCTGCCTTGCGGGAGATCTAATAATTCATGCGCATCACCTGAACTTGTTATATGGAATAATTTTCCATTCATCCAATCTGTGACATAGAAACCATTATTATTATCACTTTCTACACCATCAAGATTTCCAACAGACGAACCATCCCCAATAGAATTAATAGTTTTATCGCTAATAGATATTCTTTTTAGATGACCCGGTGTATCGGTCGCAAAACCGTCTGTCATTACGCCCCAGCTGCCAAGAATAATCTCATTATCTTCTGCATGAAGACCATTAGGACCTTCTAGCTCCGGCGACTCGATCCAAATAGAAAAATTATCCTCGGTTAAGATATGAATTCTATCTAGAGCCATATCAGAAATATATACGTCACCATTTTTACTAATCGTTACATCGTTTAGGAATTTTGCATCGTCTACTTTGAATTTATTAGTAATACGACCATTATCAATATTAATTACGACTACTTCATCAATATCAGCTGTATATATGGTTCTACCATGAAGAGCTAGTCCTTTTGGAGCATTCAACCCAGTTATCCATTTCTCATTAATTATTTTGCCATCAAGAGAGACAATGGAGATATAGCCGTTACCATCTTTTTCCACCGGCGATCCATTAACATTTGAAACATAAAGGTGATTAAGTTTAGGGTCATATATAACAGACTCGGGATTTTTCAACCCGTCAAGCTCCCAATTAAGTGTCAATGAATTATCTTGTGCATTAGTAGAATTAATTAGAATTGCATATGCAAATAATAAACCAATTAAAAATTTTATTTTTTTTATTAACATTAAAATAAACCTCATTTTTTTATAATATATAGAAGGATAATTACATAATTATTACAATACGAATAATTTATTCATTGTAGAACAGACGTTTTAACTCATCTCCAGGATTTTCTGCTTTCATGAATGCTTCTCCAACAAGAAATGCATTCACATCATTTTTCCTCATTAGTTTGACATCATCGGGCGTATGAATTCCACTTTCTGTTATAATAGTTCTATCTTGAAAAACATCAGTCAAAAGGTTTAACGTCGTATCCAAGTTTGTCACAAATGTATGCAAATTTCTATTATTGATACCGATAAGGGGAGTTCGTAACATCATGCCACGTTCTAACTCCTCGCGATCATGGACTTCTACAAGAATATCAAGACCTATCTCTTGTGCGACACCAACAATTTCTTGTGCTTGCATATCTGATAATGCAGAGATAATTATTAAAATACAATCGCCGCCTATAACTTTAGTTTCATAAACTTGGTAGGTATCAATCATAAAATCTTTGCGTAATATTGGTAATGAACAAGATTTTCGCGCCTCTTTTAAATGTTCATCTGAACCTTTAAAAAATTCAATATCCGTTAATACTGATAGGCAACACGCTCCTGAATTTTCATAACTTTTTGCAATCATAGAAGGGTTAAAATTTTCACAAATTATACCTTTACTTGGCGAAGCTTTTTTTATTTCAGCAATTATAGCTGGTCTATCATCATCAATAGTTTTGAGTAAGTTATTTGTGAAACCTTTCGTTGGTGGACAATCTACGGCCCGACTAACTAAATCATCTAATGCTATATTGCTTTTTGAACTACTAATGTACTCTTTTTTGTATTCCAGTATTTTTTTTAGAATATCAGGTGTTTTTTTTGCCATATTATTTGTTATTTATTATAAAGACTGACTATATTTAATTAGCATTTCATATTTATTTTTTGCTTCACCAGATTTAATTAAATCAAGTGCTCTAATAACACCATCATTAATTGAGCTTGATATGCCCGATGCATAAATTGCAGCACCAGCATTCAGCGCAACAATACTTTTTGCAGCACTATCACTATTATCAAAAACAGAATTCATCATAATTAAGCTCTCATTAACATCAGACACAGCCAATTCGCTAATATCATATTTATTAATATTAAAATCTTCTGGTGAAATTATATAATCTTTTATCTCACCATTTTTTAATTCCGAGATATATGTGTTAGCTGATACACTTATTTCATCCATGCCATCTTCTGAGTGCACAACTAAAACATTTTTGCTTCCAAGTTTTTTTAATGTTTCAGCCAAAGGATTTAGCCACTTTTTGTCAAAAACACCAATCACTTGATTTGGAGCAGATGCAGGGTTAGTAAGTGGTCCTAGTACATTAAATAGTGTTCTAATACCCAGTTCTCGTCTTGGACCTATGGCATGTTTCATTGCACTATGATGCATTGGTGCGAACATAAAGCCTATACCTACATTTTCTATGCAACTAACAACCTGATCCGCATTTAATTCTATATTAACACCTGCTGCCTCAAGAACATCAGCACTTCCCGAGTTACTTGAAACGGAGCGATTTCCATGTTTTGCTACTTTTGCGCCACTAGCTGCAACAACAAAAGCTGAAGCTGTAGAAATATTAAATGTATTAGTAGCATCTCCACCTGTGCCACATGTATCGATTAGGTGAGTTTTATCAATAGTTACCTTAACTGCTAATTCTCGCATTACTTCTGCTGCTGCTGTAATTTCATCCACTGTTTCGCCTTTTATACGCAGAGCTACTAAAAGCCCGCCAATTTGAGCTGGAGTCGCATCACCTTTCATTATTGTTTGCATCAGGTTATGCATATCACCATGACTCAAATCTATATTATTAATAACATTATTAATTGCTTTTTGTATGTCCATTGAAATTATATTTATTTTATTTTCAAGAAATTTTTTAAAAGCTCATGTCCATATGAGGTGAGTATTGATTCTGGATGAAACTGAACTCCCGATATTAAAAAATCTTTATGTTTTATCCCCATTATTTCATCTATTTTCCCATTTTCATCATTCGTCCATGCGGTAATTTCAAAACAATCTGGTAACGATTCTTTTTCAATTACTAATGAATGATATCGCGTCGCTGTAAAGGGTTTTTCAAATTCTTCAAAAACATCTTTTCCATCATGAAAAATATCTGAAGTTTTACCATGCATAATATTTTTCGCATGGACAATTTTACCACCAAAAGCTTGTCCTATGCTTTGATGACCTAAGCAAACCCCCAGTATTGGTATTTCTCCTTTAAAATTTTTAATAACATCAACAGATACTCCTGCTTCATTTGGAGTGCATGGGCCTGGTGAAATTACAATAAATGAGGGCGCAAGTTTTTTAATTTGATCTATCGTGATCATATCATTTCTATGAACATGGACCTCTTGATCCAATTCACCAAAGTATTGCACCAAGTTATATGTAAAGGAATCGTAATTGTCTATCATCAATAGCATCTTTTTAACCTACATCAAACCCTTTTCAGCCAAAGAAACAGCCTTAAATATAGCACGTCCTTTGTTCATAGTTTCATCCCATTCATTTTCAGGAATTGAATCAGCAACAATACCCGCTCCTGCTTGAATATGCAGCACCTTCTTTTTAATGACCGCTGTTCTTATTGCTATCGCAGTATCCATATTTCCATTCCATGATATATAACCAATTGCCCCCGAATAAACCCCACGTTTAACTGGCTCTAGTTCATTAATGATCTCCATAGCTCTAATTTTGGGAGCTCCGGAGACAGTCCCTGCTGGGAAAGTTGAGCGTAATACATCAACAGCATTCATTCCCTCTTTTAGCTCACCCGTTACATTTGAAACAATATGCATAACATGGGAATACCTTTCAATTATCATTTTTTCAGTTAAAGTAACGCTTCCCATCTTTACAACTCTGCCAACATCATTACGTCCCAAATCTATTAACATTAGATGCTCTGCCAATTCTTTTGGGTCTTGTAATAATTCTTTTTCATACGCAACATCTTCAGATTCATTTTTCCCCCTAGGTCTCGTTCCAGCAATAGGTCTTACCGTTACAGTATTATCCTCGAGTCTGACCAAAATTTCTGGCGATGATCCAACGATTTGGAAATCATCTAAATCGAGAAAATACATATATGGTGAGGGGTTAAGTGAGCGAAGAGCTCTATATAAATTAATTGGTTTTGATTTGAAGGGAATAGATAGTCTTTGAGATAAGACAACCTGCATTGCATCACCATTAACTATATAATTTTTTATTTTATTGACTGCTTCTTCATATTTATTTTGTGTAAATCCAGAAATAAAATCATTTTCATTAACATTACCGAAATTATCAGGCAACGATTCGTCAACTCGATTGTCACGCAGCATCTTTATTATTTCATTAAGTCGATTTTTCGCCTTAGAATACGCATTATTATCTTTAGGATCTGCATGAACTATAATATGCAGTTTCCCGCTTAAATTATCGAATATAACAACTTCTTCTGAAACCATAAGTAGAATATCAGGGGATTCAATTGGGTCTTTTTTTGTTATTTTATCTAGTTTTTTTTCTATATATTGAATCGTTTCATAACCAAAATAACCAACTAGGCCACCACTGAAACGAGGAGCATTTTCAATTTGTGCAACTTTGTATGATTTCTGTATCTTTTCAATTTCACTAAGCGGGTCATCGACATTATATTCATTTATACATTTCCCATTTTCTTTTATTATTATTTTCTTACCTGTAATTGAAATTATTTTTTTTGCTGGTAGACCAATGATCGAATAACGCCCCCACTTTTCTCCGCCTTCAACTGATTCAAATAAGTATGAGTAAGGAGCTGTAGAAATTTTTTTGTATGTACTAAGTGGCGTATCAAAATCCGCCAATATCTCACGTATAACTGGGATACGATTGTAACCTTGCTGAGTAAGTTTTTTAAAATCACTTTCGCTTATCATGTTATATAGATGGAAAAATTTTCATATCTTCAAGAAAAGAGTCTAGCTAAGACTTCTGTATTATTTTTTTGCTAATGCTATCTGTTCTCTCATCATTGAAATTGTTGATTTATAATTGGCACTTTCAAAAATTGCTGACCCTGCGACAAAAGTATCTGCCCCTGCTTCGGCAATTTGACGAATATTATCAATTTTTACACCACCATCAATCTCAAGACGTATATTATATTTTGACTTATCAATTATTTTTCGTGCTGCTTTAAGTTTATCAAAGACAGAATCAATAAATGATTGTCCGCCAAACCCTGGATTTACTGACATGAGTAGTATCATATCAATTTTATCAATAGTATTTCTAAGAATATCGAGCGGAGTATCCGGATTAAAAACAAGCCCAGGCTTACATCCACTTTGACGAATTATATCTATTGTGTGCTCGGCATTTGGAGATGCTTCTGGATGAAAACTAATGTAGTCTGCTCCTGCTTCGGCAAATTCAGGGATTATTCTATCCACAGGCTCTATCATCAGATGAACATCTAAAGGGGCTTTTATACCAAATTCACGTAAAGCTTTGACGACTATTGGGCCAAAGGTTAAGTTTGGCACGAAATGATTATCCATTACATCTACATGGACGAAATCAGCACCGGCTGCTAAGACTGATTTAGTTTCTTCGCCGAGTCTAGACATGTCCGCAGACAATATAGAGGGGGCTATTACAGTACTGCGCATTTAAAATAATCCGTATGTAATAATTTGATCGGGTAACTTTACCTTATAAGTATTACCATAGCCACTGCCTACTATTTAATAACCAAATTTTATGAGAAATTTAAATAATTATGATACTCAGCAAACCATATATAATAGTAATTACAATAATATTAATACATATATTCTCTATACCCGCTCATTCTTATGACCGTGAATATGAAAAGAAAATATCTAATACCTTAGTTCAAAAGAACGAAGTCACCGATTTGTTTTGGATAAACACAAGAAATAGTACTTTCTTATCTCTTTTAAAGGTTAGTCCGAATGATAAAAATAAAGGCGTAGCAATTATTTTACATTCAATAGGCGGTCATGCTGATTGGCCAGATGTTATATCACCCATCAGGAATAGATTGCCAGAGCATGATTTGTCAACATTATCAATTCAGCTACCTATAATTTCACCGTCAAAAAATATTGAAGAGTATGGGATGGTATTCCAAGAATCCAATTCTCGCATTAAAGCAGCGATAAAATTTTTACAAACAGAAGGTTACAATAAAATTTTTCTTATTGGCCATGGTTTTGGAGCACTATCATCACTTATATATTCTGAAAGAGAAAATGCAAAATATATTAATGGTATGGTTTTTATAAGTTTACAAAACTATAACTATATAAAGCCTCCTATTAATTTATTGAGATTAATTAAGAAAATAAAAATACCCATACTTGATATATATGGTAGTTTAGATTTTAAAGAGGCCATTGATGCCGCACCTGACAGAAGATTGGCATCAAAAAAAAGTGGCAGTGGTAAATATACTCAGATCGAGATTAACAATGCCGATCATTATTTTCAAAATATGGAAGATGATTTAATAAAAAATATTATTCATTGGGTAGACAATCCATTATGACAAATTTTTTTTTATTCATGCTGTTTTAAGGCCCATTCAATATGCTCATTAACTAATAATGAAGAGTTAACTTGCCTTGCTTTTAGCGCATCAATCACTTTTTTTGTTTTAGGTGCGTTACCTAACCCAATGGCAATATTTCTTAACCAGCACTGGTAACCTATTCTTCTTATAGCAGACCCTTCTGTACGTTTGAGAAAATCTTTTTCTGTCCAAGAAAATAATTCAACCAAATCAGCTGAATCTAATCCATTACGAATACGAAAATCATCCTCTTCAGAGTTTTTACTAAATTTATTCCATGGGCAGATAAGCTGACAATCATCACAACCATAGACTCTATTGCCTATTAGTTTTCTAAATTCTATTGGTATCGAGCCACGTAATTCAATTGTTAAATATGAAATACAGCGTCTTGCGTCTATTTCCATGTCACCTACAATCGCATTGGTTGGGCATATATCAATACAAGCATTACAGCTACCACAATGGTTTTTTATAAATGGCTTATCAACTTCAAGTGGTAAATTTGTATATATCTCACCTAAAAAAAACCATGATCCAGCT
>NZJM01000018.1 GCA_002692205.1 Legionellales bacterium | reverse complement strand
GTATTTGAGTCGAGGAATCCGATGCGAGATGGTATTGAATAATGCATATCTTTCACTTCTATATCAGCACCTGAACCTTTGCCACTTATTGATAGAATCTTTTGCCCATTCATTGGGTCAACAATGTAAATTGCATTTCCTAGATAATCATTGCCATCATTATCTGTAAAATCGAATTTGCTTTTATCATCTAACTTAATATCGTAGCCGCCACCAAATATTAAAACATCTTTAGGTCTGCTAGCGCCAGTAGGTTCCTGGACCATAATAGTTGTTATTCTTGGTTGAGACCAAGTTTGCCCTAAGCGACGAAAGTCTCCTGTTGTATTACCACCAGCAATACGCCACATAAACTTGGGCCCAACAATATCTGTGTTACTCGACATTGATGCAGATACATCAAGCGCATAAATAAATCCGTTGGTACCACCGCCTCGACGAGTTGCAGTAATTACGCGAACAAAATCGGCATTGGCATCAGCACAAGTGCCGCTTCCTAGATTGACAACATCTCGTCTTGCATCAGGTTGTATATTTCCATCACCAAGTACATCGCAAGCCCATAATGTCGGGCTTGAGTCCAAGCCGTACATGTGAGTATCTTGTCTATTATCAAATAATTGACGTTGCATTGACCAAAAATCACTTGGCATATAACGCCATTCCTCTTTGCCAGTTTCGCCATTAATCATATGTAGATAACCTGCATTTGTGCCATAGACAATTTTATCGATGAAGGTACCACCGGATTGTGTAGCACCTGGAGAGCCTCCATATGTAATGACTACGGGTGAGCTATGTAAAACATCCCCGACTGCCCATCGCTGACCCTGGTTTATATCAGTTTGAGCATCGGTAATATGTTTTTTACCAAGCAACCAGAGCATTCTTTTCTCGCATTCGCTGCCTGCATTTGTTGAAGGTGAGGCACATATTGCTGAACGCATGGTACCAAACTCATCATCATCCCAATTTGCGGCAGTTAACTTATAGCCTTTTTCTGTATCAAGAAGTGTCCCACGCAGTTGCTCGAATGTTGTTGTATTGTCTTTTTTGTCAGTTAGTAATACAACTTCTGTGTGGTCTGTAATCTCACCGCCTGCTCCACCCTTAGTCGTAGATGGACCATCTTTCGAGTCCGACCAAATACTCTGAGCATCTTCCACAAAACGATCGGTTTTCTTATCAATGATTTCTTTTCCATTTGCATCGAGAACTTCACCCAAACTACAGCCCGATGATGAGATACAAATTTTATATTTCTTGACGTTACCATTCCATTTCTGAGAAAGCTCAGGTGTGAACATGCCAAAATAAACATCATCACGACTTAACAATTTATTGAATGCATTGGTTGCAAGTGAAGGTGCGGCAAATGATGTTGGAGCACTTCTCACATCCGAAAGGATAACTTTAAAAACATCTTGTAAGTCACCAGCAGTATCAGCTGAATAAAAACCACCACCGCCTAAATTTGCAACATCTTTTAAAAACTGAACAGGACCAGCAGCTTTAAGAGCAAAAGCAACGGTATGCGTTTTTACAACTTGATCACCAGCGATATCTGATTTTTGATCATTGTTTGCCATGTACTCAACAAGGTCTGGCACACATGCCTCAGCGGTTGGGGCAGTCGTCCCATAATAACCTCGACCTTGATATTTATGATTACTGTGTCCGGGTAATTTAAATTTTGAGTTATCTTTATGACAGGTATTCTTCTGAATAATTTTTTTGATATTATTTACATCATTTCCACCTGCTTGACCATCAGTCAAAAGAACCTGATGATTGGCTGCGCACTCAAGTTTAGTTTTAATTGGAGAGAGATATTTTGTATTGCCGTTAATTTTTCGATTACGACACCTGTAACTTCCCAAATTATTTTTGGTACAGCCTGAGGGATTTAAAACAAAAAATTCATCTGTCGAGCCACCTCTTCCATAATATCCACCGCCTGAAGTCGTTGCTTTACCTCCCGGACAATTATTAGGACCTAAGCAGTAAGCACCGGGGTGGGATATTTGTCCATAAGACCCTTTATTTTTCCCATAAAGCATCTGTTCGCCGCGCCAATATTTTGCGGACTCACTCATCGCTCCAGCTATCGGAGTTCCCCCTCTTGCTGGTAATTCCTTAACTTTTTCTTTTAATACCTCACGTGTTGATTTGAATGGGATACTTTTTGAATCATCATACTTAACAACAAGTCGAGGAGCTTTTGACGGGTCACTGTCAAAACTTTCAGCAATACGTGTTCCTGTTCCCGTAATAACAAAACCCATATTATTTTTTCTACTCCAGCCGCTGCGGTTAACAATTTCTTGAACAATTGATTTCAATTCTACAGACTGATATGCGGTATCAGCTTGGTCCCAATCATCTTCCGCATTGTTGCCTGTCATTGCCCAAGTTGCTGAGGCCGATGTTTTTGTTTTACCCGAAATATCATTTGCAGCAGAAGTAAACTGACCAATATTATCAGCGTTAATTCCCTGTATTGTATAGCTTGCTGTACCGGTCGATGTGCCTTTTGATCTAAACTCAATGTGAGCTTCCTTAACGGTAACGCCCTGGGGAACGTCTACTGAAGTAAAACGTAATCCAACATTCTGATTACCGTTTTGTGTATCATCACCTAACACAAGATCATTTCCTATAGTATTAACGCGACTTCCGTAGTATGCGTCATTGAATTGTTCTGCATCGTCGCCACTTGAGGCAATTTGAGATGACTCCATTGAATTCATACAACCGGCCTGAGGCATGTAACTATAAATGAGCTTAGGCGCAAGTGCGGCTTCTGAGCTATCTCGACTGTACAATTTACGTATTTGAGATGAATTTGGGCTGCTTGCATCAACTAGAATTGTAATTGCGTTACCTCCGCACCACCCGGAACGATTGGTTACTTCTTCAAGAACACTACTAATATCGTTCGTCTCTTCGGTAAATTGATCTGAGCAAGTGTTAGCAGCACCAGAAGCTGTTGTGACAGAACATTGAGTTGAAGATGGCGCGGTATTTAATGTTGAACCATCAACAGTCCAATTCACAACTGTTCCGCTACCTTTTCGTGAACTTAAATTATTTGTTGCTGTAGTTAAAGCAGCAGAATCATCTGTCTGCTCAGCAGAGATACGCCAGGTTACCGAGCTTGAACCGCCAGCAGCTGAGTTAGTTACTTGTAACTTAGCGGACGTAAGTTTTGCGCCTCTTGGGATACGCAGATCCGTAAAACGAAGTGCAAGTAACTGATCATCCCCTTCTGTACCTGCAACAGCTTGCACCACTATTCGTAGCTTGGGTTGACGTGTTGAAGTCGCATTACGTGAGTATGGATAACGCTGCCCAGTAGTGGTAAAAACTTTAAAGCCCATAGCGTTACCCGAGGACCAATCAGAACGGTCAACTATTTCTTGAACAATACTTGCAATATCGGGACTTGAAAATTGTGTATTAGTATTTCCGCCCGGAATACCATCCCATGCAACAGTTGCGCTCGTTGTAGAACGGGATGATAAATCACGACTTGAATTGCTAAAAGTTGTCGTATTTGCAATATCTAATCCAGAAATAATCGCATTTGTTCGATTTGTACGACGAATCCTATGGGTAAAATCAAGAAAAGCATTTTGAATTGTGGTTCCCTGTGCAATATTTATTCCCTGAAAACGTAAACCTAAGGCAACAACGTTATGTATGTAAGCATATGATGCGTTTAACATACGTCCATTACGATTAAATTCAGAAATATCATCACTTGCGCTTGATACTTCTATTGTTGTTGTGCCCGATTGTCCAGCCGTTCCGCCAAAATCGAAGGCTTCAAGCACATCATCATTTAAAAAAACTTGGCCTGTATCGCTACCTGAAACTCTCTCCTCTGCATCATCTGATTCATTTACTAGAACAGCTTTGAATTCTAGTGCCTTAGACGCTGTTTGTTCACCAACAATTATATTGGCGTTTCCATCAATAGGGCTCACAGGAAAAATCATTGAGCCACCGCGATCACTAAAACGTGCTAATCCAATATTCACATTATCCAGAGTTGTTAATAGGTCGTTCATTGCTTCTTTTAATACTGTCATTCGTGCTGTTCTTTTGTTAGCACCAGCATCGCGAGCATTCATGCTTCCGGATGTATCTAATATAAAGAGTACATTAGGATGCGTCTCGGAGGCATCGGTCGTACCTGTACCCATGTATATTTCAGTATCATCAGCTCGACCACTACTGCTTGCAAAAACTAACATCGCCGCAATAAAACAATAATTAAGTTGTAATAACGAAAATTTTATAGATGAATTGGATTTAAACATCATCAACTCCTAAATTAATGGTATTAATATTTATTTTAATATTCATATTAAAACTCGATGTCAAAAAGTAGTTATCCTATTTCTTTACATACAGCTTCGGCTGCAGAATCAATATTTTTATATTTTTTACAATCATATTCGCCATCATTTTTTAGCGTACAAACTTCAGGTTTTTTTCCTAATGCTGGTGCATCATCTTTAGGCGCAACAAGTTCAATTAGCTCCTGCTCTTGATCGACTTCATTTTCAGGAAGTACATCGCTATGTCCAATGCGATGGTAAAGTAATGTGCCATTTCCACTTGGACAAATTACATCGTAAATTCGACTTTCACCATCTATCCCAAGATCTTTAATTTGCATAATTCTTTCTGCTGATTGTGCAAATGTAAAAACCATTAATAAGCCGATTATTGATAAAGAAACATTTCTTATATTCATTTTTTAAATTCCTCAACCTTGAAAATATATTTTATTTATTTTGCCCCAACCTGAAACATGCCTAGCGAAACAGTGGACGATGCTCCTGTATCTGTGTTTGCTCTTGAGCGAAGCTCAAACCAGTAATTAGAAAAGTTATCATCAAAACCAGAACCTCGCGTTACTTTCGTTTTTTGTAAAAAAACAGATGTGTATGTCACGCTTACACCGTAACCCGTTGTTGCGGTACCAAGTGTCGCTGTATCGCCTTGGCTGAAGGTATTAGTTCCGTCAGCTTGGAATGCATTCGATGTGTTTAATGAACCGCTATTTGCAATTGCCATTTCAATACCAGTCTCAGCGGCTTGAAATGCACGATTTTGGTCCTGTGAATTCTGCGCCATTTTTTCATCAATTGCGGTATTACCCATCATGGTTACGGCAAGCAATGTCATTAACACCATCATAACTAACGCTGTAAAAAGAACCGCGCCTCTTTGTGAGTCAGCCATTTTCATTGTTTTTTGAATGTTATTTTTATTCACTAATTATTCCATCTAATTATAATTATTATTAAGTTCTATAGTTTATATCACGGATGACCCTATTTTATACTAGAAATAGTATGAATTAGTACGCATTCCTATTCTAAACCATTAATAAACTTAGTATTTTCATAGAAATTCTAAAACTGACAATGTGAACCAGTTCACATTTTACCATAAAAATGAGAACTGGTTCACATAAAATAGATTAGAGGGAGAGCTGGCGATTTCTCAGGGAAATGGTTGCCTCAACTACTTTTCGACGTCTTCTATCATTAGTACCTGTAGTAGGATCGATAATTTGGTCTAATAGTCGATAATCACTTTTAGTATCAAATGGTGCTGAGAAATCCTCTTCAACAGTCGCAAAAAGTACTGCTAATTTAACACTTACCACATCTTCCCAGTTAGTAACTGCGGTTGCTGTAACGTATGTGTCCGCAACACGGTCTTTTCCGGTTGTGTCTTCACCATAAAGAATCTGCATATTCTCAACGCCATCGATTATTCTTTCTGCAAATTCCTCAGGTTCCGCACCTGGGGCATTTGGATTTATATCGTATACCTGTCGGTATAGTCCTGGTCTATTAGTATCTTGGTCGATGGCTACAAAATAACGTCTTGCTCTAAATTGATGAATATCAACGGGTGATGCGGTGCAGTTAGTGCTGCTCACAGTATACTGTTTACTTAATGTGCTAACTTGATTGCCTGGCGAACCGCTACCAGTACTATGTTCTAATATGAATGGTTCGGCATCCGCATTAGAAGTTAATTGAAAAAGATTTGTCGCTTCACAATCT
This sequence comes from Legionellales bacterium, assembly GCA_002692205.1. Classification (GTDB taxonomy): domain Bacteria; phylum Pseudomonadota; class Gammaproteobacteria; order Eutrophobiales; family Eutrophobiaceae; genus UBA11869. The sequence continues at coordinate 3,422 of NZJM01000018.1, read as the reverse complement.
GATGCAACAAATAGTCCGCCATCGACAAACAATCCTCCCGGTATTTGTGCTCCAGCCTGAGCCCTCACTGTAAGATTTGCATTGACACTGCCCATACTCTCACACAGATTCGTATTGGTATCCTCTAAAAAGCGCGTCGTGAATCCGTCACTAGTTATTAACATAGTTACATCATTGTTAGCGGTTGAGCCAGGTTCTAGGCTGGGTGTTGTAGTAACACCGTCGCCTGCAGTTACATCGGTGCTACCAGATGGCAGCCAATTCGCTCCACCCTCGGAACCTTCAATTGAATTTGGTTGAATTGCGCCTGATGATTTTGATATATAACTCAATAGCTCTGTTCCATCAGGAACTGCAAGGTTGTTGACTACCTCCTCTCTTACAGCACATCCAATAAATCCTGCCATACGTAAATCTCTAATCATCATTTCCATGGCAAACCGAGCATTTTCAGCCAGTCTTCCCTGATAATCGACCTCTTTATAAACTCGCTTGTTAGCAATAAACATGCTTGAAGCGCCTAAAATTAAAAGCGTGCCGATTAACATAGCAATTAATAGTTCGATTAGTGTTAAACCTTGTTGTTTTTTTTCTAAAATCATATTCATAATTTATATGTTGAAACTTTTTTTATTAAGTGCAATTACAAGCAGCCGCGTTGGTACAAGCACCTGGGTCAAATGTATAGTCAGCCTTTCGCTCTTCATTATCACGATCAGTCCAACTAATTCTTAAAGTAAAAATTTTAATATCACGACTAGCGCCGGTTGGTCTAATAGATGAGCTTCGAAGAAAAACTCGAGCTCCTGCTGGCAAACCTGCATCTAATGCTTGTCCAATGCATGCGATTTCATTAGCCATCCCCGCATTCCCAAGCGTATTTGAATGGATGCAAGCTCCTGCATCACTGGTACCGACAATATAAGGACTGCCTTCTGACAGAAATGTTTGGGTTAGATATTGGTCTTGGCATTCTCGATTTGCTCTTATTTTATCGGCAATATCATAAGCAAAAATACCAATCTGACTTCTAAGATAAGCATCATTACTGTTTTTCATTCCCTGTAATTGAAGCATGGCATTTCCAAGCATTCCGAGCGCGACAATTAGTAATGCAACCAGAACCTCAATTAGTGTAAAACCCAATGTTTTATTTTTAGTGCTATATGTTATTTTCATCATTCTTAAAACGGGCAAGTAGCAATATTAACTAGATTTGTCTGCGGACGACCTATATTGGAAACTCTTACCTCTCTTCCTCTTTCTGTGCCTAGATATCCAGCCATGCAAATCTTAAAAATTCTTCCCGTTGATGTATTGGTGAGTCTTCCGCTTGAACGGTAGGTGAAATCAGTAAGATCATTTGCTGCCGCACCTCTCTGATTTTCAATTTGTAGGCCTTTGTCAGCAGCCGCATCACCACAGCTAAGCTCAATAATTTTCATAACCGCATCTTCATTACATGTGCCGTCACCATCCACATCTTCAACACCTGCGCAACCCGCGACACTATCTTTATCAACATCATCAGTAACAATTTCAAAACCATTTCGCCAATCCCGCACGCCACCAAGAGCAAGTGGTCGAGGAAGCAATGAAACTGCATTATTTCTTTTTGCTGCCTCGCTTCTTGCAAACTGTAGTGATGCAATTAATCTGTTGGTATTAGTTGTAAGGCAGTTACTATTTTTTAATGCTGTATACGATGGGATACCAATACTAAATAGCACGCCGGCAATAACAATAACCAACATCAGCTCAAGTAAAGTAAATCCCTTGTTTTTTATATTTCGCATCGGCAAATATTATTCTAGTTAATAAAGACTATAGATTTTAGTGATTTACAAAAGAGATACAATAAAAAATTAAAAAAAATTAAAAACCTATTCTATCTGCTTGACTTTCTGCTGGACGCTCCCTGCTATCTATCGCGTTTTCGTCTATATTTGGCATTAATACCTCGCCCGTAGTTTTTTTTGTTTCTATTTCTTTTATTGTATCTTCAATTGAAACAAATCTCTCTGGAGAAGAAGGATGTGATGCAGCATGATTTTTATCGATTGAACCTGGATGCTTAACACCCATTCTTCGCCAAAAATACGCTGCCTCTGTAATATCATATCCAGAAATCTGACTCATATATAATCCAACATAGTCTGCTTCTGATTCAAATTCTTGACTATAAGCTTGCGCAAAGTTTTGGGTGAACATGCCTTGGGTATCAACACCTGTTAAAACACCAATTAATATATCAATTACTAATCCACCCATTGCATTTGTTCTTTTCGCATCGATATGCCTCATCGTATTATGTGCAAGCTCATGAGCAATAACTAGTGCAAGCTCATCATCCGTTTTTGTAAAATCCATCATGCCCTGAGTGACATATACACTATTACCATCAGCAAACGCATTAACCGCACTGTCGCCAGTTAAAATTAAAGGATAATCACAGCCCTCAACAGGTGTTATGCTAAATGATTGATTTTGATTATTTCGTATAACTTCAAAAGAAAGGATGGCACTTTTTTTTATTTCTTTTTTTAAAAACTTTGAAAAGTTTTTAGATGCGCCCTTGCCGGTAGCTATATTAATACCATTAACTGATAGAAGAATATCGCCTACTTTCAAACCCGCCTTTGCAGCAGGAGTTGATTTAATCACATATGTAATTTCTAGTGGTTCACCTAATTCAAGTTTAGAGATTGCAAGTGCATGATATTCGTCCTCGTAATCATATTTATTTCTAAATGTAATACCAATTGATTTTCGTTTTCTATCCTTACAAAAAGATAAGGATTTTTCTAAAATAGGGGCGCCTACTTCTAATAATCTATTTTGATTTTCAAGCGCCTCTCTAAGTGCTATTTCACGTTGTTTCTCAGCCTCAATAGCAACAGCCGCATCATTAGGTTTAGTACGCTGTGTTGTGGGAGCGACACAAGCAACTAATGATGTAAGTAAAAAAATAAGGCCTAATATTTTCATCAGCTAAATTTTACTCTTAAAAAACTAGTGTGGCCAAAAATAGAGCTTGAATTTGAGCGTAAAATTGAAGGGTTTCTCAATATTTTAGAGTATGGGCCGTATAGGGATCGAACCTATGACAAATGGATTAAGAGTCCACTGCTCTACCAGCTGAGCTAACGGCCCCAAGAAAAATGGGGTGAACGATGGGACTCGAACCCACGACGACCGGAATCACAATCCGGGGCTCTACCAACTGAGCTACGCTCACCATAAACATATTTTACCAAAGAATAATTATACTAGAAATTGGCGCGCCTGAGAGGACTCGAACCTCTAACCCCCGGCTTAGAAGGCCGGTGCTCTATCCAGTTGAGCTACAGGCGCTTCAACATGTAAAGAATAACACCAATTATTTGATAATGGTCGGGGCAGAGGGATTTGAACCCCCGACC
>NZJM01000017.1 GCA_002692205.1 Legionellales bacterium | reverse complement strand
TTTAAACCAGCTGCTTTTTTTAGCACACCATATTTTTTCAATAGTTTACCTTTAACTGGCCATTTTAGTTTTCCTTTTTTTGCACTAAATGCAATACTATTTTCTTTATGACTGTTCTCATCATAGGTATTTTCTTTTAATTTTTTTAAGAGCTTGCCTAGATCACGCTCATTTTCTTTCAAAAGTATTAATTCAATATCTTGTTTTTCTATATAATTCTTAATCTCTACAATGGAATCTAGCCTCTTCTTCCTTATTTGATCATAATCATTGAGTTTTGTTCTGTATGTGACATCAAGTAATTTTAGATTATCATTTTCTTTTTGTATTTCTTTTTTTACATTATTCAATCCGTTCAAAATAGAGCTTAAATTTTTTATACGATTAGAACGAGCATAATTATCATAATCATAATAAGCCACTATTCTATTTATTTGAGACATATTATCTTGATTGAGTAATAGTTTAATATAGTTATATTTACCTACTTGATAAGTATTTCTTATTTGATTTCCTAATTTTTCTTTTTCTTTTTTAATAATCTTTTTGTATTTCTTTTTTTCTATCTCTAAATTAGAAATTGCATCATTCTTTTTCAATATTTCAAATCGCGTATTTTCTAGTTGTTCAGCTAGTTTGAATGCTGTTAGCTCACTTTTTCTTAGTTCTTCTTCAAGCTTTCTATTTTTATTTTTAGCATTATCAATCCGCGAGGCGACATTTTTCATTTGATTTTGAATATTTTTAAGTTTTCTCTCCTCCTCCTCATTAGATTTATTAGCAATAGCAGTATGAGATAAAAATATAAAGCATATTAAAATATAATATTTTATTTTTTTTCTCATATATGGGTTAGATATCAAAAAATTTATATTATTTATATCTTTAGAAATTTATTTTTTCAAAATTTTTATTAGCGACTTTCCTGTCATTTCTTTTGGCTGTTTTATATTCATTATACTGAGTAGTGTCGGCGAAACATCAGATAGAGAACCTGTCTCAGGGATAAACTTAGCTTTTCTGCCTATATAAATCAATGGAACTAGATTGTTTGTGTGCGCAGTATGAGGTTGAGATTTAATCTTTTCTGTCGTGTATGATTTTATCTGCTCGGCATTACCATGATCGGCTGTTATGAGTATCTCAGTTCCTGATTTTTCGGCAGATTTAATAATTTTACCAAGGCATTTATCAATAGTCTCTATTGCAAGTATAGTAGCTTTGAAGTTTCCCGTATGCCCAACCATATCAGCATTTGCGAAATTACATATTATAGTATCGTAATTGCGATTTTTTATTGAATCAATTAATCGTTCAGTTATTTTTTCTGCACTCATTTCTGGCTTGAGATCGTATGTTCTTACATGCGGTGATGGAATAAGAATTCTATCTTCGCCTTCAAATACATTTTCTGCCCCACCATTAAAGAAGAATGTTACATGAGCATATTTTTCAGTTTCCGCAATACGTAACTGTTTTAGACCAAGATCAGCTATATATTCACCAAAAACATTTGAAAGAGACACAGGTGGGAAAGCTACAGGAAACTCATACTCAACTTTATATGATGTTAGACTAATAAAAGAAGATAATTGCGGCATTCTTTCTCTGTGGAATGCCTCAAATGAAGGTTTTGTAAATGCTCGAGCCAATTGTCTGGCACGATCAGCTCGGTAGTTGGCAAAAACAATTAAATCACCATCTTCGACAAAAATAGAGGCTTCATTTGAATTCGTGATAGCGGTGGGCGACATAAATTCATCTGATTCATTTCTAGCATAGGCCATATCGATAGCTATAAAAGGATCATTTGATTTATAGTTAGCTTTCCCTTGACTAATGACATCATAAGCAAGTTTTGTTCTGTCCCAGTGTTTATTTCTATCCATCGCGTAGTAACGCCCAACTAGAGAAGCAAAGGTTCCTAAATTCAATTCTTTCATCTTCAACTGCGCTTTATGTATCGACTCAATGGCGGATTTTGGTGCTGTATCTCGACCATCAAGAAATGCATGAAGATAGAGTTTTTCAATACCACATTTTTTTGCAAGCTCCATTAGCGCAAAAATATGCTCTTCGTGACTGTGAACTCCCCCAGGAGACAGTAAACCAAGCAGATGAACAGCTTTATTACTCTCCTTTGCAGAATTAAAGGCAGTATTTAATATTTCATTTTCATTGAATGTTCCATCTTTTATAGCCCTTGTTATACGAGTGAATTCCTGGTCAACGACTCTACCAGCCCCCATATTCATGTGACCAACCTCGGAGTTACCCATTTGCGATGCAGGTAGCCCGACATCAAGGCCAGAGGCGTTTATGAGTGTATGAGGGTATTTTTCCCAGATATTATCCCAGACCGGCTTGTTTGCAGAATATATTGCATTGTATTCGGTATTATCTGTATGACCCCAACCATCTAAAATTATCAAAATGGTCGGTTTATTGACTAATTTAGCCATAGATTAGGATTATCATTAAGAAAAATGATCAGAAAGTTGGATTCTTTTAAAATTTTTTGCAATTTCACGCTGCAAATAAATATATAATTGGGGTTACCGGTTGTGTAGTAAATCAATAGCCTATTATGCTTTGAATACTAACATGAAAATAATGAATACAACATGTTAAATAAGTTTATTGATTTAACAAATGAATAGTTTTTTCAATATAGGATATGTCGTATTATTTACATTAATTAACAACTAAGAGCGAAGCTTAATGGAAAAGTTCCCAGAATTTGTATTAAATCATCCCTACTTATTCTCATTATTTTTTGTAATTTTGACTCTACTAATATGGAATATTTTTGGCGATATGGTAGGCGGCGCAAAAATACTGACATCAAGTCAAGTCACTCATCTTATTAATCGTGAAGGTGCAGAAATTGTCGATATTAGAAGTCCGAGAGAATTTGAAAATGGACATATTGTAAATGCTAAAAATATCAGCCGTGAACAGCTACCTGGAGAAATTAAAAAATTGAGAAAAAATAATAAAAAAGGGATTATTTTTTGTTGTGAAAATGGCAATATTTCAGTAAAAGAGGCTCAAAAATTAATCAAGCAAGGCGAAGAAATGATTTTTTGTTTAAAAGGAGGCATTGCTTCGTGGCAACACTCGAGTTTACCTCTAACAAAGAAAAACTAAGATGCATCGATTAACATATTTTGGATATTTTATATTTTTAATTAGGAAGTATATTTATGCCTGAAGAAGAAAATAAAACTGAAAAAAATAAAGATCCGCAATTTTCGATTCAAAAAATTTATATAAAAGATATATCTTTTGAAACGACAAATACACCTGAGGATTTTAAAAAAGAATGGAAGCCAGTCGTTGATATGCATATAACAAATGAAGCTACACCTTTAGGTGAGGATTTATTTGATGTTGTATTATCAGCAACTTTGACAGTTAAGGTAGATGATAGAGATATCTATTTAGTCGAGATTGATCAGGCAGGTATTTTTTTGATAAAAAATGTTCCTGAAGATGTACTTGGCCGCATGCTAGCAACATCTTGTGCAAATATATTATTTCCATTTGCTAGAGAGGCTGTCTCAGATATTGTCACAAGAGGCGGCTTCCCTCAGTTACTACTTACACCAGTTAACTTCGATGCTTTATATGAACAACAAAAGAAACAGGCATCTGAAGAGGCATCAAAGAATACAACTCATTAAAATTAGGAATTTTTTAGATGGGCATACAGTCAGTATTAATTCAAGGTGCTGGGTCTTGGGGGACTGCATTGGCAATGGTTCTGGCTCGCAATGATCATCATATTTATCTTTGGGACACTAATCTAAACACGATTCAAGAGATAAATTCAAACAGATCAAATGAGAAATATTTGCCTGGCTATAAAATTCCAAAAAATATTACAGCACTTGAATCAATTGAAGAAGCTCCAAATGTTATAGATAAAGTCATTTGCGCAGTACCTAGCCATGCCGTAAGAAGTAGTTTAAATTTACTAAAATCTTTTTCTATAGGCAGCATTTGTATCGCCACTAAGGGTTTTGAACCAAATACGCAAAATCTTAACCATGTAATTGCTAAAGAAGTGCTGATAAATTGTCCTATTGCGATACTTACTGGACCATCATTTGCTATGGAAGTAGCAGCAGAATTACCAACCGCAGTAACAATCTCATCCGAAGACATTGAAATCGCCAATAGTTTTTCGGATCTTTTCCATACAAAAACATTCAGGATTTATATTCACACTGATTATATAGGCGCGCAAATTGGTGGGGCAGTAAAAAATGTAATGGCAATTGCCGCGGGGATATCTGATGGTCTAGGGTATGGATGCAATGCACGATCCGCATTAATAACTCGTGGATTATCTGAAATAATACGCTTAGGTGTAGCAATGGGAGCTAAAGAAGAAACTTTTATGGGATTGGCTGGTCTTGGTGATTTAATTCTGACTTGTACTGATAATCAATCACGTAACAGAAGATTTGGTATTCTATTATCTAAAAATTATTCATCGGAGAGAGCATGTAAAGAAATCAATCAAGAAGTCGAAGGACTGAATACTACCAAAGAGGTAAGTTTGCTAGCAAAGAAAAATGAAATAGAGATGCCTATTACCGAGCAAGTTTTGAATGTTTTAGATTCTCGATGTACGGCGATGGATGCCGTAAAAAATCTTTTAAATAGGGAACAAAGAGAAGAATTCTAATCTAATTAGAGTTATTCAAAATTTATTTGCCTCCAAGATTCATAAATAATAATGCTAACAGCATTTGAAAGATTGAGACTTCTGCTACTTTTCAGCATTGGAATTCTAAGAATTTTATCTGACTTAAATTCACCCAATATTTTTTTTGGCAAACCTCTTGTTTCAGGACCAAATAAAAAGCTATCATTTTTAATAAAGTTACAATCTGAATAATGCTTTTGTCCTTTGGTTGATATAGCATAAAGTGACTCATTGCCATTCTTTTCAATATATTCTTCATAATTTTTATAATGGCAAACGACAGACCAGTCTATATAATCTAATCCAGCACGGCGTAGTTCTTTTGCTTGTGTTTTAAAGCCTAAAGGGTGTATCAGGTGTAGTTTAGCCCCGGTATTTGCACATAGACGCATAATATTTCCAGTATTTGGTGGAATTTCTGGTTCAAATAGAACAACATTAAACATAGGTAGCTTTTATTCGAATAATATTTAAATTGTGGTTAAATAACTCATCAAAAAATGAAAAAAAATGAGAAACTCAATATAGATTTTTGTGGTTTAAAATTCAATTCGCCATTAGTTTTATTATCTGGTTGTGTCGGTTTTGGTGAAGAGTATACGCGTATTAATGGTTTTTCAAATAAAGATGTTGGCGCCATATGCCTAAAAGGAACTACACTTGAACCTCGTTTAGGTAATTCTCCACATAGAATTTCTGAAACATACTTAGGCATGCTAAATGCAATAGGTTTGCAAAATCCTGGCTCTCAAGTTGTAGTCGATGAGTATTTACCAAATCTAGATTTCTCGGAAACACGTTTTATAGCAAATTTGTCTGGCTCGAGTGTTGAAGAGTACGCGGAAATTACTCGTATATTCGATGATTCACCAATTGATGCCATGGAAATCAATATCTCTTGCCCAAATATTAAGAAGGGTGGATTAGAATTTGGAAATGATCCAATTATGTCTGCAAAAGTTGTTGAAGCATGTCGAAGAGCAACAAAAAAACCACTCATAACAAAATTATCTCCAAACCAAACAAATATTGCGGAAAATGCTAAGTGCTGTATTGAATCTGGTACAGATGGTTTTGCAGTTATAAACACAATAACAGGAATGGCGGTTGATATAGAAAGCAGAAAACCAATTATTGGTAATAACCAAGGAGGGTTATCAGGTCCTGCTATTAAACCAATTGCGTTGCTTAAGGTGCATCAAGTTTATCAGGTTGCAAAGCAATATAACATTCCTATAATTGGTCAAGGCGGTGTTACAAAAATTGAAGATGTTATAGAATTTATTATCGCTGGATCAACTGCTGTTGGTATTGGAACAGCATTATTTTATGAGCCTTTAGTTTGCAAAAAATTAAATGATGGAATAATTCAATATTTAAAAAATAATAATATAGATAAAATCTCAGATCTTACCGGGACTTTACAATTACACACTTAAAGTTTTTTATTTTTTTTGGGATATAATCATAGCCTGCTCTCTAAAACCCATTTTTAAATTCCCTACGTTACCTTCTTCTTTATAATAGATTAATTTCCAGTTCTCAAAAAAATCCTTTAACTCGTTTTCATTTAATTGATAATTTGGATTTCTAGGACCTTTTTTATCTATTCTATTTTTTAAAAAAGTTTGATAAAAGATTAACCCATCTTTTTTTAGTGCTTTTTTTATATATTTTATTAAATTTCGATCTAAAAACTGGCTTACAATAATTACATCAAATCTATTAGGCTCTGGCGGATCTATTAATACATCTCTATTTTCACAATGGACTTTAAGATTCAATTTTTTAGAGTAAGTAGAGAGTTTATTAATTACCACTTTTGAAATATCCCATGCAAATACTTTTAAACCATTTTTAGCAAGACATAGTGCATTCGAACCGTAACCACAAGCAAGATCGAGCGCAACACCTTTTTTTGGAAGTAGATGCTGATTATTGAGCAGCACTTCTGATGGAGGTAGGGAAGGATATTTTTTATTTGAGTTATAATATTCGTCCCATTTTTGTTTTGTTTTATTATTCAACGTCGCCAAAAAGCCGGGGAAAATAAGACTAATAATGTAAATATTTCAAGTCTTCCAAGTAGCATCGCAAAGCAAAGAATCCACTTAGCGGTATTGTTGATATGAAAGTAGTTTTGACTCACATCGCCCAATCCAGGACCAAGATTATTAATACAAGCAGATAATGCAGAAAAGGCGGTAACAAAGTCGATATTAGTTGCTGTTAATGCCAGTAAGAGGATTACAAATATTACAACATAAACAGCTAAAAATCCCCATACTGCCTCAATAATTCGATCTGGTATTGGTTTATCACCAACTTTAATAGTAAATATAGCATTGGGGTGAATTAGTCGTTTAATTTCGCGAACTCCTTGTTTGAAAAGCAGTAACACTCTAATAACTTTAATACCACCACCAGTAGAACCTGCACAAGCGCCGATAAAACATGAAAGAATTAATAGTAATGGAGTGAATCCTGGCCAATTTTGAAATTCGGCAGTTGTAAATCCTGTTGTAGTAGCAATAGAAACTGACTGAAAAACACTTTCTCTGATTAATAGTTTATAGCTATCATAGTTACCATCGATCAAGTTATATATAGTGCATATAGTACAAATGACTAACAGAATTTTTATATATGCACGTAGTTCAGCGTCATGTAAATATGATTTAACATTTATATTTCGAAATGATAAAAAATGAAGACTAAAGTTAATACCTGCTATTAACATAAAAAAAATCGCCACTGTTTCAATTAAGCCATTATCAAAGTATCCAATACTTTGATCATGAGTAGAGAATCCTCCAATAGAAACGGTAGAAAAACTATGAGCAATAGCATCAAAAATATCCATTCCTGCTATAAAATATAATATTGCGCAAACGATAGTCATCGTCAAATATATATACCAAAGCGACTTTGCTGTTTCGGTAATCCTCGGGGTTAGTTTAGTATCTTTTACCGGCCCCGGCGTTTCAGCCCGATATAATTGCATTCCTCCAATTCCTAACATTGGGAGAATTGCTACAGCTAATACAATAATTCCCATTCCACCTAGCCATTGTAATTCTTGGCGGTAAAAGAGAACTGATTTAGGTAAATTATCAATTCCAACAATTATTGTGGCTCCAGTTGTTGTTAATCCGGAAATGGATTCGAATATTGCATTTGTAAGAGTTAAATCAGGAGTATCAGATAATAATAAAGGTATGCTTCCTGTTACTCCAAGGCCCACCCAAAAAAGTACGACAACAAAAAAACCATCGCGTAATCGTAAATCATTTTTATTATCTTTAACCGGGAACCAAAGCAGTGAACCAATGGAGAGTATTATAAAAAAAGCGAGTATAAAAGATAATAATGAACCATCATTATAAATTAAAGATATAATTATCGGCGGTATCATAGTAAAACTAAAAAGAATAAGTAGGATACCTAGAATTCTGAGAATTACTGCATGCTGCATAACTTTATTTCTCTTCTTTTAATATTTTAATTTATAAAAATGTAATATCCACTTGGAATAGTGATTCAACCTTAGCAACATGCTTTTTATCAGATACAATCAAAATTAGATGGTCATTAGCTTCAATAATAGTTTTCTTCTTAACCATTAGAACGTCATCACTACGCACAATTGCTGCAATTGTTGTTCCCTCTGGTAATTCTATATCTTGTATTTTTTTCCCAACTACTTTTGAGGATGATTCGTTTCCATGAGCGATTGCCTCAATTGCTTCAGCAGCTCCTCTTCTTAGAGAATGAACTACAACGACATCACCTTTTCTAACATGAGCAAGCAAACTACCAATAGTTGCTTGTTGCGGAGAAATAGCTATATCGATTGTATTGCTTTGAACTAGATCAACATATGCAGCATCACTACTAGAGCTATTTAATATTCTTGCATTTGAACCAAATATTATATCAACAATCATTATAACATCTGCAATGTTGATACTTTCATCCATATTTACATCAACATTTCTAAATTCATCATC
>NZJM01000016.1 GCA_002692205.1 Legionellales bacterium | reverse complement strand
TTGTTTGTGCTGCAAGAAGATTAGACGAACTAGAACGCGTGTCTAATATAATTAACTCGTCTGGGGGCATATCAATTGCCGTTCAAACAGACATAACCATAGTTGAACAATGCAATAGAATGATAGAAGAAACTATCGCAACATTTGGCCAAATTGATGGACTAGTTCTAAACGCAGGTGTCAGCATGTGGGCAAGGTTCGAAGACATAGCTGATATTGGTTTTTTTAAAGACCTTATTAACACAAATTATCTTGGTGCTGTTAACTGTGTACACGCAGCACTTCCTCATTTAAAAAAATCAAATGGAAAAATAATAAGCTGTTCAACGGGTCAGGCGCTTATGGGGTTTCCTAGCCACTCTGGTTATGCAGCATCAAAACATGCTCTTCACGGATTTCTGTCAACCCTAGCCATAGAAAACAAGAGAGAAATAACAATCCTGGAAGCTATTCTTGGTTGGATACGAGATACAAACCTTCGCGGAAACGCATTTGGTGCAGATGGTAAAAAACATTCAAGACCACCAAAGAAACATACAAAAGAATCTGTGGGGCTCAATAACTGTGTTGAAAGAATTTTAACTGCAGTAAAGAAGGACTGGCGGACTGTTTATATCCCTCGCAAGTTGCGCCTAATACCTTTTTACAAGGCTTTTTGGAGATGGTATTTAGAGTATCGGGCAGATCGAGTTGTTAAAAAACCCGCTAAAGACTAGTCATGCCAGAAGCCTTACCTATTAATACAGGTTAAACATGATTCAAAAGTTCCTTGTTTGGTTTATACAACTTGGGCCATCAACAAAACGATGGTTTTGGCGAGTTTGGTATAACGCGTTTGCTAACAAGTCAAAAAATCACTCATTCCGGTTTATGAATTACGGGTATGCAGAGGATGGTTTTAATCCCGAAATATCAGAAAAAGACGAATCAGAACGTTATCCCCTTCAACTGTACCACCACACTTCAACACAAGTTGACCTATCTAATAAAAAACTATTAGAGGTTGGTTCCGGGCGTGGGGGTGGAGCTTCTTACATCCAGAGCCACCTTAAGACAAAATCTGTTGTTGGAATGGACATATCTGACAGCGCAATTAAGCTTTGCAGGTCTTCACATCAAATTGATGGATTAGACTTTATTGTTGGAGACTCAGAAAACATTCCTTTTGAAAAAGAAACATTCGACGCTGTTTTAAATGTTGAATCCTCTCATTGCTATGGAAACGTTACTTCTTTTTTTTCTGAGGTTCAGAGAGTTTTAAAGCCAGAGGGCTTTTTTTTGTGGTGTGATTTCAGGTCTCATAATGAAATGAAAAGATTTTTTAAACTTACGGATGATGTGGGCTTAGTCATTGTTAAAGAAGTGGACATTACTAGAAATATATTAGACGCTCTTGACCTTTTGACACCAGGGCGGGCAGAGCAAATTGATACTCACGTTCCCAAAATAATTCGAAATGTATTTAGGTCTTACGCTGGGCTACGCGGAAGCAGTGTTCATGATGCTTTTTTAACTGGAGACCTTATTTATAAAAGCGCAGTGTTTCAAAGGGGGTTGTAGGCTTGAGAAATGTTTGTGTTTTAGTCTTTTTTTTATCCACCCTTCAAGCCCAACTAACTATTTTACATTGTGGAACATTGATAGATGGGTACTCTAGCAAACCTAAAAAGGTGGTTTCTATCATGATCCAGGAATCAAGAATTGTTGATATAGCAGATGGCTATGTGGACCCTGGTGACGAAGACCTTTTTTTTGACCTCAATCAATACACTGTGCTTCCTGGATTAATGGATATGCATGTGCACCTTTCTGGTGAATCAAATCCTAAAAGATATATGGAACGATTCACAATGGATCTTGATGATTACGCTTATAGGTCAATTAAATATGCTGAACGTACACTCATGGCTGGATTTACTACAGTAAGAGATCTTGGCGGACCAGTGAACACCTCTTTGAGAGATGCAATTAATAATAACTTATTGATTGGTCCAAGGATTTACAGCGCGGGAAAATCAATAGCAACAACTGGTGGGCATTCAGACCCAACCAATGGTATGAGGTTTGAACTTATGGGAGACCCTGGTCCAAGTAAGGGGGTTGTAAATGGCGTTCCAGAATCAAGGAAAGCTGTTAGACAGCGATACAAAAATGGTGCGGACCTTATAAAGATAACAGCAACCGGCGGCGTACTGAGCGTAGCCAAAAGTGGAGAAAACCCTCAGTTTAAAGAGGATGAGATTATTGCTATTGTTGAAACAGCAGCTGATTATGATATGCATGTAGCAGCACATGCTCATGGAGCAGAAGGAATGAAGCGGGCGGTTAGAGCTGGTGTCCGCTCGATAGAGCACGGAACACTCATGGACCAAGAGACCATTGACTTAATGAAAGAGAAAGGAACATATTATGTTCCTACAATATCTGCTGGTGAGTTTGTAGCAGAAAAGGCGCGTATAGATGGGTACTATCCTGAGGTTGTTCGACCTAAAGCAAAAAAAATTGGACCCAAAATAAAAGAGACGTTTAAGATGGCTTATAATGCTGGAGTCTCTATCGCGTTTGGTACAGACTCCGGGGTTTCTTATCATGGAGAAAACGCGAAGGAATTCACCTATATGGTAGAAGCTGGAATGTCTCCGATGGAGGCAATTCAATCAGCCACAAAAACAGCATCTGAGCTATTAGAGATAAATGATTTTTTAGGCCTGGTTCAAAAAAACATGTTAGCAGATATCGTTGCTGTAAAAGGCGACCCACTCAAAGATATAGCAGCTTTAGAAAATGTGGTGTTTGTAATGAAAAATGGTATTGTATATAAAAATATGGGAGAAAAATGAACCTCAATAAAAAAGAACTAGAAACCTCTATCAGTAAGTTTTGGGATGACAGTATCCTCCCAACGCTTATTGAATACATTAAAATCCCAAATAAATCCCCCTCTTTTGATCCGGACTGGAAAGAAAATGGACATATGGATAGGGTACTTTCAATGGCAACGGTTTGGGCAAAAGAACACATGCCGGAGGATGCTGAATTAATAATAAAAGAAACCCCTGGTAGAACGCCGATCATTCTAATTGATATTCCTGGTGAAAAAGATGGAAACATTCTTATGTATGGTCATTTAGATAAGCAGCCAGAAATGGAGGGGTGGGATAGCGACCTGGGTCCTTGGACCCCGGTTATAAAGGAAAACAAGCTGTTTGGTCGAGGTGGAGCTGATGATGGATATGCCTTATTTGCTTCTTTATCATCTATAAAGTCTCTAAAAGAACAAGCAGCGAGAACACCACGCATATTAGTTTTAATAGAGTTTTGCGAAGAAAGCGGCTCTCCAGACCTTCCGCACTATATAGAATCATGTCAAGATTTAATCGGAACTCCTGATTTAGTAATCTGTTTGGATTCAGGCGCAGGAGACTATAACCGTTTTTGGACAACAACTTCTCTTCGGGGATTGATCGGTTGTTCTCTAAAAGTTGAGGTATTAAAAGAGGGCGTCCATTCTGGGGGCGCAAGTGGACATGTTCCATCCTCTTTTAGGGTTGCTAGACAACTTCTCAGTAGACTAGAAAATGAAAAAACAGGTGAAATAAACCTCGATGAACTAAAAACTAAAATACCAGACCATAGAATAACCGAAACGGAAAAGCTTGTTGGTATCCTTGGAGACGAGGTTGTAAAGGAGTTTCCCTGGAAGGGCGACATGAAACCATCTACCGATGATAATGTTGAGGGGGTTTTGCGCAGGACATGGTTGCCAACCCTTTCAGTTGTTGGAGCCGGTGGTTTGCCACCCTCAAACAACGCTGGTAATGTATTACGACCCTTTACACAACTACAGCTCTCTATAAGAATTCCTCCCCTGGTAGACCATCTCAAGGCACAAGAGGCAGTTAGAGATGTCTTGACAAAAAAACCACCCTACAATGCAAAGGTGACGGTTTCTTTTGAAGAGCCTGCCTCTGGTTGGAATGCTCCAGAAATAGCCCCGTGGTTGGCCACCTCAATGAAGGAATCTTCCAAGTGTTATTACGGTGAAGACGCATGTTCAATGAGCGAGGGTGGAACAATACCTTTCATGGCAATGTTGGGTGAGCAATTTCCCAAGGCACAGTTTGTTATTACTGGAGTTTTAGGTCCAGGTTCGAACGCACACGGACCAAATGAGTTTTTACATATTCCATATGCAAAAAAACTAACAGCCTGTATAGCATCCATCATTAACGATTTTCCGAGCTGATTCTGTTTTGACCAGAACTTACCTGCTTCTTATGTTAGCTCTGGTCTCTGTTAGCTCTTCATCTCTCGTTGTAAGATACGCTGCCTCTGTACCTGCTATTACATTGGCTTTTTGGAGAATGTTTTTAGCCAGCGGCATGCTGTGGAGTTATAGTATTAATGCAACAGATTCTCTATCCCCCAAAAATAGAAGGAGAGTTGTTTTTGCCGGTGTGTTTTTGGGCCTTCATTTTGTGTTTTTTTTTATTGGTGTGCGAGAAGTTTCTGTTGCAAGGGCTACCCTACTAGCAAATACGGGGCCATTCTTTACCGCTCTTTTTGCCATAGCGGTTAGAAACCCTATTCATAAATATGCCTTTTTAGGGCTTGTTTGTTCGATGGTTGGAATTTTAATTGTGCAGGGTTCTGGGCTTGATGTGACCAGTGAAGGTTTCTATGGAAGCTTTAGCTCTTTATTGAGCGGGCTATGTATTGCAATTACATATATTTTTGCATCTGAAATACGGAAAAACACCAAAAATGTAATATATGGTAGGTCTCTATTTCTAGTAGCTGCTATAACCATTGCGATCGTTGCTGCTCTATTTAGGGTACCGTTATTTATTTTCACCTTTGAACATTTCTGCTGGTTTTTGTTTTTGGGCCTTGTTCCAACAGTGCTAGGCCACAACATATTGAATTATGTTATTAAATATTTAACACCAACAGCAGTTGCTTCTGTGCCTCTTGGAGAGCCAATAATTGCTTCGATTTTAGCTTATTTTCTTTTTTCAGAGCTTATCCCTGCAAGCGCATATTTTGGTGCGCCATTTATATTTATAGGAATATACTTGATTTTAAAAAACTCATCTGACCAATGATACTTATTCATCATCTATGGCCTTAAAATATGGCTGAGGGTTTGGAATAATACGATTTTCATTTTGATATTTAGCAATTTTGACATTGCCACTAAATGAGCCTTGTCTACCTGGTGGTAGAAGCGCTGCTATCCTACACATCATTTCACCTCCAACCGCATTGAGGGCTTTGACCTTGTCCTTTTTGTTACCTTTAATATCAAAAGGCCCAAATGGTTTTCCAATATTGATAGAAATACTTGACCGTATACCCTTAAACATTCCCTCCCATGCTCTTTCTGCGCCATATATCCCAATTGGAACAATTGGAGCTTTTCCAAGGGTTGAGAGATATACCGCACCGTTTTTTGGTTGGCTTAATAAGTTGTAGCTAACTCCACCATCTGGGAAAATCCCTAACACCTCCCCCCTTTTTAAAACTTCAAGTGATTTTTTAATTGTTGATGGAGAAAGGTTCTTTCTATCAACAGGTATCCAACCATATATAATTGGTGCCCAAACAAGCCACCAATCAAGCTCTTGGTCACTCGCTGCTATAAAGTTTATGGGCTTTTGGATGCCATAACTAAAAAACAGAGGGTCGTAATCACTAAAGTGGTTGCTAGCAATCACATAGGGCCCTGCTTTTGGTAGGTGATATTTTCCCCTTACCGAAACTCGTGCAATTCCTGAACCTAGCAACAGAGCGACATAGGTTAACAGGTATCTAAGTATGTGGGGCCTGGGAGAAAGAGATGATAAAAATTCGGGCCCAAATTTTCTCATTAGTTTTTTATTTTTTAAAAAGGTAAATCATCATCATCGTTTACTGGTGGTTGACTTGTCGGTCCCCCACTACGTTGTCCCCCACCCTGTTGGGAACCACCCATTAATTCCACATTGTTTACAAAAACTCTTAGGCTTGCGCCACCTGTACCGTCTTTTTTTTCATATTGATTAAGAGATATTTCTCCCTCGACAACCACTTGTTGTCCTTTTAGCATATAATCTTTTAATCCACCTTCTGCCCTCTTTCCAAAAAGAGAACACTCAAAATAGTGGGTCTTTTGATTATCACCAAAACCGGTATTGTTTGCCACACTGAATGACATGACCGGAGTTCCACTAGGAATAAACCGCACTTCAGCGTCTCGAGTTAACCTACCACTAATGATTAATTTGTTCATTTTAATGCCTCTCTAATTATAAAGTTTGATTTCAATAAAAACTTGTTAGACCTTAGCTGGATAATAAAAAAACTAAAAAGAATACCCAAGTTCTTGCTTTATTGTACCAAGTAATTTTTTAATTCTAGGGTCCTTTTCTGTTTTGTCTGTAATTGTTTTTACCGCATGTATCACTGTCGTGTGGTCTCTACCGCCAAAAAATATACCTATGTTATTTAGGGACGTCCCTATTATCTCTCTGCATAAAAACATTGAAAGTTGGCGCGCTTCCGATATTTCGCTTTTCCGACTTTTTCCAACTATTTTATCCTCTGACACTGAAGAGATATTAGACACTTTTTTTATAATATCCTCCATGGATATGTCGTTGTTTAATCGCCCCCCGGTTCTCTCTTGGACAACCTCTCTAACAAGCCTGTGGTCAATTTCTTTATTCATGAGAGAGGATTTAGCCAATATTCTTATTATTGTACCCTCAAGATCTCTAACATTGTCTTTAACGTGTCTAGCGATAAACTCAATTATATCATATTCTAAGGATAGCCCATTTTGCTCGGCCTTCTCAAGTAAGATCGCTACCCTAACCTCAAAGTTTGGAGGCTGTACATCTACAGATAAACCAGATTGAAACCGGGATAGAAGCCTGTCTTGTAACCCCTTCATTTCTCCGGGGTATTTATCTGCTGTCATTACAATTTGTTTACCGGTTTGGTGTAGAGCGTTAAAGGTGTGAAAAAACTGTTCTTGGGTTTGCTCCTTTCCTCTAAAAAACTGAATATCATCAATGAGCAGAATATCTGCCTTCCTATATTTCTGAGCAAACTCAATGGTCTTATTTTTTCTTAGCCCATTGACAAAATCAAGTGTGAATTTTTCACTAGTTACTATTACAACATTAAGATGGTTATTCAACTCTATTGCTTGGTTTCCAATCGCATGCATTAAGTGTGTTTTTCCTAGCCCCACACCTCCATAAATAATAAGTGGGTTAAATCCATTTTCTCCGGGGTTGTTTGCAACAGAAAAAGCTGCATTTTTAGCAAATTCATTATTTCCACCTTCAATAAAGTTGTCAAACCTATACAGTTTGTTGATGTTGTTCTGCTGTAAAACCCTTGTTTGTTTTTGGGGGAATGTCGTTTTGTCTACAGATATCTCTGTAGAGTTACTATTAATAATAAATCTAAAACCATAGTCTACTCCATTGATTGATTTTAGTGAGGACCTAAGTTGTTTGTCGTAGTGTGAGTCTATCCACTCTACAAAAAACTGATTAGGCACCTCTAAAAGGATCTTGTTTTCTGATAAGCCGATTGGCTCTACAGGGTCAAACCATGCGCTAATGGCATGTCCGGGTAATTCGTTTTTTAAATACGCTTGGGCCTTACCCCAAATATCATCATAGTTCATTTTATAGTTATCCACATGTTATCCACACACTAAACACCCCATAAATTACGGGACCAGGTGTTAACGGTTCAATGAAAATCCAAATCACGTAGATTTTCTTAGATTGTTTTTCTATGATTAAATTTTTTGTGATGGGACTATTGCGTCTGTAATTTTGATGTCTATACTTTAAATAAAAAATGAAAAGAACATATCAACCCAGTAAAAGAAAAAGACGGAACAAACACGGTTTCAGGTCTCGCAGGTCTACTGTTGGTGGACGATCGGTCCTTCGCAGAAGAAGAAAGAAGGGGCGAAAGCGCCTAGCCCTCTAAAAACCCCGTGTTTCTAATTAGGTCAATTGATTACCTACTTAAAGCTTTTATAATATTTTTTGTGAGAACATACCAGGTAACCCTATCTCCTGCACTAGGATCGCAGTGCAGATTCACCCCCACCTGTTCCAACTATGCGCTGGAAGCGCTAAGGGGTAGGTCTTTTTTTATAGCCATCTATCTCATAACAAAAAGAATATTGAAGTGTAACCCCCTTTTCCATGGTGGACACGACCCACTGGTTTAATAATGGACAGAAACACCCTTCTTGCCTTCTTTTTAATATCCCTGATATTAATATTTACCCCAAAATACATGGAGATGGTTTCCCCCACCCCCGAACCCAACACATACGAAGATGAAGAGGTCTTCACAAGCCCAGAAAATCCAAGCCCGGATGTAGAAGAAGTAACAATTCAACCAACTCGCCCTGAGAAAACCACACCCTCTATAACAAATCTTGACGACACAATAATAGAACTTGAAACTCCGCTTTATATTGCAAGGGTCTCGTCGCGTTCTGGTGGCACAATCACCGAGTTTAACATAAAGAACTACTTAACTACAGATAGTTCACTTGTTAACTTGATCCTGCCGAACCAAAGCCCGAACCTTCAAATACAGGCTAAAGACCTTGATGGCAACGAGTTAAACCTGGGGTCGCCCTGGGAGCTTGTTTCCTCACAACCACCTAGCATTATTAAAGAACCTTTTTCATTAGAGTTCAAAAAAGAAGTTTTTAAGTCTAGATACATTTATAAAACATTGGTCTTTAACCCCTATGGATACACCATCGGCGTTGACATAGACCTTTCTAGTATAAGGGGCGATATATATAGAGATGTTTTATTTGGCTGGCACGGGGGTCTTGCATCAACAGAAAAAAACAGGGTTGATGATCGCACATACTTTAAAGCATATGCATATATGGGTGGCGAACTTGAAGAGCTCAAAGGGAAACTTGACAAGAGAGAGGAAAAGAAGTTTTCAGGTGAGACAGACTGGCTTTCTGTGAGAACAAAATACTTTACATCCTCGTTGATTCCAAGCTCCCCCGCCGCTATAATGAAGTCTGCGCTGGTCTCCCCTGGTGATTCACTAGAAACATATGATGCTTATTTTGTTTTAGATGCTAACTCAATTCCTGCCTTCACCCTCTTTCTAGGCCCACTTGAATATGAGAGAATTAAAAACCTGGGGGTCAACCTCGACTCAATAATGGACTTTGGTTGGGCATTTATAAGACCCATTTCAAAGGGTGTCTTATATGCTCTTAAGCTGATGCATAATCACATTCCCAACTACGGTTTCGTCCTGATTGTTTTTGCCTTTTTAGTTAAGCTTCTAGTCTACCCATTAACCAAAAAAAGCTACCAGTCCACCTCGGCAATGCAAGCAATACAGCCAGAGGTCAACGCTCTCCGAGAAAAGCACAAGTCAAACCCAACCAAGCTGAACCAGGCTACAATGGAGCTTTACAAAAAAAGGGGAGTTAACCCACTTGGAGGTTGTTTACCGATGCTTTTGCAAATGCCCCTACTCTTTGCTCTATTTATAGTGTTCCGAACAACAATTGAATTAAGAGCAGAGCCTTTTGTTTGGTGGGTTAAGGACCTGTCATCGCCGGACATAATAGTTAACCTCCCGTTTCATATACCAATATATGGGGCCCATATAGCAGCCCTTCCAATCTTTATGGTAATTTCAATGTTTATTCAACAGAAGATGATGATGACCGGTGGAGCACAACAAGCACAACAAAAGACCATGCAATACTTTATGACCGCATTCTTTTTCCTGATATTTAACAGCTTCCCCTCTGGTTTAAACCTATACTACACACTGTTTAATGTATTAACAATCGCTCAGCAAAAGCTGGTACCGACGAACACCGCCAGCGCAAAGTGACCAAAAAATGGAAAACCAGACAATTGTTGCCCAAACTACCCCACTAGGTAGGTCTGGGGTTGCCTCTATCAGGTTAAGTGGCCCCCGGTCTTTCCACCTGGCTAGAAAAATTTCAAACCTTAAAAAAGAAACAGTTCATCATAGCGTTTATCTATTGCCTATATATGATGAAGAACAGAATAAAATAGACGAGGGTATCTTCACCTTTTTTAAATCTCCTCGCTCATATACCGGAGAGGACG
>NZJM01000015.1 GCA_002692205.1 Legionellales bacterium | reverse complement strand
CCAAATGAATACCCTAATATACTAAAAAATAGAGGGAAGGTTATAGCTAGTTATGATGAACGTCTAGCTTTAATTAAATCTCAGATTACAGCTATAGCAAAAAAAAGTAATGGTAATGTAATAATTGAACCGGGGTTGCTCAATGAAGTCACTTCATTAGTCGAGTGGCCAATTAGTTTTATTGGAAATTTTGATTCAGGATTTCTTAAATTACCAAAGGAAGTACTAATTGCTGTCATGCAAGATAATCAAAAATATTTTCCGATGGTTGAACACAAAAGAAAATTAATGCCTTTATTTATTTGTGTAGCAAATATTGAAAGTAATAAACCTGAATTAATAAAAGAAGGTAATGAAAGAGTGATAAAACCGAGACTCAGTGATGCATCTTTTTTCTTGGAATGGGATTCTAAATATGGTTTGAGGAATCACCGGCAATCTCTAAAAAAAGTAATTTACCAAAAAAAATTAGGAACTTTATATGATAAATCTGAACGCCTTGCACATACCCTAAAGTATATGGCAAAAAAAATAGACATTGACTCTGAGGCAGCAAAATCAGCTGCAGAACTTTGTCTTTGTGACCTACTCACAAAAATGGTAAATGAGTTTCCTAAATTGCAAGGAATAATGGGTCGTTATTATGCGGAGTTAAACGGTGAAAAAAGTGAAGTGGCTATTGCTATTGAGGAGTTTTATAAACCTCGTTTTGCTGGTGATGACTTACCTAAAACAGACCTTGGAAAATATCTAGCTATTAGCGAAAAAATTGATAACCTGATTTGTATATTCTCTATCGGAAAAATTCCAACAGGAGATAAGGACCCATTTGGGTTAAGACGTTCGGCAATAGGTGTCTTAAGGATTCTCATTGAAAGTAATATTGATATCGATTTAAAAGATTTATTAATTTTTGCTGCATCAACTATTCCTAGTAAAGATAAATCGAAAAATTATATAGATAAGGTGTATTTTTTTCTAATGGAGCGACTCCGTAATTATTATTATGATGAAGGTTTTAGTGCTGATACTTTTGAATCAGTACTTGCAATAAATACAACTATACCGCTTGATTTCCATAAACGTTTGGTAGCTGTTACGGAATTTAAAAAACTCGATGTAGCAAAAAATCTAGCTACCGCAAATAAACGTATAGTAAATATTTTAAAAAAATCAGAAATAACTGGTTTTGTAAAAATAAATGATAAGCTGCTTATAGAGAAGTCAGAAATAGAATTGGCACATATAATAGAAGATTATAAAAAAATAATAAAGCCTATGATAAATAATCGTGACTATAAGTTAGCGCTTGCAGAACTTGCTGGACTTAGTAAAACAATAGATAACTTTTTTAATGATGTAATGATAATGAGCGATAAGCCTGAGCTCCAAAAAAATAGGCTTGCGCTATTGAGTGACCTAAACTCTCTATTTCTAAAAATCGCAGATATCTCAAAATTACAGGAATAATATATGAAACTTATCATTCTTGATCGAGATGGAGTCATTAATGAAGACTCTAAAAATTATATAAAATCTCCAGAAGAGTGGATGCCTATTCATGGAAGTTTGGAATCGATTGGTAGACTCTGTCGAAATGATTTTAGAGTAGTGATTGTTACCAACCAATCTGGGATTGGAAGAAAACTTTTTTCTATAGAGTCACTAAACTTAATACATAAAAAAATGAACCTCTACTTAATGCGATACGGTGCTGTTATCGATGCAATATTCTTTTGTCCATGTGTGCCAGAAAAAAAATGTTCTTGTCGAAAACCTAAACCAGGATTATTTAATCAGGTATCGGAAAGATATGGAATATCACTAAGTAATACATACTGTGTCGGTGATAAAATTACTGATATTGACGCGGCTATAACTGCTGGAGGCATACCCGTTCTTGTTAAAACAGGAAAAGGGGGTGATGCAGTTAGCAAAGGTATAATTCCAAAAAATGTTTCTATTTATAAAGATCTTGCAGCATTTGTAACGCATATAACCACTAAAAAATAATGATGCTATTTATAAGATCAGTTTTTTTTTATATCGGCCTAATCGCTAGCACGATATTAATAGCGCCTATTGGCATTATTGCTTTTCCCTTAGATTTCAATAAACGCTATTATTTAATTACGCGTTGGGCGGTTTTTAATCTCTGGTGGTTAAAAATTTGTTGTAATGTGCGTTATAAAATTGAAGGAAAAGAAAATATACCTGCTAAACCTTGTATAGTTATGTGCAAACATCAATCTGCATTTGAAACTTTGGCACTACAACGTATCTTTGTCCCTCAGGTCTGGATACTAAAAAGGGAATTACTAAAAATACCTATCTATGGTTGGGGCCTTGCTTCCATGCAGCCGATTGCTATTGATAGAAATTCAACTATTAAATCATTTCGACAAATTGTTGACCAAGGGCATGAGCGCCTCAAAAAAGGATTCTGGGTGATTATATTCCCTGAAGGTACGCGCGTTGCTCCAGATAAAAGTAAAAAATATTTGCCTGGGGGAGGCATGCTCTCTGAAAAATCCGGGGTTGAAATTGTCCCTGTTGCACATAATGCAGGAAAACTATGGCCAAAAAATAGTATGATTAAAAAGCCAGGATTAATTAAAATAATAATTGGCCCAACTATAAAACCAGAAAATAAAAAGGCAAAAGAAATTACTAAAGAAGTTGAGAGTTGGATTGAAAAAACTGTAAAAAAATACTAGAAAATAATATGAAAGAATCACAAAAAAATAAATTTCCTTCAACAAGACCAAGAAGGATGCGTAGCGACGAATTTTCGCGTCGATTGATGCGTGAATCAACTATAACGACTGATGACCTGATATATCCTATGTTTATCGTTGAAGGAAGTAAAAAAAGAGTTCCGATAGAATCAATGCCCGGAATAAGTCGATTAAGTATAGATGTGTTACTGAAGGAAGCAGAAGAATTAGTAAAACTTAAAATACCAGCAATAGCGATTTTTCCAGTAGTCGGTGATGAGAAAAAGGGAAGTGATGCATCTGAAGCATGGAATCCTGATGGATTAGTACAAAAATCCGTTAAAGAATTAAAAAAGTCTTTTCCTGAATTAGGTGTAATAACAGATGTTGCTCTAGACCCCTATACTCTATCTGGGCAAGACGGCTTAACAAATAGAAACAATGAAGTAATGAATGATGAAACTGTAGAAGTACTAGTAAAGCAAGCTATGTCACATGCTGAAGCTGGTGCCGATATAATCGCACCCTCTGATATGATGGACGGTCGTATTGGGCATATTAGGAATGCACTTGAATCAAAAAAATATATTAATACAAAAATACTAGCGTACTCCGCTAAATACGCGTCAAGTCTTTATGGGCCTTTTAGGGAAGCAGTTGGTTCTGATAAAAATCTTGGTAGCGAAAATAAATATACATATCAAATGAATCCTGCAAACACTAATGAAGCTGTAACTGAAGTAGAGCTTGATTTAAATGAAGGGGCTGACATGGTAATGATAAAACCTGGTTTATTATATCTTGATATCGTTTACCGTATTAAGGAAATATTTTCTCGACCAACTTTTGTATATCATGTAAGTGGGGAATACGCGATGATAAAAGCAGCCTCGAATAATGGGTGGCTGGATGAAAAAAATATAGTTATGGAGTCAGTTTTAGCATTCAAACGTGCGGGAGCAGATGGAATTCTAACTTACTACGCAAAACAAATAGCCGAATGGATAGACAGTGAAAAATAAAAATTATATATCTAGATTTAATTCTTTTATTTTTCTAGCGAGTGTGTTTCTGCCCCAACCAAGAAGTTTTGCTGCATGATGTCGTCGACCTATTGTTTTCTTTAATGCTTCTTCAATTAAAATAGTTTCAAATAATGGTGTTGTATTTTTTAGTAACTCAACATCTCCATTTACCAACCTAGATTTTACCCATTTTCTAAAAGATTCTTCCCATAAATCATCATCGTTAGCAATTGATTCTTTTTCGTCCTTAAGTTCTGGAGGAAGATCATCTATACATATTTCTGAACCTGATGCCATTACTGTTATCCAGCGACAAAAGTTCTCAAGCTGCCTAACATTTCCTGGCCATGACAAAGTTTCTAAATAATTCTGGGTTTCCTTTTCTAGCACCTTTCTTTCTTCTCCTAATTCTTCAGCAGCTAAATCAAGAAAATGCTTTGTAAGTTCAGTAATATCACTTTTTCTTTGTCTTAATGATGGAACATGCACTCTGATAACATTCAATCTATGTAATAAATCCTCACGAAATCTATCTTCTTTGACTAATTTTTCTAAATTCTGATGTGTAGCTGCGATGACACGAACATCAACCTTTATCGGAATATGCCCTCCTACACGATAAAATTCTCCCTCACCAAGTATACGAAGTAATCTAGTTTGTAATTCAGCTGGCATATCACCAATTTCATCGAGAAAAAGTGTTCCACCATCGGCCTGTTCAAATCGACCTTGTCTTTGTGCGTTAGCTCCTGTAAATGCACCTTTCTCGTGACCAAATAATTCAGACTCCAACAGATCCCTAGGAATAGCAGCTGTATTTATTGCAATAAATTTGTTATCGGCCCTAGGGCTATTAGCATGTAACGCAGCCGCTACTAACTCCTTCCCTGTGCCAGATTCGCCTGTAATCAAAACGGTAAAATTAGAATTTGATAATCTACCTATAGCCCTAAATATTTCTTGCATAGCAGGAGCAGATCCAAGTATAGGACTACTTCTTTGTGCCGAACTTGAAGGAGATACTGTTTTTTCAATTTTTTTATGCGCTATGGCACGTCTGACTAAACTCACAACTTCGTCAACATCAAATGGTTTAGATAAATATTCAAATGCCCCGCCTTGAAAAGCTGAAACAGCTCTATCAAGATCAGAATATGCAGTCATTATAATAACGGGCGTATTTGGTGACTCTTGTTTGATGCGATCTAGTAATGAAATTCCATCCATTCCAGGCATTCTAATATCAGTAATTACAACATCCGGTTCCTCATTACTTATTTTTTTCAAAATATCTTCAGGTCGTGAAAAAGTTTCTATATCAATATCTGAGGATTGTAGAGCTTTCTCCAAAACCCAGCGAATAGATTTATCATCATCAACAATCCATACTTTCTTATTATTCATTAAATTTCCTGATTGGTAGTAATATTGTAAAGTAGGTATTTTTATTTTTTCTTTCATAATTGATAACCCCACCTTGTGATTGAACCAATTGCTGAGCAATGGAAAGACCCAAGCCTGTGCCTTCGGCATTACCAGTTACCATTGGAAAGAATGCCCCTGTCTCAATTTCAGATGGTATACCGGGACCATCGTCAATAATATCAAGCTGGATAGCTAATCTGTTAAGCTTGTTTTGAATAGTGACCTGTCGAAGTACCCGCGTCTTTATTGAAATTGTATCTTTATCTTTTGTAGCTTGAACTGCATTACGTAATAAATTTAGTACTGCCTGAATAGTTTGCTCTCTATCTACATAAATATTTGGAATACTAGGATCATAATCTTTAGTAATATTTAATTTTCTAGAATTCTCAGCATGAATAATTGAAATAACATATTCAATAATTTCATGGATACTTATATCAGATCTTATAGAATGAGTATTTGCAGTTAACATTCGGTCAATAAAATTTCTAAGCCGATCAGATTCTCCTATAATAATTTTTGTATATTCAAGCAAATTTTTATCATTTAATTTTCTTTCCATTAATTGAGCAGCACCACGTATACCGCCTAAAGGATTTTTAATTTCATGCGCTATACCTTGCAGCGAATCTTTTGCAGCTTTCTGTAAAGTCTGTTGATTCAATTCTTCCATAACACGAGAAAAAGAATTGGTATTAAGTAACTCGAGAAGAACAAGTCTAGATTTATTTTTACTTAGAATTGGTGTAAGAATACAATCGATCTTTATTGTTTGATTGTTTGTAAGATTTAACTCAGTACCTCGTTGAATATGGACGCTATCGGCGTTGATGCTTTTCTTAATAGCTTCAATGAAAAATAAATTAGCTGGCCAAATTTGATGTGGCGTCATTCCAATAATCCTTTGTTTGCTAACAGTCAGGAGATTCTCGCCTGCGCTATTTATTGATATAAGATGCTGATTTTCATCAAACAATAATACCGCTGTTGCAAGATGGTCCATGATACTTAGGTATGTTGCATCTTTTTCAATCATAGTATGTCCAATATTGCACTGTTTTAGTGCATTATTCACTTATAAATTACCATTATTAGTATATTGATGTTAATTTTCTCAATAAATAGAATAAGTTAAGAGTAAATAAAAAAAACTAATTCTCTAGTATTATAAATGCAAGAAATAGGCCATTTGTTTCAGAAACGTGCAAAAATTAATGAAATTATTCTGATTTTTTTATTGAGTTGCTCGAAGAATCGAAAAAACACTCGATATTGAGATTATAGGATTTGCTGAACTATCAATCACGCTTGCTGTTACCGTATGGGTTCCGCGATCTACATTACTCGCTGATGCGCTCGTTGATGTACCTTTTGATAATTCAACACCATCTAAAGTTATAAGAATTCGATGCCCCGAACGAAGTGAAGGCTCGATTGATACAGAAATGCGCACGTCTCCAGTATTGCTTCTAATAGCTGACCCATCTTTAGGATTAGATATTAGTATTTTTTTATAACTAAAATTGTTCTCATTTTCATTCTGGTTTTTTTTATTTGAAACTGAACCAGATGGTTTTATGGTTTCTGTTGTTTTTAGTTTTTTAAGTTGAATTTCTTTAGAATTTACGGATGGTCTATCTGTAAATATTATATTACCATTTTCATCAATAGTTTTATAAACCTCAGCATTGATAAAAGAATGAAAAAAAATTAACAATAAAAAAATTGATCTCATAATTAATAATAATGATTCAATATTTAAATTACATGTATTACTGAAGATTTAAGTAAACCCCCTTCCTTTAAGGGGGTTTACGCTAACTGATAAACTACAAACTATAATACATATCAAATTCTGCTGGATGAGTAGTCATTCGAAAACGATTTACCTCTTCCATTTTTAATTCAATATAACCATTAATCATATCATCTGTAAATACACCACCAGCAGTCAAAAAACTACGATCATTGTCAAGTGCTTCCAACGACATATCTAATGAAGATGAGACAGTAGCTATTTCTTTTTCTTCTTCCGAGCTAATATCATACAAATCTTTTTCCATTGGCTCACCAGGGTCTAGTTTATTCTGTATACCATCAAGACCTGCCATCATTAATGCAGCAAATGTAAAGTATGGATTTCCACATGAGTCAGGAAAGCGAACTTCAATACGTCTAGCTTTGTCGTTCGAAACCCATGGTATACGGCATGAAGCAGAACGATTTCTCGCTGAATACGCCAAGAGTGTAGGCGCCTCAAACCCTGGAACTAAACGTTTATAACTATTTGTACTGGCATTAGCAAAAGCATTTATAGCACGAGCATGTTTAAAAATACCAGCAATATAATGCAATGCTGTATCAGATAAATTACCGTATTTATCGCCAGCAAAAAGATTCTTATCTCCCTTCACGAGTGATTGATGAACATGCATACCACTACCATTATCACCGACTAATGGCTTCGGCATAAAAGTTGCCGTTTTACCAAAACTATGTGCAACATTTTGTACAACATATTTTAGAATAAGTATTTCATCCGCTTTTCTAGTCAACGTCTTGCATGAAGTTCCTATTTCAGCTTGACCAGCAGTTGCAACTTCATGATGGTGTACTTCTACTGTGAGACCCATTTCTTCTAAAACGGAACACATGGCAGATCGAATATTCTGACCGGAATCTACAGGCGGCACTGGGAAATAACCACCTTTGACGCCAGGTCGGTGACCAATATTTTTCTCTTCATCAATGCGATCGCTATTCCAACATCCTTCCTCTGAATCAACTTCATAAAAACCTGAATGTAATTCATTTCCCCAACGAACCTCATCAAAAATGAAAAACTCTGGCTCAGGGCCAAAAAATGCGGTGTCAGCGATTCCAGTTGATTTGAGATAATCTTCGGCGCGTTTAGCAATTGAACGAGGGTCGCGCTCATAACCCGACATGGTTGACGGTTCTAATACATCGCAACGAATATTTAATGTCTCATCATCGAAAAAAGGATCGAGTACTGCACTTTCAACATCTGGCATTAATACCATATCTGATTCATTAATACTCTTCCAGCCAGCTATTGATGAGCCGTCAAACATTTTCCCCTCTTTCAACATTTCTTTATTTACTACACTTGCTGGAACAGTAACGTGCTGTTCTTTGCCTATTGTGTCGCAGAAGCGCAGATCGACGAATTTAATTTCGTGCTCTTTTATTAGCTTCAATACATTATCGGATGACATCTTCAACTCTCCTTTGTCTTTTTTATTAATTAATTACTAGTTTTTTTTCAATCCTTAATAATATAGCAATAATTATGCCATTATCTATTGGGTAATATACAGATAACAATCAAGAGGTTATAAAATCGTGCAAAAGGTTTTTCGCACTAATATGGTGCAGACAGGTCTTTTGTGCTCTATAATAGAGCAATAATATATTAAGATATCACCATGTGTCTATCAGATACGGCTCTTACGCTCAATTTTTCAAGCTCAGCATCGTATAGCTGCAATTTAACTTCGTCTATTGTAAAAGCAGCTTTTAGAGAATTTTTAAAATCTCTTCTTAATATTTCTGGCTCATTTTCTGCGTATTGATTTGTTAATTCTTCAACTTGCTTCGAGTTTTTTGGTCGGATCAAGTCCATGATAAAAACTTTTGGATTTCCTTTTGCATTTTTTATCAATTTCCATAAAACAAATGGATCATGCAAATGATGAAGTAAACTATTGCTGAATATGATTGAATAATCTTTTTTTGCTAATGAGATTTCCTGTATTGGTGAATTTATAAGATAAATCCTATCACTCAAACCGAACCTAGAGATTGCTTTTTTAGCTTCATCAAGCATGGCAATCGAACCATCAACAGCATCGATTTTAATTGATGGAAATTTTAGTGCGAGTTTTATTGCAATATCAGCGGCACCTGTTCCCAAATCAATTCCAATCGTATTACTTCTTTTCTCAAAATTATTTCCTAGTGATAGCTTTAATAAATCTATAAAATTATTATGAGGTTCTTCAAAATCAGCATTTGCATATGCAATCGCTTGTTTTTGATCATTCATGAACTCGGGTTCGGGGATTCTATTCACAAATTTTTAATATCTAATAGATTTAAACTAAGGATTCGCCATTAATTAAATCGTCTAGACTTTCCCTTTTACGGATCTCATGAGACTTACTTCCATCAACTAAAATTTCATTTGGACGTGGTCTTGAATTATAGTTAGAGGACATACTGAAACCATATGCACCAGCTGAGAAAACTGCAAGTAAATCGTTCTCTTTAAGCTTTAAACAACGTTGCTTGCCGATAAAATCGGCAGTTTCACAAACAGGGCCAACCACATCATAGAGCAGTTCATCATCTTCTAAACTTTCTTTAGCATTTTTTATATCATGCCAGCTACCATAAAGAGATGGCCTTATTAAATCATTCATCGCAGCATCAACGATTGCGAAATTACGATAAGGAGTCAAATTAAGATATTCAACTTTTGTAAGTAGAATTCCGGCATTCCCAACAATAGATCTGCCCGGCTCTATTATGATTTCTAAATTATACTTCTTTATTATATTTGTCATTACACGAACATATTCCATCGGTGTTGGTGGTTTTTCATCTTCATAAGTAATGCCTAACCCACCACCTATATCAACGTGCTGTAATTGTATGCCATCTTTTTTTAACTCATCAATTAAGTCTAATAACCTTTTTAATGCATTCTCGAAAGGACTAAGTTCTGAAATCTGAGAACCAATATGACAATCTATACCTATTAAATTTATATTTTCCATTGCTGCAGCATCTTGGTAGAGTGATTTCGCAAGCCCAAATGCTATGCCAAATTTATTTTCTTTTAAACCAGTTGAAATATATGGATGGGTTTTTGCGTCAACATCGGGATTTACACGTAACGATACTGGTGCAGACTTTCCTACACTTTTTGCTATTTCATTTAATTTATATAACTCACTTTTTGATTCTACATTAAAGCATTTAATGTCCTTACTCAAAGCAAGCTTCATCTCTTCTTCTCGTTTCCCTACACCAGAAAAAACAATTTTCTTTGGATCGCCCCCAGCATTTATAACGCGATACAACTCTCCCCCCGAGACAACATCAAAGCCGGAGCCTAATTTTGCTAAAATATTTAGGATAGAAATGTTTGAATTAGCCTTAACAGCGTAACAAAGCAAGTGTCTTTCTGAGGCAAAAGCTGAATCGAACTCCAGATACCTTGAGCAAATTGCATTTTTTGAATAAACATAGCAAGGTGTATTATATTGTTTTGCTATTTCAAATAGTGGAATATCTTCGGCACAAAGCTTGCCGTCTTTGTATGTGAAGTCTGTCATGGGCTTTTAAGCAATATCTTTGAAATCTACCAAAGAACTATTTTTATCATCTGGATAATACAAAGGACCTTTTTGTCCACAACTGGAGGTGATGAATAAAACAATGAACATCATCCCGATTTTAAAAAAGTTATACATATAGATTTTTTTCATTTCTGCATCTCCCTCCACAAGAATTCATCATACTATATTATCTTCAATTATTTGAGGGAATCTTATTTCTTTTTTTAAACTGTTTCTTCTTTTTTGAAGAGTTTGAGAACTTTTGATAATTCCTTTTTTTTAGTGGGGCTTCTATAGTTTCTAGTATTCTATCTTTAACAATACCCGTCTCAATTTGATAGCCAATATAGGATTCTATATCTGTTAGCGAATATACATAATCTTCACATGCAAAACTTACAGCATCGCCACTTGCACCCGCGCGAGCCGTTCTGCCAATTCTATGTACATAATCTTCAGCATTTTGCGGTAAATCATAATTAAATATATGACTAACATCGGGTATATGTAAACCTCGTGCCGCAAGATCTGTAGCAACTAAAACTTTAAGACCGCCCGTTGAAAAGTCATTAAACAAACGCTGTCTCTTATGTTGAGGTACATCTCCAGATAAAACAGCAGCATGTATCTTATTACCTTCTAGATATGTCCAAACTTTTTCAGCGACCCGCTTGGTATTAACAAAAACTATTGTTCTCCTCGTGTTCATACTTTTTAGTAGCCCAAGTAATAAAGGTATTTTTTCGTCATTTGCGACATGATATAAGGTCTGCTTAACCTTATCGGCTGTTACTTGTTCTGGCTTAATTTTTATTAATTTTGGATTATTCATATGCTCATACGCTAGCTCCATAACGCGATACGATAACGTAGCAGAAAATAATAAGTTCAATCGCTTATCAGGCTTAGACATGCGTCTAAGAATGTAGCGAATATCACTAATAAATCCTAAATCAAACATACGATCTGCTTCATCTAAAACAGCTACTTCGATGTACTTAAAATTAAATACTCCTTGTTTAAAATAATCAATCAAGCGGCCTGGCGTACCAATTAATAAATCGACACCCTTAGATAAACTTGAGCGTTGTTTTTCATAATCAATGCCGCCATATACTAAACCAAGTTGTAAATTGCAGTAGCGATTAAATATCTCAGCATCTTTATGTATCTGTATTGCAAGTTCTCGAGTTGGAGCAATAATAATTGCTCGTAAATTTCTACAATTTTTTTCCTTTTTTGAGATTAAATAATGAAAAGTTGCCAGCAAGAATGCTGCTGTTTTTCCCGTGCCAGTTTGTGCCTGACCCGCAATATCATGGCCCTCTAATATCAAGGGTATGCACTCGGCTTGTATTGGGGTACAGTGTTTGAATTTAATTTCATCCAATACACGAAGTAATCGATCGTCGAGTTTGAATTTTTGAAATTCGGTTGCTTTCATAATTAATTTGTTTAAATTTATAAATATCAGGCTTGCAATTGGTCAATAATTTGGGTCAAATTACATCCTCACATATCTAGGAAAGGAACTCAAAATAAATGAGTAATAATATTTTAAACATAACAGATTCAAGCTTTGAGAATGAGGTTTTAAAATCTGAACAGCCTGTTGTACTAGATTTTTGGGCAGAGTGGTGTGGGCCCTGTAAAGCAATTGCTCCCGTACTCGACGAATTAGCAGATCAGTACAAAGGTAAACTGACAATCGCAAAGATTAATATTGATGAAAATCAAAAAACTCCGGCTACATATGGTGTTAGAGGTATACCAACACTTATTATGTTCAAAGGTGGAGAAGTGGCTGCCACTAATGTCGGATCTGCAACAAAATCACAGTTAGAGACCTTTTTTGATAATAATATTTAATCATTTTCTTAAAAATTTAACTGGACGAATAGCTAAACGCGTGATAACTTGACTCGAAATAGATTTATAAATACTTTTTCAACCTTAAAAAAATCCCCGATAAAAAAAATAAGTAGCAACTCATTTCAATAATTAAACAAACTAAGTTTGTAAACAACATAAATAAATCTTCATCATGAAACATTAACGCCTATGAACCTAACAGAACTAAAACAAAAACCCGCATCAGAACTCGTATCACTCTCATCGGACCTTGGTCTTGATAATTTAGCCCGCTCCCGCAAACAAGATGTTATCTTCGAAATATTAAAAGCCCACGCAAAAAAAGGTGAAGATATCCATGGGGATGGGGTATTAGAAATTCTTCAAGATGGCTTCGGTTTCTTGCGGTCTGCAGGGAGTTCGTACCTAGCTGGACCCGATGATATATATGTATCGCCAAGTCAAATAAGACGTTTTAATCTAAGAACAGGAGATAATATCTCAGGAAAAATAAGGCCTCCAAAAGATGGTGAACGTTATTTTGCATTACTTAAAATTAATGAAATCAATTTTGAAACCCCTGATAAAGCGAAAGGTAAAATCTTATTTGAGAACTTGACTCCACTTTTTGCCGAGGAACGATGCACGCTTGAACAAGGTAATGGAAGTACTGAAGATTTAACGCCCCGTATTATTGACCTGGCATCACCTATCGGAAAAGGACAACGTGGCTTAATTGTTTCTCCGCCAAAAGCTGGGAAAACAATGATATTGCAAAGTATTGCGCAATCAATAACTCATAATCATCCAGAAGTGCATTTGATTGTGTTACTAATAGATGAACGCCCGGAAGAAGTAACTGAAATGGAACGATCTGTTGGGGGCGAAGTAATCTCTAGTACATTTGATGAACCTGCAACTCGCCATGTACAAGTCGCTGAAATGGTAATCGAGAGAGCCAAACGATTAACTGAACATAAAAAAGATGTTGTTATTTTGTTGGATTCAATTACACGTTTAGCGCGTGCTTATAACACAGTCAGCCCGGCTTCAGGTAAGGTTTTAACAGGCGGTGTAGACGCTAATGCTTTACAAAGACCCAAACGCTTTTTTGGTGCAGCTCGAAATATTGAGGAAGGTGGAAGCCTGACCATTATTGCTACGGCTTTAGTCGACACGGGTTCAAGAATGGATGATGTAATATATGAGGAATTCAAAGGAACCGGAAATATGGAATTACATCTGGATAGAAATATAGCAGAAAAAAGAATCTACCCTGCAATAAATATAAATCGATCGGGCACTCGCCGAGAAGAAAAATTAACAAATGAAAAAGATTTACAAAAAATATGGATTTTACGCAAATTACTACATCCGATGGAAGAATTGGCTGCAATGGAATTTTTACTTGAGAGATTAAAAGCAACCAAAAATAATGCTGAGTTTTTTGATGCAATGAAAAGGTAACTCATATGAAAAAAACCCGTCTTTTGACGGGTTTTTTAAGTGCTAAGCTAAATAGAACGATTACATCATACCGCCCATACCGCCCATACCGCCCATACCGCCCATATCTGGCATTGGAGGATGTGCATGAGCTTCTTCCTTTGGAAGTTCAGCAACCATTGCTTCGGTTGTCAATAATAAACCGGCAACTGATGCAGCATTTTGTAATGCTGAACGAGATACTTTAGTCGGGTCAAGAATACCCATTTCAATCATATCTCCAAATTCTCCGCTTGCCGCATTGTAGCCAAAATTGCCCTTGCCATCGGCAACAGTATTTAATACAACAGATGCTTCTTCGCCTGCATTGCTAACGATCTGACGAAGAGGTTCTTCGAGTGCCCGTCTAAGAATACCGACACCGATCTTTTGATCTTCATTTGTACCCTCAACTTTGTCTATAGCAGACTTAGCACGAATTAAAGCAACGCCACCACCTGGCACCACACCTTCTTCAACAGCCGCTCGAGTTGAATGTAAAGCATCCTCGACTCTAGCTTTCTTTTCCTTCATTTCAATTTCAGTTGCTGCTCCAACCTTAATAACTGCAACACCGCCGGCTAATTTAGCAACACGCTCCTGAAGTTTTTCACGATCATAATCTGAAGTTGTATCTTCAATTTGCTGACGTATCTGAGTAACACGTCCTTCAATATCAGTAGTTTTTCCTGAACCATCGATTATAGTCGTGTTTTCTTTTGAAATTTGTACGCGTTTTGCGCTACCTAGATCATCTAAACTAGTTTTTTCTAAACTAAGACCTACTTCTTCAGAAATAACAGTGCCCGAAGTCAAAATTGCAATATCTTCTAACATTGCCTTTCTTCTGTCGCCAAAACCTGGTGCTTTAACAGCTGCTACTTTAACAATGCCTCGCATATTATTAACAACCAGCGTTGCTAATGCTTCTCCCTCAATATCTTCTGCGATGATAAGTAGTGGCTTCCCAGCTTTTGCTACACCTTCAAGTAATGGTAACAAATCTCTTACATTTGATATTTTTTTATCGTGTAAAAGAATGAACGGTGCCTCTAACTCAACACTCATAGTTTGTTGATCATTAATAAAATACGGTGAAAGATAACCGCGATCAAATTGCATGCCCTCAACAACATCTAATTCATTTTCTAAACCTGAACCTTCTTCGACAGTGATTACTCCTTCTTTGCCAACTTTTTGCATTGATTCAGCAATTATATTACCTATATCTTCATCTGAATTAGCAGATATCGTTCCTACCTGAGCGATAGCTTTGCCATCTTCACAAGGTTTTGACATTGATTTGAGTTGCTCTACCGCCGCACCCACTGCTTTATCAATTCCCCGTTTAATATCCATAGGATTAGTTCCGGCAGTCACAGCCTTTAAGCCTTCGCGAACGATAGCTTGGGCTAATACTGTTGCTGTTGTAGTTCCATCACCAGCAACATCAGATGTTTTTGATGCAACTTCTTTTACCATCTGCGCACCCATATTTTCAAACTTATCTTCCAGTTCAATTTCCTTAGCAACTGAAACACCATCTTTGGTTACTGTAGGAGCACCAAAACTTTTATCTAAAATTACATTTCGACCTTTTGGGCCAAGCGTTTGCTTTACTGCATTCGCTAAAACATTAACGCCACTCGCCATACGAGAACGTGCATCATCTGAAAATTTAACTTCTTTAGCAGCCATTTTTATTTCCTCCTGATGGGGATCTGACTAAATTTAGTATTAATTAAAATCATATTATTCGACGACACCCATTATGTCGTCTTCACGCATTACGAGATATTCATCACCGCCAACTTTAACCTCGGTTCCTGAGTATTTACCAAATAAAACTCTGTCACCTTTCTTTAGATCAAGTTTACGAAGCTCGCCACTATCGAGTAATTTTCCATTACCCACGGCAACGACTTCACCTTGAATTGGTTTTTCTGTAGCTGAATCAGGGATAACGATTCCACCTGGAGAAGTTTTTTCCTCTTCCACGCGTTTCACAATCACGCGATCATGTAATGGCCGGATATTCATTGAAGTAGTCCTCCTTAATTCCTAACCTATTGATTTATAATAAACTAATAATATTATTAGCACTCTTTATTAGGGAGTGCTAAATATAATCGAAAAAATATTCTTGTCAATACCTGATGATGAAAATAATGATATTTCTATTTAAAAATAGAAACTGTAATTAAGGGTTCTTATCTTGTTGATAATAAGACATTAGTATCTTTGCGACTTCAGGTCTTGCGAATTCAATTGGTAAATCTTTACCGGCAGCTAGCATCTCTCTAACTTTGGTCCCCGATAACATAACAAAATCATCTTTAGAATGATCTGGTGCATCGCGTAACATTACAACTTTATTCAGTTTTTTTGAGTAGGCTGTATGATCAGCTTTAAAAATATCAATCTCCAAAGCACTTTCAATCATATTATTTTCAAAAATAGTTTGCGCTTCAAAAGGCCCGTAAAAATCACCTACACCAGCATGATCTCGACCAACAATTAAATGCGTGCAACCAGCATTTTGTCTAAAGATAGCATGTAGTAATGCCTCCTTAGGTCCTGCATAAAGCATATCAAAACCATAACCGGTCACGAGTACTGTCTTTTCTGGGAAATAGAGCTCTACCATTTTTCTGATTGCTGCATCACGAATATCAGCTGGAATATCACCTGGTTTTAATTTCCCTAATAGCATATGAATCAATACCCCATCGGCATCAACTGCATCTTTTGCAATTTTGCATAATTCTTCGTGTGCTCTATGCATCGGATTCCTTGTTTGGAATGCCACAACTCTTTCCCAGTTATTTTTCTTTATTTCATTTCTGATCTCCGTTGCTGTCTTGAAAGTACCAGTGAAATCTGTTTCAAAATAACTAAAATTTAATACTTTTATTGGGCCTGAAATTAAATATTTTCCAAGACCACTAAATGTATCAACGCCTGGATGCTGCGGGTCCAGTGTTCCGAATATTTGCTCGGTAACTTGAGAAAGCTGACTATCACTAATACTCTCAATTTTATCTATGTCTTGTATTGCCAAAACAGGATTCCCCTTAATATTAGGATCTAATAATGCAATCTTTGAAGCCCCTTCTATGGCTGAAATATTATTTGCTCGATTGATGCATGGGACTGGCCAAAATAAACCCTCTTCGGTTTGCATATGCTCAGAAACAGATAATGTATCTGACAAATTCATAAACCCTTCAAGTGGAGTAAAATAGCCAGCACCCAACATTACAGCATTCGCTGCCGCAGCTGAATTGAGAATAAGAGCAGGTAGTTCGGCGGCTTCTCTTAGTAATGTTTCACGTTCATCGCGATTTTCTATGAATAATGGCCTTAATCTATCGGCTCCGTGTGGCTGAATCATGCTTAACTCCCCTTGATTAATTGAATTTTGTTGTATGTTGGCACAAATTATGGAACGCCATATTAATATTTTTTACAAAAAGACGCTGCTCATATATAAGTAGTAATATGAATTATAAAGGCAATAGCGAATACAAGCATGATACCCCTCGAATGACTGGTATTCTAATTACAAATTTGGGTACACCAGACGCGCCAACAACAGGATCGGTAAGGCGTTATCTTGCTGAGTTTTTGTCAGATCCTCGAGTAATCGAGCTTCCTAAGTTATTATGGTGGTTCATTTTACACGGAATAATTTTACGTATTCGTCCATCTCGCTCAGCAAAAGCATATAAAAAAATATGGAAAAATGATGGCTCTCCATTGCTATCTATCTCAAAAAAACAACTTGTCGGACTTAATAAAATTTTCAATAGACAAAAATATGGCCATATCAGTTTTGAATTAGCAATGCGATATGGAAATCCTTCAATAAGATTAGCCTTAGAAAAATTTCGAGAAAAAAATATTGGTAAACTTCTTATTTTTCCTCTTTATCCTCAATACTCTGCTGCAACAACCGGTTCAACATTCGATGCAGTTGTAGACGAATTAAAAAAATGGCGTTGGCTACCAGAAATTAGAATCGTAAACCACTACCATGATCATCCAGAATATATTAGTGCGCTAGCAAATAGCATAGAAAATTATTGGAAACATAATGAGAAACCAGAAAAGTTATTATTTTCATTTCATGGTCTACCAAAACATTATTTTCATGCTGGAGATCCGTATCACTGTGAGTGTCATAAAACAGCACGCTTGGTTGCTGAAAAACTCAGTTTACACGCAGATCAGTGGTTGGTTACTTTTCAATCACGATTTGGGCCAAGAGAATGGTTGCAGCCGTATACAGACAAAACACTTATTTCACTAGCTAAAAATGGTATCAGAAGTGTCAATATTATTTGTCCAGGGTTTTCCGCTGATTGTTTGGAAACATTGGAAGAAATTAATATTCAAAATCATGAATTTTTTATTGAAGCTGGCGGAAAATCGTTTGGGTACATTCCGGCATTAAATGATGAGCAAAGCCATATAGAGCTAATATCAACATTAATATTAAAGCATGTTAGTGGTTGGTCCGAATTTTCTGAGGGATGGGCGCCTGAAAAACTAAATGAGTGCCTGGCTAAAAGTAAAGAACTAGCTGAAAAGTCAATTCATAACAAAAACTAAATAAGCATTTTTATTCCAATAAACAAGAGTAAAACAGCAAAAATACGTTTCAAAATTTCAATAGGTAGATAGTGAGCTAAACGTGCGCCAAGCGGAGCAAAAAAAATCGTCATCATCATTATAATAAATGCAGCAGGCCAATATAAATAACCTACTGAATGCACAAAAACATTTGAATTATCCCAGCTTATTACTATAAATGTTATTGTTGCGACAAGA
This sequence comes from Legionellales bacterium, assembly GCA_002692205.1. Lineage (GTDB taxonomy): Bacteria > Pseudomonadota > Gammaproteobacteria > Eutrophobiales > Eutrophobiaceae > UBA11869. Next base: position 28,800 of record NZJM01000015.1, on the reverse strand, counting down.
GCAATGGGTATGCTGCATGCTGAAGATATAGCAATAGCATTTCTCAAATGAAAGTTAAACCATAATAGAAAAGGTACTGTTAATGTTCCTCCTCCAACGCCTAATATTGTAGAAAATAGACCTATTATTGTGCCGCTAAAAACAAAATCTCCTTTACTTAATGTACGTGTAAATTTTGCCCTTTTAGGTTTAGGTCTTAAGTCAAACCATATCTGGATTGCAACCAAAATTTCAAAACAACCAAAAAAAATACGTAATGTACTACTTGGAAGCGAGCCCGCTATAAAAACACCCAAGAAAGCACCTATAATAATACCGGGAGCAATACTATTGGTAACAGGCCAGATTACTGCCTTTTTTCGATGGTGTTCGTATGCAGCAAAAACTGAGGTGATTACTATAGTAGCAAGCGATGTGGTAACCGCTTGATGCATTAGAACCGACGGAGCAAATCCTTGTTGAGCAAAAATATAATGTAAAATAGGAACAATTATAATACCACCACCCAATCCCAGCATTCCACCTATTAGGCCGGCAAAGACACCAGTTAATGCATATATTAATACTATCTGTATGGTTATTTCTGTAAACATTATTAAATTATCTATTGTTTATAATCAAACGAGCTATATTAACAGCGAAAAGTGAAAAAATGTTGCTAATTCGATACTAAATAAGCACAATCCTTAAAATTTTACATGCGACATTAAGAATGAAACCAATAAGTCTTTTTAAAAAAAAATCTAGGCATTGCGTAGAAATAAATAAGCGATGGTGGATATCGCTGTCACTACTATTTATTTTTAATTTATCAATAATCCCCTGCAGCGCAAATACAATAGAACTACAACGAAAAGACTTTCTATCGGCTAAAAAGGCATTCGAACTAAAACAATATAAAAAATTTGGAAGGATTGCTAATACAATCAAAGATTATCCACTCTACCCATACTTACGATATAACTATTTAAAAAAACGTGTCTGGAAGGAAAAAGATTCAAATATAATTTATTTTTTAAACCGTTACAGTGATTTACCAGTTACAAATAGGCTAAGAAATTCGTGGTTAAAAGTATTAATAAGAAGAGGGCATTGGAAAACTTTTCTAGATAATTACATTAAGCACTCAAACCCAGTAATGCAATGTTATCAACTATACGCAAGGATGAAATTAAATAAAAAAGAATTTCTACTAGAGGATATCCGTTCTATCTGGCTAACGGGAAAATCACTTCCCACGCAATGCGACCAACCATTTGAATTATTATATAAGAGTAATATGGTGACAAATGAACTAGTGTGGGAGCGCTTTCGTCTATCAATGCAAAATAATGAAATTGGTCTCGCTACCTATTTGACTAAACGTCTTAATCCCGAATACAAGGTACTTGCCCGTAAATGGATACAGATACATAAAAATCCATATAAAAATACAAGAAAACCAAATCTTATTGATAATGAAACATCGAGAGAAATTATTGCTCATGGAATACTAAGGTTGGCGAAAAGTAAACCAGAAAAAGCGGTTAAACGACTTGAAAGCTTAAAAACCAAATACTCATTCTCATCTAGTGAAATTGCAGAAATTGATAGAATAGTTGCAATTCGTGCAGCTAAAAAGAAAAGTAAACTAGCCTCGGTATTACTTGATCAAATTGATAACTACCATGTTAACGATGAGGTATTTCATTATCGATTACGCACCGCCTTACTAAATGAGGATTGGGCTTTACTCAAGAAATGGACAATGGGGAAACCATCCATTAAAGACATAGAGCTGCGATGGTTTTACTGGCATGCCCGTGCACTTGAGGAAACAGGGGAATCTAAAAAAGCAAAACAAATATATCTGAAATTATCAAAAGAACGTGACTACTACGGATTTCTCTCTGCTGATAAAATTAATATGCCCTACAGCATGAACCATTATCCAGTTACAGATGATAATGAAGAATTTAAGCGTATATCTTCTCTTCCTGCGATGATGCGTGCATTTGAATTTTATCAACTAGGAATGAATACAAACGCAAGACGCGAGTGGAATCATGCGCTTAAAAAAATGACTAGTTATCAAATGCAAATGGCTGCTGCACTTGCTGTAAAATGGAAATGGCATAATAGAGCGATAATAACGATGAGTAAAGCTAGGGCACTTGATAATTTAATTTTACGTTTTCCAATATTATTTGAGGATTTATTAACAAAATATGCAAAAAAAAATAATATCGAGCAAAGTTGGGTATTTGGAATAGTTAGAGCAGAAAGCGCCTTTATGGAAGATGTAAGTTCACCTGTTGGAGCACTTGGTCTGATGCAAGTTATGCCTAGAACAGGTAAGCATGTTGCTAAAATTATTGGTCTTAAAAATTTTAAAAAACGTAAACTACGAGAAGCGAAAACAAATATTCCTATAGGTAGTGCTTACATGAAAATGATGCTAGATAAATTTGACAAAAATATTGTTTTAGCAACTGCTGCATATAATGCTGGTCCGCATCGTGTTTCAAAGTGGCTCCCAAAAAAAACATGCACTCAAGAACCTGATGTTTGGATAGAACTAATACCTTTTAACGAAACACGAAAATATGTTCGGCGTGTACTATATTTTTCAAATATCTATGACTGGAGATTTAAAAAACCAATTAAGCCAATTAAGGAGCGCATGCCTTTAATCGGCACAAGAAATAAAAAAACAATAACAAAACTATCATGCTAAGTTATAAATAAACGGGATATTAAAATGTTAATTAAAAAAATTGCTATACTTGGTGGAACAGGTTTTGTTGGTTCTTTACTTTGCAATCGATTATCGAAAGAAGGTTTCTATCTAAAAATATTAACTCGTAACCGCGAATACAATCGAGAAGACATAATTCTCTTGCCGAATGCTGAATTGATAGAAGCTGATGTTAATAATCTTAATAATCTTAATGAATGCCTCAGAGATTGCGATGCTGTAATTAATTTAATAGGAATTCTTAATGAAAAAAGTAACAATGGCGATGGATTTAAATTAGTACATGTTGAATTAATTAAAAATCTTATTAAAGCATGTAAAAAAAATAATATTAGAAGATTCATCCAAATGAGCGCATTAAATGCGGATGCTAAAAATGGAATGAGCTTTTATTTAAAAACAAAAGGTCAGGCTGAAAAATTACTACATACAAATACCATTGGCATGAAAGTTACATCTTTCAGGCCTTCAGTGATTTTTGGGAAAAAAGACAGTTTTTTTAATCGATTTTCTAATTTGTTAAAAATAACTCCTCTATTTTTTCCATTGGCCTGTCATAAAACAAAATTTGCTCCTGTTTATGTGCTTGATGTTATAGAAATGATGATAAATACTATTGGTGATCCTGCAAGTTACGATAAAAAATTTAACATTTGTGGACCTAAAATATATTCCTTGAAAGAGCTGGTTGCATACACAGCAAAAACTATAGATAAAAAATGTATAATAATACCGCTAAATAATATATTGTCGTTTATTCAGGCAAAAATATTTGATTTTCTACCAGGCAAGCCATTCTCAACAGATAATTATCTATCAGCTCAAATTGATAGCATATGTAAACAAAACGATTTGAAAATTTATGATATTAAACCAACTCCTCTCGAGGATATTGTGCCAAGTTACCTAGTAAAAGATAACTACGATTCATTTTATAGCGACTTATAAAAAAATGAAAACATTTTTAGTAGGTGGAGCAGTTCGTGATAAATTGCTCGGTCTGCCTGTAAAGGACAGAGACTGGGTTGTCGTTGGTGCTAATCCTGAAGAAATGATTGAAAAGGGCTTTAAACCTGTTGGAGATGACTTTCCTGTTTTTCTGCACCCTGATACAAAAGAGGAGTACGCGCTTGCACGTACTGAACGAAAATCTGGAAAAGGTTACAAAGGCTTTCAATTCTATGCATCTCCTGAGATCTCGCTCGAAGATGATCTTAAACGTAGGGACTTAACGATTAATGCGATGGCTGAAGACGAAAATGGTAATCTAATTGATCCTTATGAGGGAGAGAGTGATCTCAAACATGGTATTTTACGACATATATCGCCTGCCTTTACCGAGGATCCTCTTAGAGTTCTGCGTGTTGCCCGTTTTGCTGCTTGTCTTGGTTTCAAAATTGACGATGGAACAATGAAACTACTAAAAGAAATATCCATAAGTAATGAGTTAGATACAATTGTACCGGAACGTGTATGGACGGAACTAGAAAAAGCATTGACTGGTAAATACCCGGCACGCTTTGTACTCGCATTACGTGCATGTAATGCATTGAAAAAGCTATTTCCTGAAATTGATGCGTTGTTTGGTATACCGCAGAATAAAAAATATCATCCTGAGATAGATACTGGAACACATACAATAATGGCTCTAAACCAATCTGTTAGATTATCATCAGATCCTGTGATACGTTTCGCTGTTCTTGTTCATGACTTAGGTAAAGCAATAACACCAAAAGAAGAACTTCCTGAACACACTGGCCATGAAGAACGTGGTGTCGATATAATTGATAATCTTTGCAAACGTTTTCGCGTGCCAAATAAATATCATGACCTTGCCATGTGTGTTTCAAAATTTCATATTGATTGTCACCAAATTCAAGAAATGAAACCAAAAGTTATTGTAGAAAAGCTTGAAGAACTTGATGCTTATAGAAGACCTGATAGATTTGAAAAATTCCTAGTCGCATGTGAATGCGATTCACGTGGACGTGCGGGCTACGAAGAAAAAGAATTTATTCAAGCAGAATATTTTTCTAAGGCCTTAGAAATAACAAAAGAAATTGATATAGAGTTTTTAAAAAATAAAGGTTTCCAAGGAAAAGAACTTGGTAACGCGATAAAAAAAGAAAGAGTCAAGATTTTAGAAAAAAAATTATGTTAAGAATTTGATTTTTTTTCATAAAAAAATAAACAATAACGTGATTCCTAATATTAAGCGGTAGATAACAAATGGGATCATCCCTATTTTATCAATGAACTTAAGGAAAAAATGGATTGTAAAAAAAGAACTTGTAGCTGAGAAAAAAATAGTAATAAGAAAATCCTTTATAATAATAAGTTCGCCATCTTGAATTAAATTCCATGCTTCATATGAAGCTGCCATTGATATTATTGGCACTGACATGAAAAATGAAAATTTTATAGCTGTTTGACGATCAAGCCCTAGTAAAAGACCTGTTGTCATAGTAATCCCAGAACGTGACGTGCCAGGAATGAGAGATAAAACTTGTGAAAGTCCAATTATGAGTGCATCTTTTTTAGTAATTGTAGTTATTTTTCTAGATTTTTTTCCTACTATGTCTGATATCCAAAGAAAAAAACCAAAGAAAATCGTCGTAAATGCGATAACCAATGGATTGCGTAAATAAGTTGAGATAACATCGTGAAAAATAAAACCACCTATTAGCGCCGGTAAACTAGCCAAGATGATAAGCCAAAATAATTTATAGTCTACTCTCGCATATTTTGATCCAAAAACAGGCCCAAAACCATTAACTACTATATTGATAAAATCTGTTCTAAAATAATATATAACAGCTAATAAACTCCCCAAGTGTGCTGCAATATCAATACTTAGACCTTGATCATTCCAACTCATTAATTTAGGTAAAAGCACTAAATGCGCGGAACTTGAAATAGGCAAGAACTCTGAAATACCCTGAATTAAAGATATTAAAATTAGTTGAATTAAATCCATACAAATTTAGATGGGTAGAAAAATCGCTGTAGCCATTTTTTGTATAACTGTCTTGATGGTTCTATTCTTTTTTCCAGCCATAATTATAGCAATATTATCTTGTGTTGCTATTAACTTTCCAAAAATTCTTTCGTAGCTTAAATTACTAATTTTCTCATTAGGTAGAGAATTACTCATTAAAAATAATTTTCCTTTTGAATTATAATCATTACTTAATTTCCACATAGCTATCTCAATATTTCTTGCGCAATTATATAATTTCTGAGGATCTGCCGAATCTATCATATAAAATTTAGTCTTATAGTTATAAGATTTCATTATCATCGACATTAGGCCTGATACAAACACAAATACTCTATCATGTTGATAATCTTCTTCAAAAGCCAATCTTATTGATTCTATATCATATGTACCCTGAAGCTCTGGAAATTCCCATGTATGTTTATATTCAAACAATCTAAGAACGTTCTCTTTTGCTAATTTATACGATGATTTTTTTAATTCTCTGGGATTTCGCTTATATAACTTAAACATTAATTCCTTTAATAACTTCCGTGTCTCATTGACATGCACCTCTAATACATTATCAATATCAGATTTAACAATTTGCGTAACGGCATTCTCATTCTTTGTAGGTTGATTCTCTCTTATAATTTCTCTTTTACAGCCAAAATTTAAAAAAATTAATAAAAATATAAAAAAATATTTAATTGAAATCATTTTTTAAAGCCTGTTAATTTGATTCATTTTTGAAAAACAAGTTAATTTTTTATTATATTTTTTTGTTAGCCCAATTACTTTAAAACGTTCTCCCATTTCGTCTGGCATTGTCAGCTTACGTAATTCTTGTGATAATTTTGTTTGCGAGCTTATATCTTGTAGATTCATTTTAACAACTAAATCATCAAGACCACACCCAAAAAGAAAATATACTTGATTAGTGTATCCACTGACATTCAGGCCAATATCTCCAGCATATTCTGCAACTGCTGAGAAATTGACTGATGTAGTTATGTCTTGTAATCCTGGGTAGAAAAATGGGTCATTGTGAACATGGTGTCGATAATGGCAAAGTAAATTGCCATCAAATCTAGACGGGTGATAATAGTCTAAAACTGAATAACCATAATCAATAAATAAAATAACTCCTTCATCTATTGTTGACTGTATTATATTTAACCATTCTTTAAGTTGAACATTTATTTCAGAGTAGTAATTACTAGGAAATGGTGCGGGTAATTTGGATTCAAGATCTTTTAAATGCTCGGTTAAAAAAGGATCAGCTACCACATCTAACCAATAAAAATTGTCTTTCGAATACCCAACTTTCATCTCCTTAAAACTACTTGATTCTTTTTTAAAACGCTTTACTGGTAACGCATCGATCACTTCATTTGCTAATACTAAACCTTTAAACTTTAAATTTGATAGTGTACTCAACCATTCAATATTATCGATAAATTGAGGTAATGCTTCTCTTAATAGTTTTTTCTGCTTAAGCTTCAAATAGGGACTAATTTCTAATATATAATATTTTCCGGGCAACAAATGGCGCTTTTCTAAATCTAAGAGTAAATCCCTTGCCATAGTGCCGTTACCTGCACCTATTTCTAATATAGCTGATTCCTCAAAGTCACCTAATATTTGTGAGCATTGAGCCGCAATACATTTTGAAAAAAGAGAAGAAATCTCAGGTGCCGTAACAAAATCTCCCTTGGGACCAAATTTTTGAGTAGCTGAGTTGTAATAACCCAGCTCTGGTTGATAGAGTACTAAGTTCATATATTTATCAAAACTAATCGAACCCTCGCATTCATCTATCAGATTTTTTAAACAAACTGATAACTGTCTACTATGGGCTATTGCCGAAAAGTCGGGTAAAGGCAAACTTGATTGTTTCATATCAATTCCATGTTATTCTGTTTAGGGAATGATTCAACAAAACTTTTAGCTAGATATAAAAATAGCAAATTTTTCAAATATTCTGGAGATTCTTTACTAAAAATGAAAAATAAAACTGCAATAATTACTGGAGCAGCAAAGAATATAGGTGCAAAAATAGCAGAAGATATTCATAGCATGGGCATGAATGTAATAATTCATTATAATCACTCAGAAAAAGAAGCGTTGAAGCTTTCAAAAAATTTAAATAATATCAGAGATAATTCGGCTATAGCAATAAAAGCTGACTTGAAAAAAAATGACTCTTGTTCATACCTTATTGATACAGCAATAAATTTTAAAAAAGATATTGATGTACTAATTAATAATGCATCTGCCTTTTATCCTACATCACTTGAAAAAATTGATGAAGATAGCTGGAATGAGTTAATTAATACTAATTTAAAAGCACCCTTATTTCTCTCAAAACTTGCATCGAAATCATTAAAAAAAAATAATGGCTGTATTATAAATATTACAGATATTCATGCATTGAACCCTTTAAAAGAACATATCATATATTCGATTTCTAAGGCTGGTCTCATCGCTTTAACAAAATCGTTAGCTAAAGAACTAGCACCAAATGTACGTGTAAATGCAATCTCACCTGGAGCTATAACTTGGCCAGAGCAAATGGATGTAAAAACAAAAGATGCGATAATGGATCAAATAGTTCTAAAAAAAATTGGTAGTACAAAAGATATTGCGAATACTGTTATTTTCTTAATTAAAGATGCTGACTACATAACTGGGCAAATAGTTAATGTTGACGGTGGTAAAACACTATTTCCATAATGTTTAATTAAATTTAGGAAAAGGATGACTAATGAACCATTGCTTAAGCTCAGCATTAAACCACCATTCTTGGCTTAAATTTAGCTTTCTAATACTGCCCTGTGTTTTAATATAATAAGTAATGATTGTCTCAATATTAGCTTTGGTGTGCTTTTCATTGAGATTTTTTTCCGTAACTTCTACTCCAGTTATACTTAGTTCCTCAAATGCATCAAGATCTATCGGAGGCTGCTTGCCATCGGGTGAATAATGATAACTATAGGCTTCTTTATACATCCCCCACCTTAATGCAACATTATAGTTTGTTATTGAGGAATCAAGGGCTTCAATAGTTTCACGAACCTTGAAAGTATTACAAGAAGATATTGAAATAATAACAAGTAACAACAAAAAAATATTTATATATTTCATTTATACGTTGCTCTCGGTGTATTTATGAAAAGTTTCTGTAACATGCTTTAGCGGTTGTTTGGTTGTATCAAATTTCTCCCACAAAGCACTAATTTTTATACTCTCTACGGGATGAATTAAATTTGGTTCTAAATCGTAAAGAGGTTTTAACACAAAACTATATTTGGTTATATCATCTCTAGGAATATTATTTTTTTTACTAATAAAGTCTCCATATAATAATAGATCTATATCGAGTGTGCGTGGGCTATGCGGAATCTGATTACGTTTTCGACCAAAATTATACTCAATTTCGCGTAATTTCAATTCTACGTCCTCCAAACTAAGACTTGTTTCAAATTTAACAACGAGATTATAAAAATCCTCACCCTCCATCCCGATTGCTTTACTTTGGTATATTGGTGAAACATCAAGTTTTCTAAAATATTTCTTGAGATTAGCTAAGCATCCATCTATATTTTTTAATTTGTCGATATTACTACCTATACCAATATAAACTTGGGTAATTTTCATACTTTGTTTCCGCGTTCTATTAAGACTCCCACGTCTCTAGCGCCACGTATTGCTCCTATTTTATTTAATGATAGCCTTAACCAAGGAACTTCAAACTCATTCACTATTATCTCGGCTATACGTTCCGCAAGTGTTTCAACCAATTCAAATTCGCTATCCTCAACAAAGCTAATTACACGTTTTGCGACTGCTTTATAATTAAGAGTGTCATCAATGTGATCAGTTGCTGCCGCCTTTTTGATATCGGTCGCCATTTCTAAATCGAGAATAACTGGTTGCTTAATTCTTCGTTCCCAATCGTATATTCCGACTATCGTATCGATTTTTAAATTTCTGAGAAAAATAATGTCCATAAATTAAAGATTATATATAAATTACCAGTTGATCTTATACTTCATAAAGATTTCAATACATCTATGCAAGTCGATTTTTTATTAATAATAATAGCTTACCTTTTAGGGTCGCTGTCTGCTGCGGTTCTAGTTTGTAATATTCTTGGCTTATCTGACCCCCGTTCAGGTGGGTCTAGAAACCCAGGTACAACTAATGTAATGCGCCTGCATGGAAAAAAAGCAGCATTTCTGACACTGACAGGCGATATATTAAAAGGAATTATCCCTGTATTGCTCGCTAAAGTCATTTCAAATTCTGAGATTATAATCGCTCTCTCGGGATTAGCCGCATTTCTAGGTCATATTTTTCCGATATATTTTGGATTTAAAGGTGGTAAAGGGGTTGCGACATTGATCGGGGTTCTTTTTGCAACACATTGGCAGCTTGGGGTAGCTTATGTTTTAACATGGATCTTAACGGCATTTATATTTCGTTATTCCTCACTTGCTGCGCTAATTGCTGCAATATTAACACCATTGTATGCATATTTTTCTGGACAAGAATCTCAGTATATTGTCATCCTTATTATTATTATGATTATTCTCTTATGGAAACATAAGCCTAATATAATTAATTTAATCAAGAAAAAGGAAGATAAAATAGGATAGATATAAAAAAAATCAAAAAAACTTATTAAGTTAGATTTATAATTATATATCCTCAATTATCCATCTTGGCTTTACTTGGAAACCAAGCGATTCATTTTGTCCATCCTTGAATCGTAAGTATCCTGTATACGCCACCATAGCACCATTATCTGTACAATATTCATTACGTGGAAAAAAAACTTCGCCGCTCTCTTTCTTAATCATATTAACCAGAGAATGCTGTAATTGCTTATTAGCACTTACACCTCCTGCTACGACTAACTGATTGATTCCAGTTTCATGTATAGCTCGCCTACATTTTATAGTAAGCGTATCTACAACTGCATCCACAAATGCACGAGCTATATCCGCCTTTGTCTGTTCATTAATATTTTCTGAATTGAACGTATTTAGTGTAAAAGTCTTTAGCCCGCTAAAACTAAAATCCAGACCAGGACGATCTGCCATCGGTCTAGGAAAATTAAATCGTTTTGAATCTCCTTTTTCAGCTAATGCTGAAAGTTCCGGTCCACCAGGATATGACAATCCAAGAACTTTAGCGGTTTTATCAAAAGCCTCGCCCGCGGCATCATCAACAGTCTCGCCAAGTATTATAAAATCACCCGGAGAAGTCACATTAACAAGCTGGGTATGCCCTCCAGAAACCAATAATGCAAGAAATGGGTACTTAGGAGGATTTTTTTCGAGCATTGGTGCTAGTAAATGCGCCTCCATATGATGTACTCCGATGGCGGGTATATTCAATGAATATGCCAAACTTCTACCGATTGCACTCCCAACTAATAATGCCCCCATAAGACCAGGACCTGATGTATATGCAATTGCATTAAGTAGACTGAAATCTGTTTTCCCATCTGAAAGTGTTTTCTTTACTAATGGCAGGACTTTCAGGACATGCTCGCGTGAGGCCAATTCTGGAACAACGCCTCCATATTGATTATGCAAGCCAATTTGGCTATATAAACAGTGACTTATTATTCCGATTTTCGAATCGTAAATAGCTATTGCTGTTTCGTCACAGGATGTTTCTATACCTAAAACTTGCATTTATATCCCTATTTTGTTGAAAAATATTAATTTTTGGATTGCAATTTCACATATTCTCACTAAAATGTCCGCCTTTTCACATAAAGTAAATTAGGAAATAAATATACTATGCCCTCAGTTAAGGTAAGAGACAATGAGCCATTTGATATCGCTATGCGAAGATTTAAACGTGCATGTGAAAAAGCGGGAACTCTTGCTGATGTTCATCGTCATGAATTTTATGAAAAACCAACGCAAGTGAGAAAAAGAAAAGCGGCAGCGGCAGTGAAACGTTCTCAAAAGCAAGCTTCTAGAAATATATTACATCGTATACGTCCTTACTAAAAAGCCAGTCATCAAAATTCGCCCTCCTTTAACATTGACAGATATTAAAAATAAAATAACTGAAGATGTAAAATCAGCTATGCGCAGCAAGGATAAAGAGCGTCTAGCAGCACTAAGATTGATACAAGCGGGTCTCAAGCAAAAAGAAGTTGATGAACGTATTGAATTAAATGATGAACAAACTATTGCCATACTTGATAAAATGGCCAAACAGCACCGAGACTCTATAGAGCAATTTGGTCGCGCAAATCGAAATGATCTTATAGAAAAAGAACAACAAGAACTCAATATTATCGAATCCTATTTGCCTGAACAATTGTCCAATGATGATATAAATTCATTAATTGAGAATGCTATATCAGAAGTGGGCGCCAATTCCCTGAAAGATATGGGTAAAATTATGGCATTATTAAAAGATAAGCTCCAGGGACGTGCTGATATGGGTCATGTAAGCCGATTAATTAAGGCTAAACTTAGTAATTAAAAAGAAATCTTTTCTTTATTATTCTTTTCTGTCGAACATTTGTCGGGTGCTGTTTATACTATTTAGACTATGGCTGGCAAGATACCACAAGAATTCATCAACGAATTATTAGCTCGTATTGATATTATCAATATTATTGATTCATATATTCCTTTAAAAAAGGCGGGCAGAAATCATAAAGCATGCTGTCCTTTTCATGACGAAAAAACCCCATCGTTCAGCGTAAACCAAGAAAAACAATTTTATTATTGCTTTGGCTGTAATGCGAGTGGAACAGCAATTACGTTCTTAATGGAACACCTGCATATGGGTTTCATTGATGCAGTTGAAGATCTAGCTTCTCGTGTTGGTATGGAAGTACCTCGTGATGCAAATAATTCATTGGACACGAATAAACAATCTAAAAATTTGTATCAACTAATGGAATTAGTCAACAAATTTTATCGTGAGCAATTGAATGATAGTAAAAATTTAAAAACAGCATGCAAATATTTAAAAAAACGGGGTATTAATAAAGAAACCATAGCTGAGTTTGAATTAGGTTATGCCCCTCCTGGTTGGGATAACTTAGTCCCTGTCTTAGGTAAATCAGATGAATCTAAAAAAAACTTATTAGACATTGGGGTTACCATTAAGAATGACCGAGGAGGTCAATATGATCGTTTTAGAGATCGTATTATATTTCCAATTCGAGACCAACGTAATCGTGTAATTGGTTTCGGTGGTAGAGTACTAAACAATGATAATCCAAAGTATTTGAATTCACCTGAAACACCAATCTTTCAAAAAGGGCAAGAACTATACGGATTATCTCAAGCTAGAAAAAAACTAAAAGATTTCCATGAAATATATATCGTTGAGGGATACATGGATGTTATAGCTCTTGCGCAATTCGATATAAGAAATGTCGTAGCTAGTCTTGGAACGGCAGCAACTCATGAGCATATAGAAAAAATGTTACGAATTACAAATAAACTTGTATTTTGTTTTGATGGAGATACTGCGGGGAAAAAAGCGGCGTGGCGTGCTCTAGAAAATTCATTACCACTTCTAAAAAATGGAAGACAAGTATATTTTATATTTTTACCAGATAATGAAGACCCAGATAGCTTTGTTCGAAAAAATGGTAAAGAATCATTTATTAACCCAATAATGCAAGTGCCGTTATCTAAATTTTTATTTAGTTCCTTAAGTCAGAAAATAAATCTGGAAATTCTTGAAGGAAGATCTGAAATGATTAATAAAACATTGCCTTTTCTAGAGAAACTACCCTCAGATCCATATAAAGATATTATCATAAAGGAACTGAGCAAAATTACTCGCTATGAGATTACAGATATAAAAAATCAACTATCAAAATCTAAAAAATCTGATAAAAAAATAATTAATAAAAATATAACAACAGCTAATCAAAATAAAGGAATTGAAAAGATTCGTTGGCTAATACGCTGTCTATTACACCAACCAAAACTTGCTCTTGAAGTTACTGATACTATTTCTTTGTCTGCTATAAAATCTCCAGGTGTAAATTTTTTATGTGGAATGATAGAGCTTATTAAAAAAAATCCTGATATAAGCTTAGCAGGCCTTCTTGAAAACTGGCGTGATACAAAATTTGAAAAGCGTTTGTTTGAGCTTGCATCGGATGAAGAGGAATTTAAGGAAATTGGCGTCACGAATGAAGTATTCATGGATGCAATCGATGGTCTAATTGATACACATCAAAAGAAATTTGAAACGTTCAAAACAAAAACAAGTCCTATCGAACTGACAGAAGAAGAGAGGGCTAAATACCGCGAAATGCAGAAATCTTCAGAGGATTAATGAATATTTTCTTAATATTATCTAGCGTAGATTACTCAGATATGCTAGGATTTAGTGTTGTGCTAAAATAAAAATCTAAGCTAATCAAGCATCTATAACCTGATATCAGTTAATCATCATTAAGAATTTGAGCTTACAAAATCATATGAACAAACCAGAAAAGAAAATCCAAAATGACGAAAAATCGCAACTCAAGGTTCTCATCGCCAAAGGAAAGGAGCAGGGGTTTCTAACCTATGCAGAAGTAAACGACCATCTACCTGATGGGATTATTGAGTCTGAGCAAATTGAAGACATAGTAAACATGATAAATGACATGGGTATCACAGTTTACGAGTCGCCGCCTGATACGGACAACCAAATAACTGACGCAGCAAATGTACCAGATGAGGATGCTGCAGCAGAGGCTGCTGCTGCTCTGGCCAATATGGAGAATGAATTTGGTCGCACAACAGACCCGGTAAGAATGTATATGCGTGAAATGGGGACAGTGGATTTACTGACGCGAGAAGGTGAAATAAAAATAGCCAAACGTATAGAAGAAGGCATACACCAAGTACTTGCATCATTATCAAGTTACCCGGGTACGGTAATAACATTGCTTGAATACTATGATGCAATTCTTCAAGAAAAAATCAAATTAGCTGATGTAATTGTTGGGTTTAATGATACAGAAGAATATCCTGATGAAGGTATTGTGGTAGCAAACCCAACCGAAATTAATCCTGAGGATGCAGAAAATGAGGAAGAGGAAGAGGAAGAGGTTCTCACACCTGAAGAATTTAAAGATCACATTACAAAACTTAAGAAACTCCACACTACATTTGTTAAATCAATTAAGCGTAATGGAAAAAATCATGCAAAAACCAAAACAATTGAAAATAATCTAAGTCAATGGTTTCTTGAACTTCGTTTATCTCCAAAATTTATTTATCTACTAACAGAAAATCTTCGAGATTTGATAGATCATATTAGATTTAATGAACGCAAAATAATGAAGCTTTGTGTGAAAGATGCAAAGATGCCAAGAAAGGAATTCATTCAAAGCTTTTCTGGAAATGAAGCTAACCCAAAATGGGTAAAAACTGTTTTAAAAAGTGACGCTAATTATGTAGAAAAACTAAAGGAATATGAAAATGAGATAACTGATGCCCAACAAAAATTGGGTTCAATATTCGGTGATTCAATACTTGATATAGCAGAAATGAAAGAAATTAATCGAAAAGTATCAATTGGTGAAGCAAAAGCAAGACGAGCCAAAAAGGAGATGGTTGAGGCTAACTTAAGACTAGTAATATCTATTGCTAAAAAATACACAAACCGAGGATTACTTTTCCTCGATCTTATTCAAGAGGGAAATATCGGATTAATGAAAGCTGTTGATAAATTTGAATATCGTCGTGGATATAAATTTTCGACTTATGCTACATGGTGGATACGCCAAGCAATCACGCGCTCTATTGCTGATCAGGCTCGTACTATTCGAATACCAGTCCATATGATTGAGACAATAAATAAATTGAATCGCATTTCTAGGCAAATTCTTCAAGAAATGGGAAGAGAACCAACACCTGAAGAATTATCAGAGCGCATGGAATTACCGGAAGATAAAGTGCGTAAAGTATTAAAAATTGCAAAAGAACCTATCTCCATGGAAACACCCATCGGCGATGATGAGGATTCCCATCTTGGAGATTTTATTGAGGATGCCAATCAAATGTCACCGAATGACTCAGCCGGGTTTGAGGGATTACGAAGAACTACAATAGATGCGCTTGAAGGGCTTACCCAGCGTGAAGCTAAAGTGCTTAGAATGCGTTTCGGTATTGATATGAATACGGATCACACACTTGAAGAAGTAGGTAAACAATTTGATGTTACCCGTGAACGCATCAGGCAAATTGAGGCAAAAGCATTACGTAAGCTAAGACATCCATCCCGATCAGATCAGCTAAAAACTTTTCTTGATACATAGGTAACTTGTCTATGGGCCTGTAGCTCAGTTGGTTAGAGCAGTGGACTCATAATCCATTGGTCGTAGGTTCAAGTCCTACCGGGCCCACCATTTAAATCATTGGTTAAATGTCGAAGGTATGACACAATATCGATAGTTTAAAAAATATTTTCTAATGATTGATTGCAAATAACATAAACAAAAATCCTATAACATTTATAAATAATATTAAAACATATTGAATATGAAAAAATTTCTTACAATTACTATTATAATTTTCTTAGCAATAACTAAAAATACAAATGCTGAAAACATCCCAAATTTAATCGGCATGTGGAGTGGCAAAAATGACACATTCTCAGAATTGAAAGGTATGAAAACTTGGGAGAAAAACGTAAAAATTACTGAACAAACTGATAGAAGATTTAAAGGTCATTTTACATATTCAGATGGAACAAAAAATTTCTATGGTATTATCCATCCTGATAATAAAACCATAACCTGGGTTGCCTCCAATAGTAGAGGGTACAATATTGGTAAAATCCTCGAAAAAAATAAAATCAGTGCTTGTTATGTCGAATCTGGAATCGATGCTACCGTAGGATGTGCTGTTTTATCTAGAGTCAAAAATAATTAAGTAAACTCTTTCAACTATAGGCCATTTTCATTTTTCAATGTAAGTATCATAGCTATTAAAATGATTTTCTTTATCAGTTATATACTCATTCGATGCAATCTTTGCGTGTAATTGCATATTTGGTGACATCTGTCCTAATGCAATAATATTATCAATTTGAGATTTTGCTCTATCATTTCCTTGTTGATACGATGCGAAGTACCACATAAAAGCCAAATAAATATCTTTTTTCACACCTCTGGCATAATTATACATATCAGCAATATTACGTTGAGCATGTAAATTACCTGCTTTCGCAGCTTTTTCATACCACATAAACGCTTTTTGGTAGTCTTTATCTACGCCTAATCCGACGTAATAATGTATACCAATATAATTTTGTGCTTCTACATTCCCCTGTTTCGCTTGTATTGTCCATATATCAAATGAGGTTTTATAATCACCGCTATCAAAAGCTTTTTTTGGGTTGGTCTCTTTAGCGCATGATATTATTTGAGTACATAAAATCAAAACAAAAAATAAAATTTTCTTATTGCGTGTGTAATTCATATAATTCAGATCTTTCATAGAGAGCTATTTAGGCTGTTTAACCTTTCGCAAATAAGGCTTAACTGTCTCCCAGCCATTGGGGAACATCTCTTCGGCCTCTTTATCTGATACTGCTGGAATAATTATAACGTCATCGCCATTTTTCCAATTTACTGGGGTTGCCACCTTATGCTTTCCTGTTAATTGCATTGAATCCAGCACGCGTAAAATTTCATCAAAATTACGACCAGTTGTCATAGGGTAAGTTAACATAAGTTTTATTTTTCTATCTGGACCTATAATAAAAACAGAACGTACGGTTGCATTATTCATAGCTGTTCTGCCTTCTGACGTCCCAGATTCATCAGCTGGTAGCATATTATATAGTTTAGCAACCTCTAATTTACTGTCGCCAATCATAGGGTAATTAACTGCATGTCCTTGTGTCTCCTCGATATCTTTAGCCCATTCTTTATGATTTTCTACAGGGTCAATACTCAGACCAATTATTTTACAATTTCTTTTTTCAAATTCTGGTTCAAGACCTGCCATATAACCAAGTTCAGTTGTGCAAACTGGAGTAAAATCTTTTGGATGTGAGAACAAAACTGCCCATTGATCTCCAATCCAATTATGGAAATCGATCTCTCCGTGAGTTGTTTTAGCAGTAAAATTCGGTGCTTCATCATTTATTCTTAATGACATAATAGTCTCCATTTAACTGTTTTTACAAAGTAATGAAATCTTTTTATTTCTGATTATTTTCCAGAGGAAGTACTATCCACAAGCGCGACAACACCTATAATAATTCCTATTAGTACACCTGTTGGAGCCTTGTTAATGTAATGTGTTAATCCTTTTGTTTTCTTTTTAGGCTCGTCTACAGTCTCTTCTGCATTTTCTGTCACTACTTCAGTATCAGCTTCAGTAGCGTTATATATATAATTATCATCGATGTAATTAATTCCATTTAATTCTATAGCTTTGATACCATATTTATTAAGTTGTAAATCAAATATTGCTGACTTTGTGGTTAATTGGTTTATTGTCATTACGCTATCTGGTTGAATCAAACCTCTATCAAATCTCAAACCATAATTACTCACCAATGTTTTTTTATAACCAGCATCAAAAGACATATTAAAATAAAGTGTCGCTTGTTGATCTAGTATGGGCTCTATTGCTAAAGATTTTAAACTAACTAGAAACAATACAGGCATTAATACCCAGGCCTTTGGCACGAATTTTCTCCTTTTTTTAAACTATTTTTATAATTCTTATGAAGAGTAATGAAAATCATCATTAGTGTAAACAATCTTCGATAATCTTTGAATTACTCATCTGTATAAAATTCTATATATATATGATTTATATAATAAAATTAATGTAGCAAAATTCTTCATAGTAATTTATCATGCCAACTGTGAGCTTGCTCAATTGCAATGCAAATAGATCAAACCTATGGCATTTCAGACTTTCTCTGTTACTGCTTATCCTCGCTACTCCTTCAGTCATAACGTGCGTTGAAGCAAACGAACCTTTCTATAAAGGTAAGCTAATTAATATTGGATCGCATCGTTTACATATCAACTGTATTGGTGAAGGAGCACCGACGATTATTCTCGACTCGGGAATTGGTGGATTTTCTCTCGAATGGGCTAGTGTGCAAAAAAACTTGGCCGATAAAAATTTCAAAGTATGCAGCTATGACCGCGCAGGTTATGGCTGGAGTGATACCGGGCCTAAGCCCAGAACAACAGCTCGTATTACTAAGGAATTAAAAATTCTATTAACTCAGGCAAATATACCCGGGCCCTATTTATTGGTTGGTCATTCGTTTGGTGGTTTTAATATGCGTTACTTTGCTAGCGAATATCCTAAGCTTACTGCTGGCCTAGTACTAATAGATTCATCTCATCCCATGCAATTCAAAACTGAAGAATTTAAAAAAAATAAAATAAAAAAAATAAATAAAAAAAAGAATTTAAGACGACGTATAAATATAATAAAACCGATTATGTCAATTAACTATCCTAAAGAGAATAAAAGGGTTGCATATATATTAATGACAACAAAAAAATCTATCAGAACTCTATTGAATGAACTTGAAAATATGGAAACTAGCGCGATTCAACTAGCAGAACGTTCTCATAATGAATCATACAATTTTCCAACTATCATAATAACTCGCGGTAAAAGAGTCTGGCCAAATAATGTGTTTGGAAACCGACGAGAGCAACAATGGACAAAACTTCAATATGACTTAGAGAATATAAGTAATAATTCAACTCATTATTTTGCTGATAAAAGTGGTCATCATATTCATCTGGACCAGCCTAAACTAACTACAGAAAAGATTTTTTTAGCAATAAAAAAATATAGAAACTTAATCATAAAAAATGAATTGAGCAGAATATTTTCAAATAATCTAATTACCTACTCAATTATCTCCTCCTTCAATACACTTGACTCGGAAAATAAAAATACTCACTTGTCCAAAAATAATAAACTAGTCACGGAGGAGCTCTATAATTACACGCTTGTAAAACAGTTAAATTTCAAGAGGCTTAGTGGCTCATATCCCATCCACAATTTCTAATTATTTAGTTTCACACCATCTATAACCCAATAAGTAAAGAAAAAGTCAAATAAACTTATAATATAAACCAATAAAATTTTTAATTTATAATAATATAGCGCTATAATCGCTGCTCGCTTATATTCAAATATAAAGATTAGAAAATTGCAATGACAGATACTTTATTTACAAAAATTATTAACCGTGAAATAGCAGCTGATATAGTCTACGAAGATGATTTATGTCTCGCTTTTAAAGATATTAATCCCCATGCGCCACTTCATATACTGGTTATACCAAAAAAACCAATAGAAAAAATTAGTGATGCATCGAAAAGTGAAAGAGATTTGCTAGGCCATCTTTTTCTTGTGGCAGGGGATATCGCAAAAGAACAAGGCTACGGTGAGGCTTTTAGATTAGTTGTAAATAATGGGGAGGATGCGGGTCAAACTGTCTTTCATCTACATATACACATACTCGCAGGTCGTGATTTTAACTGGCCGCCAGGTTAAAAAATTTTAACTAACAGAAGAAAATTTTATTATGAATTATAAAACCGATGATTTAAGAATTGAATCAATTAAAGCTGTTACAACACCGCTTGAGGTATGTAAAGAAATTCCTATTACTGAACAGGCTGCAAAAACTACAGCTTTGACACGTGATGCAATTCATAACATTTTACATGGGAATGATAAAAGATTAATTGTGATAACCGGGCCATGCTCAATTCATGATGTTTCAGCTGCAAAAGAGTATGCTTCCAAATTAAAACCCTTAATTGAAAAGTACTCCGAAGATCTTCTGATTATCATGCGTGTTTACTTTGAAAAACCAAGAACTACAGTTGGTTGGAAAGGACTTATCAATGATCCTTCATTAGACAATAGTTTTAATATTAATAAAGGATTACGGCTAGCAAGAAAACTGCTTTTAGATCTTAACGAAATGGGTGTGCCGGCAGGAACAGAATATCTAGATTTAATTACACCACAATATGTTACTGATTTGATAAGCTGGGGAGCTATTGGTGCTAGAACAACTGAGAGTCAAGTTCATCGAGAGCTGGCATCGGGGCTATCTTGCCCGGTTGGATTTAAAAACGGGACATATGGAACCACAAAGATTGCGGTAGATGCAATAAATGCGGCTACAAGACCTCATCATTTTCTATCCATTCGAAAAGATGGTGGTAATGCAGCGATCGTTACGACTCAAGGAAACCCAGATACACATATAATTTTGCGAGGTGGCAAAGAACCAAACTATGATGCCAATCATATAAATAAAGTATCTGATGAATTAGAGGCAGCAAAACTTGTTGCAAATGTAATGATTGATCTCAGTCATGCAAATAGTCGAAAAGAGTATGATGCACAAATTGAAGTAGGTAACGAAGTTGCTAAACAAGTTAGGGGTGGTGATAACAGAATAATTGGTGTAATGATTGAAAGTCATTTGGTTGCAGGTAGACAAGATGTAAAACCTGGTCATGAGCTTATTTATGGCCAAAGCATTACAGATGCCTGCCTCGGATGGGAAAATACAATTGAATTAATCGAAACTTTTGCAAAGGCAAGTAAAAAAAGAAAAGTGTAACTATCGATAAAGGTCAGTGAAATTTGTCAGATGAAAAAATAAAAAATCGAATTGAGTTCGACAATTATCTTGATGCAAAAGGATTAAATTGCCCATTACCAATACTTAAGACTAAAGTCTTACTAAATAAAATGTCGGTGAAAAAAATCTTATTTGTTGAGGCAACAGATCCTCATTCAAAAATTGATTTTGAAGCATATTGCGCTAGAACAAACCACGAGATCATAAAATTTGATTTAACCAATGGTATATACAGTTTTTATATAAAACGAGCTGAAAATCCAAAAAAAATATAGTTTGTCTATAATATCTTAGTCATTTATCTATAATTTCAAATGTATGCGTAATTTTTGCGCTAGCACCTAACATAATTGAAGCAGAACAATATTTTTCAGCAGATAATGAAACAGCTCGCTCAACCTGTTTTTCTTTCAATGAAACACCAGTTACTTTGAAATGAATATGAATACTCGTAAATACTTTGGGTTCGCTTTCAGCACGAGATGAACTTATTTCAACTTCACATGCAGTAACATTTTGACGTGATTTTTTTAGTATTGAAATAACGTCATAAGAACTACATGAACCAGTTCCTAATAACAGCATTTCCATGGGTCGTGGCCCAAGGTCATGGCCTCCTCCCTCAGGAGGGCCGTCCATAAGAATTTTATGACCCGAAGCTGTTTCTCCCACAAATAGGGCCTCACCAGCCCAACTTACATTAATATTCAATTTATATACCTCAAGCAGTTGATTTTATGGAAAAAGAGTAACATAGTTATCACTCAAATAGGAATTATGATTTATTTGGGAATGATACATGGCAACTCAGGCAACCACTGAAAAAAGTAAAGTAATCTCACGCTTTCTTGAACATTGCGAAGTTAATACCTACTCAACAAAGCAGTTAATTATTAGGGAAGGCGACCCATCTAAAGACTTATATTACATAATAAGTGGCTCTGTCACTGTTGTAATTGAAGATACGAAAGGTAACGAGATTGTTCTCGCGTATCTAAATCCTGGTGAGTTTTTCGGTGAAATTGGTATGTTTGGCGATGAACACAGCCGCACGGCATCTGTAAGAGCTAAACCAAAATCAGAGATTGCTACAATTAGCTATGAAAAATTACAAAATTTAACTGAGATCTTTCCTGATTTAATGTTTTTAATTGCCTCACAATTAGCTATACGTCTCAGACGCACAAGTCGCAAGGTAAGTGACCTTGCTTTTACAGATGTAAAGGGGCGTGTTGCAAAAACCTTGTTAGACCTATGTAGTAGCCCAGATGCAATTACACATCCAGATGGGATGCAAATTAGTATAACAAGACAAGAATTGGGTAGAATTGTTGGGTGTTCTCGCGAAATGGTTGGGCGCGTATTAAAGAGTCTAGAGGAAGATCACTTAATATCGGTTTCAGGAAAAACAATGGTAATTTTTGGAAAACGTGAAAAATAGAAAAAATTACCAATTGTATTCATTTAATATTTATAATTAGATTCTTGACAACAGCGAAAAGAAAAAAGAAAATCGCACTCCGATTATTATTTCAAAAAGAATAATACCATGGCTATGTAGCTCAGCTGGTTAGAGCGCGGCACTCATAACGCCGAGGTCGGTAGTTCAAGTCTACCCATAGCCACCATTCTTGAAAATCTATTCACTAGCGATAATTTTTCCAAAAAATACCGCAATATTTTTCTAGAAATCGCGAAATAGAATAACACCCATAGATGATAATAAAAGGCTCAATTGGAAATCTATATCTAATTGATCCAATTGTAATAATATGAACAAGTGTTAAAAAAATAATAAATAAAATTATTGGTACATGTATCCTCCAATTTTTAATTACAAAAAATAATAAAAAATGAATAAATGCAAATAACATTAGCCCATAACTTAATAAAGATATAATAATAAAATGGGGTTTATTATATTCATCAGCATATGGCCATAACCGCCAAAATCTAACAAACTTTTTACCCATGAGGTTTACAAATGACCCTGGGTTATTTTTAATGAAGTTTATTGCTTCCTCTTTCATTGCACGGTTTCTTTCTATAGGCATATCTTTCATGTATCTAAAATCAGAAAAATCAACATCTACTCCACCCCCTATTCCTCCTCCAGTTTTATTATGAATATTGTTCCCAGAATAAAGTATATGTCCTGCGCCTAAATTAAGTCGAACAAAGTCATCATATTTTTCATACTGAAAAATCCACCAAGGTGACATAATGCATAAATATACTAATCCAAAAAAACATAAATTTTTTACAATAATTTTTCCTGGCAATCTATGGATAAAGAACATAAAACTAAATAAAAGAATAGGGATAAAAGGCTCTAATGTAGGTCTTATTAAAATTGATGTAACTAAAAAAATAATTGCTAGCTTATAACTAGAGCGGTAAAGCAAATAAAATGAAAAGCAAATTATGAAAGTATAAGCTGTTTCCGTAAGCCCACTGACTGAGTAGAATATAAAGTGCGGCCATATGGCAGCTGCTAATGCAGATAGAGAGGCAAGCTTACTACTATTGAATAATGTGTAACTTATCTTCCAAACTAACCATACTGTCATCACAGATAATACGATATCAGCTACTCTTAATGTAATGCCACCGCCTGTTATATAAGTCCATATAGGATATAACGGCATATAGACGTCCGCAGGGAAAATACCTTCCTTAAATAACCAAATACCATGATCCTCGTAAGACATAGCATCTGGAAAATTTTGATCTGGCAAAAAAACTAAAGCTATTAATCTTAAGATTAACGAAAAAAACAGTATATAAACGATTGTATTTTCATTTTTTAAGAAACCTAGATCTATCATAGGATTACTTATTTAGAAACAATCGGAAATGTAAGATAACATAGTCTTTTAGCTTCTTTTCTTCCGCGTGCAACACAATCGAGAATTAATCCGCATGTCAGACAAATAAAAGATAATACAACTAGCCCCATAACTATGATTGCTGTTGGAATTCGTGGAACCAAGCCAGTTTCAATCCAAGTAATCACAAGGGGGTAACTAATAAAGAATGCTGTTATCATTAAAATAGCTGAAATGATATTAAAAAAGGTAAATGGTTTAACTTCCTTAAACATATTAATAATTGTTCGTAAAATTAAAAACCCATCAGAAAATGTTCTTAGCTTACTTTCAGACCCAATAACCCGTTTACTATAACGTACAGGAACTTCTTTCAAAGGAATATTGAGATCTAAGGCATGAATACATATCTCTGTTTCAACTTCAAAACCTTTACTTAAAGTCGGGAATGTTTTAACAAAACGCTTAGAAAATATGCGATAGCCTGAAAATACATCTGTATATCTATCTTCGAATATAAATAATATTATTTTATTAAAAATAAAATTACCAAAACTATGCCCTTTCCTGTGCGCACCTTCCTCTGGAACCCTTATCCCGACAATCATATCGAGTTGTTCATCTATCAACTGTTGAACTAAAGCTGGTGAAGTAGATATATCATATGTACCGTCTCCGTCTGACATAATAAAAATATCAGCTTCGATATCAGCAAACATTCTTCTTACAACATTGCCTTTTCCTCGTGATGGCTCACACCTGACAATTGCACCAGCTTCCTTTGCTTCTCTAATTGTATTATCAGATGAATTATTATCATATACATAAATCAAAGCTTCTGGAATATATCGCTTAAAATCCTTAACAACATTAGCTACTGTTGCCTCTTCATTAAAACACGGCAATAAAACTGCAATTCTGTATACTCCGCTAATTAAATTATCATTTTTTTTCATAATTTTTTACCTATTACGAAAGATTTTATATTTTAACTGTGCTACCGCCTTCTACAGTAAAACTAATATTTTCCTTATTCTTTCTTAAAATTCTGCCCTAAAAAAGTATATTCATTTTATTCTTAAAAAAAAAGCATAATTGAATCAAAATTTAGCATGTTATTATTTTCTTATGACCTTATGTTAAATGAAATTGTACTGAAGAAAATCTATTATATGTTATATTATTATCTTATGGAGGTTTTATGGAACATATTTTAGAAGGCTGGGTATCTGGACAAGGTATCTATGTGCAAGGATTGGTTTTCGGTTTTACTCATACAAGCATTATGTTAATTGGCTATTATACTGGATTCAGTATAAACCGATTTTTAAAACTCATAAGTAATGGTTATATTGCAGGAATTATCGGTGCTGCCTTATCTCACGTAGTAGCTGATATAATAGCTTCTATATTTGACCCGCACCTTAGATTCGCAATGGTTGGTATCGCGATAGGCGGTATAGTGCCTTTCATTGCCATCCCCTTTCTAGAAAAATGGGTTGTTAAAAGTGAGCACCATATAATAGTTGGGGATCATGAAGACATAAAAGAAGATATTCAAAACAATCATAAGTAAAAATATGAGACCTACTCAATTGCAAGGATAGTTTCGTTCTAGTGAATCAGCAATTAAATCGGGAGAATATTTTTTTAAACTATCTGGATTTTTCCAAATATATTCTTTAGTTGCTAAACTTAACTGCCTGATATTTATTTCTGATTCTATACATGCCTTAGGTTCCATCATTCCGGATTTAACATGAATTTTTTGTATTAATATGATATCTGATAGACAGGATGCGCACGCGCTACTAGCTGTTACATTTATTGAATTTACACAATTATCACAGTAATCGAGTAAATTTTTTCCCATATAAAATCTTTCCGCGCTAACAAGCACGGGAAAATAAAGAAAAATTATCGATATGATTAATTTCATTTGATCTAATTAAAATTAAAATGCAGCTACCGATGTGCTTTTAAAACTTACCCATACATTTTGTCCCAACGATAACCCCAATTCTTCAAAAGCTTTCATAGTAATTATAGCTTGTATTTTCTCCTCTATATCAATATTTAATTTAATATTGCTATCTTCCTCTACCATGGATACTATTTTTCCATTAAAACTGTTTCGCATGCTTGAATTAAGGTTGCTGTGTGATAATACTATTTGAGTTGGGTCGATAGCTA
This sequence comes from Legionellales bacterium, assembly GCA_002692205.1. Lineage (GTDB taxonomy): Bacteria > Pseudomonadota > Gammaproteobacteria > Eutrophobiales > Eutrophobiaceae > UBA11869. The sequence goes on along the minus strand of NZJM01000015.1, from coordinate 2,408 downwards.
CATAATCAGCTTTTTCTATACCGCCAGCAAGATTTATTAAAATTTTACCAGTATTAAATGATGTAGAATGCTTAATATATTCTCCATTGTACAAGTTGACCAAATGTGCGGGGAATAATTTCCCATCTATAATAGTATATACATGATCTGCAATCCTTTGTGAAATTATCTGATCATGCGTTGTTAATATTATAGTTTTATTTAAATTACTTTTTAAACTTAAAATTATATCTTGTAAATCTGAAACTGAATTATCATCTAAATTTGAAAATGGCTCATCCATAATTAATACATCTGGGTTGAGAACCATTGCCTGTGCGACTGCCACCTTTTTAGCTTCACCGCCCGATAATGTATTGGCTAATCTATTTGATAGGTATTCTATGTTAAAAAGTGATAAAATTTCAGTTACTGCTTTAGCTCTTTTTTCTGTATTTATATGGCTTATTTTTAATCCTATTTCAACATTATCATAAACAGTCCCTTTGAAAATATAGGGATATTGTTGTACATAAGCGATATTTTTTCTTAGGTGACTGAAATTATTCCTTCTTAATAGAATATTATTATAAAGTAGATCACCAGAATGTGGAAAATCTAGAAAAGAGAGAATATTTAATAATGTAGTTTTACCCGAACCATTTGGTCCTACAAGTCCTATAATTTTTGATTTTTCAATTTCAATATTTATATTATTCAAAGAAAAACCACTTTGATAACTGTATACAATACCCTCTAATCTATATAAATATTTCATTTTGATTTTGATTGGAAATAATGAAGTATTATATTTACAAAAAACGCTACAAATAAAAGCATAAATCCGAGTGCTAATGCAAAATCGAAAGTTCCTTTATTTGTTTCTAATGCAATAGCTGTAGTCATAGTGCGCGTGAACCCCTCTATATTACCTCCTAATATCATAGCAATACCTACTTCACCTATCGCTCGGCCGAAACCAATAGCAACAGCAGTCATTAATGCAAATCTAGTCTCGCTTAAATATATAAAAATTTGCTGAATCTGAGAAGCGCCAAGTAATGTGCAAGCATGTTTCAATCTTATGTCCGAACCAGTAATGGCGCTAACACTCAGATTCCATATAATTGGAGTAACTAGAAAACATTGGCCAATTATTATGGCAACAGGTGTATATAGTAAAGCCATCTCACCTAATAAGCCTTGACGATTTAAAATTCCATATAGTACTAATCCAATAACAACAGTGGGTACTGCCATTAATGTATTTAGACATGTCAATAAAAAATTTTTGCCAGTAAAATTATTGAGAGCCACAATAATGCCTAAGGGTACGCCTATTAAAGATGCAATTAAGACGGCGATAAATGATATTTTTAATGAAGTTGTAACTACATATAAAAGACTAGCATCAAAATTTATTATAAGTTTTAGAGAAGAATTAATAGCATCAATAAAAAAATTATTTTTTTTGTTTTCATAATTCTGATCCTGTTTTATTAAATTATCTTCTTCGGGAAATGATGCTGAATTGAAAGTATAATCAACATCTGAAACAGCTGAATTTAGTACCTCATTTTCTGCGCTAACCTGACATGAAATGAAATATAAAAAGAATATTATTTTAAGACTTTTATTAACTCTCATATTATCTTTATTTTTGTTTAATACCTGATTTATATATATATTTATTTGAAATAAACGATTGAAAAATACTAATAAAAAAATTATAACGATTTTGAATAATGATAGTAAATTTACATGAATAATTATATATATAGCAAAAAAAATAATTAAAATTAGCGGCGTAGATAAATTTAATGTCATTAATATTATGCTTAAAAGTGGCATTTAGATACTCATTTACTGTATTTTGGCTGGAAATAAAAGCTTGAAAAGTGTAATTTAGCCACCCTATTTATTTAAAGATTTTATACGTATGGGTAAGAAATTTTACATAAAAACATTAGGTTGTCAGATGAATGAATATGACTCAGCGCGTATGGCTGATTCATTGATAGCTGCGCATAAAATGACTAGAACAGATGACCCAGAAAAGGCTAATTTAGTGCTTTTGAACACTTGTTCTATTCGTGAAAAGGCACAAGAAAAGGTGTTTTCACAATTAGGTAGATGGCGGCTTTTAAAAAAACAGGATCCTGAGATGGTGATAGGTGTTGGTGGTTGTGTGGCAAGCCAGGAGGGAAATGCAATCATTGAGCGTGCGCCTTTTGTAGACCTTGTATTTGGTCCTCAGACTTTGCATCGGCTACCACAAATGTATGATGATGTGATAACCAATAAAAAACCAATTGTTGATATATCGTTCCCTAAAATAGAAAAATTCGATTGTTTGCCAAAACCCAGTGCTAATGGGCCGACTGCTTTTGTGTCTATAATGGAAGGTTGTAGCAAATATTGTAGTTTTT
>NZJM01000014.1 GCA_002692205.1 Legionellales bacterium | reverse complement strand
TCAAAATTTAAAAAATCAGCGCGTACTGTTGGGGATGTGATAGGTAAGTTCCATCCTCACGGCGACTCAGCATGCTATGAAGCAATGGTGTTAATGGCTCAGAACTTCTCTTATCGTTACCCATTGATTAATGGCCAAGGAAACTGGGGCTCAATGGATGATCCAAAATCATTTGCTGCTATGCGATATACCGAATCAAAATTGACTAATTATGCCGATATATTACTCGGTGAAGTAGAGAAAGGGACTGTTGATTGGCTGCCTAATTTTGATGGAACTCTTCAAGAGCCAAAATTATTACCTGCGAGATTACCAAATATTCTGTTGAATGGAACAACTGGTATAGCAGTCGGTATGGCAACTGATATACCTCCGCATAATTTAAGAGAGGTAAGCACAGCATGTATTAGGCTGCTTGATAAGCCTAAAAGTACGGTTTCCGAATTATGTCAGCATATAAAAGGCCCTGACTTTCCAACAAACGCAGAAATCATTAGCTCAAAATCATCTATAAGAGATATTTATAAAACTGGTCATGGTTCAATAAAAATGAGAGCTGTCTGGCAAGAAGAGGAGGGAAATATTGTTATTACAGATTTACCCTATCAAAGCTCTGGAAGTAAAATCTTGGAACAAGTTGCCTCGCAAATGCAATCTAAAAAATTACCCCTACTTGATGATTTGCGAGATGAGTCGGATCATGAAAATCCGACAAGACTAATTTTAGTGCCACATTCAAATCGAGTTGATTTAGAAGAATTAATGCTTCATCTATTCGCTACGACAGATCTTGAGAAAAGTTACAGAGTCAACCTAAACATCATTGGTATAAATGGCAAACCACAAGTTAAAGATTTAAAAGTTATTTTAAAGGAATGGCTTGATTATAGAATTGAAACAGTTCGCAAAAAATTACAATATAGATTAGATAATATTGTTTCCTTAATTCATATTTTAAATGGATTAATAATTGCATATCTAAATTTAGATAAAATTATTATTATAATAAGAAATGAAGATAATCCTAAAAAAATTCTTATTAAAAAATTTAAACTTAGTGAAATACAAGTAAATGCTATTTTAGAATTAAAATTAAGAAAACTAGCTAAACTTGAAGAAATTAAAATTAAATCAGAACTAGCTCAATTAAAAAAAGAAAAAAAGGAAATAGAACTTATTTTAGGTTCAAAACAACGATTAAAAACACTGATTAAAAAAGAAATAAAAAATGATGCGGAATTATTTGGAGATCAAAGACAATCTCCTATAAAGGAAGCTATAGAAGCTAAGACAATCGATGAAAATAGTTTAATTAGCTCTGAACCATTATCTATAATACTTTCAAATAAAGGTTGGGTCCGATCTGGCAAAGGGCATGATATCGATCCTGATACACTAAACTATAAGAGTGGTGATGGATTTAAGCAAATTGCATACGGTAAGATGAATCAGCTTGCGGTATTTCTTGATTCAAAAGGGCGCTGTTACTCATTACCTTCTCATACACTACCATCTGCGCGTAGTTATGGTGAGCCTGTATCGGCGCGACTCAACCCTCCAGATGGGGTTAGTTTTGACGGAGTCATGACTGGCAATGAAGATACGATTTATTTATTAGCAACTGATAGTGGCTATGGTTTCATGATTAAGCTTGAAGATGTATATACAAAAAATAGAAATGGTAAAGCAATTTTGAAGGTACCAAATAATGCAAATGTTTTATTGCCATCAAAAGTTAATGATATTAAAAATGATTGGGTTGCTGCTGTAACTTCAATTGGAAGAATGTTAATGTTTCCAATCTCTGAGCTAACTCTACTGCCAAAAGGAAAGGGGCTAAAAATAATTCAAATTCCACCTGCAAAATTTAAATCCAGAGAAGAGTATGTTGTTGCAATAACAACAATGGGAGAAACAGATAATTTAATTATTCATACGGATAAAAGACGCACAATAATGAAAGAAAATGAACAAGAGTATTATATTGGTGAGCGTGGAAGGAGGGGAAACATGCTGAAACGAGGATATCGTAATGTCACTAGAATTACATCCGAGATCGTATGATTATTAAAAAAAGATAATGAATAAGGAGATATTGAAGTGGCTTATAGCACAAGTGAATTTAAACCTGGACTCAAAGTTCTTATTGATGGCGATCCATGCACAATTTTAGATAACGAATTTGTAAAACCTGGTAAAGGACAGGCTTTTAATCGAATTAAAATAAGAAATCTAAAAACGAAACGTGTTTTAGAAAAAACATATAAATCAGGTGAGTCACTTGAGGCAGCAGATATTATTGAACTAGAGATGCAATATCTTTATAACGATAATGATAATTGGTACTTTATGGATCAGAACACCTTCGAACAATATGCTGCTGATGTTGAAGCAATGACAAACGCTAAAGAATGGATAGTAGGGGAAGAAATGTGCTTCGTTACTCTGTGGAATGAAATTCCATTATCTGTCGCTCCTCCAAATTTTGTTACGTTGAAAATTAAAAACACTGACCCCGGAGTAAGGGGGGATACGGCACAGGGCGGAACAAAGCCTGCCACTCTAGAAACAGGTACCATTGTTAAGGTCCCACTATTTATTGATAATGGTGAATTACTTAAAATAGATACAAGAACGGGCGAATATGTAAGTCGAGCAAAAGATTAACCTCTTTTTTTTGTTGCTACATTATCTCTCAAATAAACAGGTGAAGCCTTTTCAGGCGAAATAAATTTACTTTCTTGGTAATCGATTTTTGCTAATTCAAGGATACTTTTTGCATCAGGGTATGTGTCATTTTTTATACCAATTATATTACTTTTAAATTTCGATTTAATTTCTTCGCTGTAGTTTTGCCATCCAGAGCCTACACCAAGCCAATTATTTTTGGAGGGCGATGTTATATCTTGAGGTAAACAGACCTTCTCTTTAATTATTGCTTTCATTATATTTTTATTACTTTTTTTATACAGCCCCCAATAAATTTCATTCATGCGCGCATCTATTGCAGTAGCTATATAATTATTTTCCTTTGAATATTGCTGGGCTAATGCTGCTAATGTAGATATTGGAATTAAAGGGATATCATGAGGACAAGCAAGACCTTGAGCTACACTAATAGCAATTCGCACACCCGTGAATGCACCAGGACCTCTGCCAAATGCAATTCCATCGAAAGAATTTATTTTTATATTTGCCTCGTTCAAGAGAGAATCAATCATAGGTAGGATTAATTCTGAATGTTTTCTTGGGGCTATCTCATAGCGATATATGCAAGTGTCATTAATACTAATAGCTGCTGAGCAGGCTTCAGTTGCTGTTTCAATGGCTAAGATTTTCATGTTATATTTTTTATCATTAGTTACTAAAACTAGCATACCTTATAATTCATTATAAAATGGGTGTATTTTCAATTTTTTATTATTTTATTTTAGTTTCATGCTTTATATAACCCCCTTATAATGCAAATTATGATATCTCAATATGAAACCATGATTGGACTACGCTATGTTCGTGCTCGCAGACGAAATCATTTCATTTCATTCATTTCTATGTCATCAATAATTGGTGTGGCACTGGGAGTGGCAGCATTAATAACAGTAATCTCTGTGATGAATGGATTTGAAAAAGAATTAAAGGACAGAATACTGGGTATGGCATCTCACGCAGTAATTGAGGACTCAAATGGTTTAAAGAATTGGAACACAATAATTGAAGAAATTAAAAATTATTCAGACATAGAAGGTGCGGCACCATATGTTCATGCAGAGGGAATGCTAACAAAAGATAAAATAGTTAACGGGGCTATTATAAGGGGTATTTTACCTGATGAGGAGACTAAAGTTGCTGTTGTTGCCGAGAAGATTATTAAAGGTAGTTTGACAGAGTTAGAGTCAGGTAAATTTAATATCGTATTAGGTAGCGAATTAGTTAGAAAGCTTGGTCTACAAATTGGAGATAAAGTAACATTGGTAGCACCACAGGCAAACTTAACTCCTGCTGGCATTATGCCAAGAATTAAAAGATTTAAATTAGTTGCTATTTTTGAAGTAGGGATGCATGAATTTGATAGTGGCTTAGCACTGATACATATGGATGATTCATTAAAATTATTTAAAAAGAAAAATCCAACAGGCATTAGATTAAAAACTAATAATATATTAAAGGCGCCACGTATAAGTAGGGAAATAGCTAGTAATTTATCAAATAATTATAGGGTAATAGATTGGACTCAAAGGCATTCAAATTTCTTCCGTGCATTAAAAACAGAAAAAACGGTAATGTTTGTAATATTGACATTAATTGTGGCAGTTGCCGCATTTAACATTATCTCTACTTTAGTAATGGCTGTTTCTGATAAGCAATCTGATATTGCTGTTCTTAGAACACTGGGCGCAAGCCCGAGAAGTATATTAAAGATATTTATAATTCAGGGTGTAGTTATCGGGATTATCGGAATTATGATTGGTGTTCTGGGAGGTGTATGGATGGCATTGAATATAGAAACATTAGTTCCGGCGTTAGAAAAAATTCTCGGTTTTAAATTTCTTTCACCTGATGTTTACTATATAAGCGATCTGCCATCTGATATGCATTGGAATGATGTTATATTAGTGAGCCTAGTTTCTTTTGTTTTGTGTTTACTTGCCACTATTTATCCTGCTCTTCGAGCGGCAAAAATATTACCAGCTGAAGCATTGCGTTATGAATAATACGTTACTTACAGCTAATAATATAAAAAAATCTTTTAATGAAGGACCGCTAAATGTTGGCGTTTTAAAAGGTCTTGAATTTTCTGTTAATAAAAATGAAACAATAGCAATTATTGGAAGTTCAGGCTCGGGAAAAAGTACATTACTTCACTTACTTGGCGGACTAGATGTTCCAGATAGCGGAAATATTTTAATTAACAACCAAAATATTAATAAACTTAATGATGCAGAAAGAGGGGTGTTGCGAAATAAGTATCTCGGTTTCATTTATCAATTCCATCACCTATTACCTGAATTTACAGCAGTCGAAAATGTCGCATTACCACTACTAATTAGACGGGACTCAAGAGTAACTGCTGAGAAAAAAGCGAAAGAATTATTATGTAGCGTTGGACTATCTGAACGTCTTCAGCATAAACCAGGAGAGTTGTCTGGTGGAGAGCGGCAAAGAACTGCGATTGCAAGAGCATTGGTTACTAATCCAAAATGTATACTTGCTGATGAGCCAACAGGTAATCTGGATGAAAAATCAGCACACGAGGTATTTGAATTAATAATTAGCTTAAATAAAAATTTAGGCAGCAGTTTAATTATGGTTACACATAATCTAGAGCTTTCAAAACAAGCCGATCGTGTTTTTGAGCTAAAAGAAGGGAAATTGTATGATTTATAGGATATGTTTATTTTTACGTCGACCATCCCACTTTTTTATTGTGGCAAACCTCCATATCAGTCTTATTAACAAATAAGTGAGAACTGCACAGATTAGACCTAAAGCAAAGCAACCAATTACAAATGGCTCCCAAATATGTATAAATTTATTACTAAACCACTCAAAGATTGTTGCATTGCTATGAATGATTTGCTCAATATTGCTACCTTCGATCCCAAGAATCATCAAGCCTGCCTTATAGCTGGAGAGAAAGATAAATGGTATTGTGAGGGGGTTCGATACCAATGAAAAAAGTATACTTATTGGTAAATTTACGCGAAAAAGAATAGCAAGAGCTATTGCAGATATCGTTTGGATGGGCAAAGGAATAAAAGCGCAAAATATTCCAATCCCCGCACCAGTTGCAACCGATCGTCTGTGGAAATGCCATATATGCGGATCGTGCAAATAATTAGAGAAGAAACGTATTGAGTTACCCCTTAGAATTTTTTCTTTATCAGGGGTGAAGCGCTTAAGCAGATCTTTGAGAGTCATTTTTTTTTGAATTTGTAGTTTAATTATGCGGGTCATTATAGCTATAGTGGCTATTATTAATAGACATTGAAAAAATTTTATTGATTATAGCTAGCTGTCTCAATTTATTGATAGAATAATAATTTTAATTACCGAGGTACATACTGTGTTTGAATTAATACATGCTGGCGGTTTTTTGATGTGGCCGATTATAGCCTGCTCCATCATATCTATGGCGATTATTTCAGAGAGATTTTGGTCTTTAAGAGAAAGCAAGATAGCCCCACCTAATTTAGTTGCAAACGTATGGCAATGGCATAAATCAGATAAACTTGATTCAAAACGAATTCAGGCATTGCGTCAAAACTCACCGCTAGGAATGATTCTGGCAGCCGGATTACTAAATCGTAAGCATTCAAGAGAAGTAATGAAGGAAAGTATTGAGGAAGTTGGTAGGCTTGTGGCTCATAGCCTAGAGCGTTTTTTAAATACTCTGGGAACGATATCCTCGATTACCCCTCTTCTGGGGTTATTGGGAACAGTAATAGGGATGATAAAAGTATTTACTGTAATTACATCTCAAGGTATTGGTGATCCGAGTGTTCTGTCGGAAGGAATATCCGAGGCTCTTCTAACTACAGCTGCAGGTTTATCTGTTGCAATCCCGAGCTTGATGTTTTATCGATATTTTCGTGAGAAGGTTGATGATCTTGTCGTGACAATGGAACAAGAAGCGCTGAAAATGGTTGAAGTTATGCATGGCATCAGAGAAAAAGATATACAAAAATAATCAGTTAACAATGAATTTTAAAATAAAAAATAAAGAAGAACTGACCCTCGATATAACTCCACTAATTGACGTAGTATTTTTATTGCTCATTTTTTTTATGGTCTCAACTACATTCAAGCATGAATCTGAAATAAGCATTACCCTACCAACTGCTACAAATGAAGTAGCTGTAGTAAAGTCAGATATTATTAATATCGGACTTGATGTTGATGGGAATATTTATATAAATGGAAAAGTTCTAACAAATTCAGAATTTGAAACTATCAAAAAATCAATATCTAAAATTGATACAATAGAGGATCCTCCTATTGTTATTAGCGCTGATGCAAATGTTAAACACCAATCTGTTATCCAATTACTAGATGCTCTTCGACAATTAGATCTATTAAAGATAACTTTTGCAACTCAAATCTTAGAAGATTGAAAGTTAATTTCTAATTAATCTATAGAATAATAGTGCTTAATCTTTTTTCTAAAATATTGATTGATAGAATCTGGTATTCTAAGAATATATTTGGTTTGCCTCTTATTCCATTTAGTTTTATCTATATTTTCTTAATTAAATTAAGAAAAATATTCTATCAAATTGGTTTATTTTCAACTAATAAGCCTAACACCCCGATAATTGTTGTTGGAAATATTACTATCGGTGGTACAGGTAAAACACCACTCGTTATATGGCTTGCGTCTTATTATAAAAAATTAGGATATTCTCCAGGCATTATTAGCAGGGGCTATAAGGGAAAATACACGTCAGCAACAAAATTAGTCACAATAAATGATAGTCCAGTATTAGTAGGAGATGAACCGCTGCTAATAAAAAGAAATACAAATTGTCCAGTTATAGTAGGCAGAGACCGCGTTAATGCTGCAAAAGAAATTATTGAAAAGCATAATTGCAATCTGGTTATTAGTGATGATGGATTACAGCATTACTCACTTGGAAGAGATATTGAAATAGCTGTTATTGATGGCCAACGTCGATTTGGAAATGGTCATTGTATTCCAGCGGGACCATTAAGAGAGTTAAAAGACCGTCTAGATTCCGTAGATTTGGTTGTAAGCAAATACCATGCAAAGAAATATGAATATAAAATGGAATATATATATAATGACCTTGTCTCATTAAATAATCCCGAAAAAACAATGCCTATATCTGGTCTAAATTCTAAAAAAATACATGCAATTTCAGGAATTTCTAATCCCGAAAATTTTTTTTCTTTCCTGCGATCTAAAAACTTTGAGTTATTAATTCATGAATATCCGGATCATCATATATTTAACGAAAGTGACATAAAATTTAATGATAACTTACCTGTAGTAATGACAGAGAAAGATGCAGTAAAATGCTTTGATTATGTTAACGAGAATTGTTGGTACCAACCAATCTCAGTTAAATTATCTGAATCATTTATAGCTAATTTGAATAAAATTTTAGGAAAATTAAAAGATGGATAAAAAATTATTAGATATATTAGTTTGTCCGATAACAAAAGGACCATTAATATACGACAAAGAAAATCAAGAATTAATTTCAAAATCAGCTCGACTTGCATATCCAATACGTGATGATATTCCAATTATGATTGAGAATGAAGCTAGAGAAATTAGTGAAAATGAATTGGAAAAATATAAATAGTGAAAAGTAACTTTAGTATTATAATTCCTGCTCGCTATGCTTCATCACGACTTCCAGGAAAGCCTTTATTGCAAATAAAAAATAAACCCCTGATTCAACATGTATTCGAAACAGCTTCATCAACAAAAGCTAAAGATATTATAATTGCTACAGATCACGAGGGTATTCTAAATGCTGCAATCTCATTTGGATGTAAGGCTTTATTAACATCAGATAATCATGAGTCTGGCACAGATAGGATAGTCGAAGTGGTTGAAAAACTAAATCTGGATGATGATGAAATAATTATCAATCTTCAGGGCGATGAATATGGATTATCAGCTTCTTTGATCGATAATCTAGCATATGATTTATCTAATAATCCTTCTTGTGAGGTTGCTACAGTATGTGAGCATATTAAAAATATTGATGATTACACTAATCCCAATATAGTAAAAGTGGTCTTTAATAAAGAAATGAAAGCTATTTTCTTTAGTAGATCACCAATCCCAGCAGACAGAACCGGCAATCTTCCCGACAATTCCTATAAGCATATTGGTCTTTATGCATATCGTGTTGGTTATTTAAAAAAATTTACTAAATTTGATAGGTGTGAGCTTGAAAAGACAGAGCAACTTGAACAGCTACGAATAATTTATAACGAAGGCAGTATTCATATGTTAATAACTGATAATTCTAAAGGTATTGGTATTGATACAAAAGAAGATTTAGATATCGCACGTGCAATTAAAAATAATTAACAAGTTTACTTGGCTCTGTATGTTATTCTGCCTTTAGTTAAGTCATATGGCGTCATTTCAACTGTTACAAGGTCTCCAGTAAGTATTCTTATATAATGTTTTCGCATTTTACCTGAAATATGAGCTGTTATTATATGTCCATTTTCAAGTTCAACGCGAAACATTGTATTTGGTAATGTCTCGACTACTGTCCCGTCCATTTCAATTTGATCTTCTTTTGCCATAGATTAGGCTCCATATTAAGAAAGTGCATGATTTTGCACTAATTTCATAAAGTTTGATAGTGATTTTAGTTATTTTCTAGGGGAAGCTACTTTTAGTTAAATTACAATATTTTTTTAGAATACAACTAAATTTCTCCCGAGGAATTAGTCTTGCACCAAGACTTTTTAAGTGATTAGATTCAACCTGACAATCGAGTAGCTGAAAATCCATAAGCGCCAACTTATCCATTAAAGAAGCTAAAATAATCTTTGAAGCATCAGATACACGGCTATACATAGATTCTCCAAAAAAAACCTTACCCATAGCAATACCATATAACCCTCCAACTAATTTTTCATGAGCCCAACATTCAATCGAATGCGCATAGCCAATTTCATGAAGTCTTATATAAGCATCTTGCATCGAGGATGTTAACCATGTGTCATCATCTTTTCTATTGATCGAGCATTCATGAATTACATTTTTAAATTCTTTGTTATAGGTTATATGGAAGATATTACTATTTATTTTTTTCTTTAAACTGCGCGAAACATGAATAGTATTAGGTAGTAATACGCATCTAGGGTTTGGAGACCACCATAAAATAGGTTGACCGTGGTTAAACCATGGGAATATACCTTGTTGATACGCGCTAATTAACCTTTTTTCCGAAAGATCTCCCCCAATTGCTAGTAGACCATTTGGATCATCTAAAGCATCGTCAAGGCAAGGAAATTTTATCGACATTTTTCTTCTCTTTACAAGAAAAAGATCCTTTTTATCATCAAGAGGGGAAATGTTTCTCTCCATATAAATAATCTTAATCAAATTTCATTGAGGATTTATAGCTATGGATTTAATATGATATTTTTTCCAATAACATTAAGTACCGATCTTTTTGATCCAGTTA
>NZJM01000013.1 GCA_002692205.1 Legionellales bacterium | reverse complement strand
TATATTGAGTTAATGGCCTTTTATGTGGGTATTATCACTCGCAGTGATATTGCTAGAGCGTTTGCTATTTCAGATGCTGCTGCTACTAAAGATTTGAAATTTTATAGCGAGATTGCACCTAATAATCTAATTTATAAACACAGCGTCTTTGGTTTTATTCCGAGTGACTCTTTTCAAGAAATTGTCACAGATTTATCTCCCGCCTCAGCGTTAATCATATTTGAAGCTAATTTTATTATTACAAGAAAACCTAATATTAATGCTCCCATTTTCGGTATACCGGCATTCGGTATTACTCTGCCTAGTCGACTCCCGAAAAAAGTCGTACTAGCACAAATTACTCGCTCAATATGTAGTAAGAAAAAATTGAAAGTTAGTTATCACTCGCTCACTGAAAAAGAACAGCCATCAAAAAGAATTATTGAGCCTCACTCCCTAGTTAATACTGGTTTTCGCTGGCATGTCCGTGCTTATTGTGAAGAAACGTTCACCTTTAGAGATTTCGTTCTGTCTCGTTTTGTGAATGCTAAATGTCTTAATGATGATGCTGAGTCGAATGAACTCTATGATGATGACTGGATAGAAATTATTTCTTTAGAACTCGCACCTCATCCAAAACTTAATAAAGAAAAACAAAAGAGTTTACTCATTGATTACAGTAGTAATAATAATTTAATTAATATCAAAGTTAGACGCTCACTAATTGGTTATCTATTACAGCAACTTTCAGTTGATACAACAGCTGACCACTCATTAAATCCAAATAAGTATCAACTCATTGTAGTTAACAGAGGAGAAATTGAACCTTTTGCTAGCTGGGCATTTGACTAAATTTCTATTTGTAAATTAGAAGGAAAATTAAATGAAAGATTTTTGGTTTACACCTAAAAAATACGGAAGTGGATTTTATCCTTCTTCTTGGCAAGGATGGATAATTATACTAACTGCTCTAATTTTAATTTGTATAGCATTCTACCTAAGTAATCCTTTTGCAGATAAGACAGCAGAGGAGACTGTTAAAGATTGGTTACGTTTTATTATTGATTTTGCTGTAATTCATGCGGTCTATTTTATTTTGGCTAAAGATAGGGTAAAGGGTGGTGTAAAATGGCGTTGGGGGAAAGAATAAATCTAATCGGAGGCTTTCTGTAAAATATCAAGCAACCCTTGCATAGCTAGCATACAGGCTTGTTCTCTTATTCTACTGCGGTTTCCGCTGAACTCGGTACGAGTCGTAGTTGCATTCTGGTTCCTTTCACACCACGCAATACAAACTGTGCCCACAGGTTTCTCATTAGTTCCACCATCGGGTCCTGCAATACCTGTAATTGAAACGCTGTAATCCGCTGAACTCTTTCTAAGTGCGCCTTGTGCCATTTCAAGTGCTATTTCCTCACTTACCGCACCAAACTCTTCTATTTTATCAGCAGACACTGACAATAAATCTTGTTTTGACCGATTCGAATACGTAACAAAAGCACAATCAAACCAAGATGAGCTTCCAGGAAATCGAGTAAGATTCTCACTCAATCCACCACCAGTACACGACTCAGCAATAACCAATTTTTTCGATGTTTTTACAAAACGTTCAGCTAATTGTTCGACTAAAACTTCAATGGTATGTGTCATATTTTTTTTAATCTTTTCTCTTTAAAAAAGTCTTGTATTAATATTCGACATTCTTTCTCTAAAACTCCTTTTTCTACTTCCACATAATGATTTAACTCTTCTGCCTGAACTAAATTAAATACGCTACCACACGCACCTGTTTTTTTGTCCTCAACAGCAAAAACAAGTTTAGCTATACGAGCATGAACTATGGCTCCTGCACACATTACACACGGCTCAAGTGTGACATACATCGTTGATTCCGTGAGACGATAATTACGAACTATATTTCCCGCATCCTTCAGTGCAATAATTTCAGCATGTGCGGTTGGGTCATGCGATGAGATAGATTGATTCCAACCTTGACCAATGATTTCATTTCCATGAATAATAATAGCACCAACCGGCACCTCATCATGCGATTCAGATTTTTTAGCTAACCGGAAAGCATGTTGCATCCAGTCTTGGTCAGTTTTCATTTTGTTTGCCCATTACGCCAACAATTAATCATTTAACTTAGTCTGTTCAGAAAAACGTTTCCTGCTTAACTCTATAAATTCTCTATCTATCTCAATGCCAATATACTTTCTATTGATACGAATACATGATACACCTGTTGTGCCGCTACCATTAAATGCATCTAACACTAAATCACCCTCATCAGTTGTAGCTAAAATTATTCTATCTAATAAAGAAAGTGGTTTTTGTGTTGGATGTTTATCATAGGTTTTTTCAGCCTTACCTGGTGCCGTCATTACCCACACATCCTTCATTTGTTTATCATCATTTATTTCCTTCATTAGCTCATAATTAAATTTATGTTTTGAGTTGGAATTTTTAGCAGCCCAGATAATAGTTTCCGTACTATGCGTAAAATATCGACAAGCCAAATTTGGCGGCGGATTTGGTTTTTGCCAGGTAATATTATTTAAAATTTTCATATTCAGTTGTTGCATGGCATAACCAATAGAATAAATCACATGAAAAGTACCAGAAACCATTAATGAGCCATTTGGCTTTAAGATTTTTTGACATCTTTTTAGCCATTCACAATTAAATTGATGATTAATTTCAATGCCTTCAGATTTATCCCAATCTCCTTTATCAACTTTGACCATTTTTCCATTTTGGCAAGTAATACCGCCATTTGAGAGGAAGTATGGAGGGTCACAAAAAATAAAATCGACAAACTCTCCTTGCTCGTCATAGAGTTCATCTATTACTTCTAAACAATTTCCCTCTATAAGTTGGATATTTTTTTTCATATGACATACAGATATCTTGTAAAATAATGCGTCATAATAACAGAGGAGGAGAGAAAATGAATGAAGCCATGGTCATGAGTTTAGCGCCGCTACTGATGTTTTCGCTTTTTGGAATACTTTTTGGGATCGGCAACTATTTTTTAGCAAAACGTATAGGGGCTAACAGGTTAATATGGGTGTTGCTATCCATTATACCCATAGTAAATTTTTTGTTTATGTACTACGTGATATACAAAACAGTTTACGCCATCCTTGATCGCTTAAATAATAGATAGTCCTAGATTATATGCTATTCATTCCCACTCAATGGTAGCTGGTGGTTTACTTGAAATATCATAAGTTACTCTTGATATACCTTCCACCTCATTAATAATGCGATTAGAAACTTTTTCTAAAAAATCATAAGGTAAATGCGCCCAATGTGCTGTCATAAAATCAACTGTTACAACAGCACGAAGTGCAATAACATAATCGTATTTTCGAGCATCACCCATTACACCAACAGAACGAACCGGTAAGAACACTGAAAAAGCCTGACTCACATCATCATATAAGTCATGAGCTTTAAGTTCTTCAATATAAATGCTATCTGCAAGACGCAATAAATCGGCATATTCTTTTTTTACCTCGCCCAAAATTCTAACTCCCAGTCCCGGTCCAGGAAATGGATGTCGATAGACAAGTGATTTGGATAAACCAAGTTCTATGCCGATTTTACGGACCTCGTCTTTGAATAGTTCACGTAGAGGCTCAACTAATTTCATCTTCATATTATCTGGCAACCCGCCAACATTGTGATGAGATTTTATTACATGAGCCTTACCAGTTTCAGCTCCAGCCGACTCAATAACATCAGGATAAATAGTACCTTGTGCTAACCAATTTATGTCTTCAAGATTTTTTGCCTCTTCTTCAAAAATCTTGATGAATTCAACGCCGATGATTTTACGCTTCTTTTCAGGGTCACCAATACCTTTTAAGATTTTTAAAAAACGTGTTTCGGCATTAACACGAATAACATTTATACCCATATGTTTGGCAAATGTCTCCATTACCTGGTCGGCTTCATTTAATCTTAGTAACCCGTTGTCGACAAATACACAGGTTAATTGATTACCAATTGCCTTGTGAAGCAGTGCAGCAACGACAGATGAATCAACACCACCTGATAAAGCTAAAAGAACCCTATCATTACCTACTTCTTTTTTTACCTGTGCAATAGAATCTTCAACAATCTTCTCGGTCGTCCACAATGATTGGCAACCGACAATTTGATGGAGAAAGCGCTCTAATATTTTGACGCCCTGTGATGTATGGGTAACTTCGGGATGAAACTGCAGGCCATAAAATTTACGAGATTCATCAGCTATTGCAGCGATTGATGTATTGTCTGTAGAAGCAATTGATTTAAAACCATCAGGCAAGGATTCAACTTGGTCACCGTGACTCATCCATACATTCAAAAGACCGTGGCCCTCATCATTAACTTCATCTTGAATATCTTTTAGTAGCTCAGAGTGCCCGCGAGCTCTTATCTGTGCATAACCAAATTCTCTTAGGTTAGAACTAGCAACTTTTCCACCAAGTTGCTCAGCCATTATCTGCATGCCGTAACAAATACCAAGTACTGGGACACCTATATTGAAAACTAATTCAGGCGCACGAAAACCATTTAGAGAAGTAGCAGATTCGGGACCACCAGAAAGAATAATTGCATTGGGTTTAAAATCTTTTATTTTTTGAGCATCTATTTCATGGGAGTGAACTTCACTATAGACACCCGCTTCGCGAACACGTCTTGCTATCAATTGAGTATATTGAGAACCAAAATCAAGAATTAGTATTCTTTCGGAATGAATATCTGTCATTTAATAAAATTTTTTTATATAAAATTCTCTCTGATTATTTACCTAATGATAATGAACCAATAATATTAATTGTACCAACCATCCCCATTTCTTCATGATTATCTTTGTGACAGTATAGTTTTAAATTTTTACCTTTTGTCATCGGATAAAAAAACCACTCAATGGTTGAATTTGGACTTAACTCAATATCATGGATAGCACCATGAATTTCAGCTAGCGTTTTGCCATTCGGTCCAGCAACTTCAATCTTACGGGTATAGATATGAGTCGCAAAAGCATCAGAGGCAAAATAATGCGGACCTGGACTTGGGTTTGATATAACAAGCTTGTAATATTTACCGCGTTCAAATGTAAATTCGTTTGGTATGAACACCATCTTGCCATCTTTGGTTCCTACTTCAGCCTTGACTTCAATTGCCTTGCCGCCATGTTTCCTCTCCTCTGACGAAAGAGGCAATGCAAAGAAAAAAAGCATTAAATATATAATCGCTCTCATAATTTTCTCCAAAAAATTAGTTGCATTCGTCATAACGTAGAAAATCTCTTCAAAATCTACATTCGATAATTTGGTGGTTCCTTAGTAATTGCAACATCGTGAACATGACTTTCTTTAAATCCAGCGCTTGTTAATCGCACAAATTTTGCCTTCTCCCGCATTTCCTCTAAGTCCAAACAACCGGTATAACCTAATGCTGCTCTGATACCGCCGCAGAGTTGATGGATGACTGCTTCTAATGCACCTTTATAGGGAACGCGACCTTCGATGCCTTCGGGAATGAGTTTTTCAACCTCATCATTTTCTTGAAAATATCGGTCTGATGAGCCGTATTGTTCAGCCATTGCGCCTAACGAACCCATTCCTCGGTATGTTTTGTATGAGCGTCCTTGATAGAGTTCAACCTCACCTGGTGCTTCCTCTGTACCAGCGAATAGTCCTCCAACCATCATGCTGTTTGCCCCAGCTGCTAAACCTTTAGCCAAATCACCCGAATAACGAACTCCACCATCGGATATAACAGGCACACCTTTATTCTTTAATGCCTTTGCAACATTTGTTACGGCAGAAATTTGCGGCATACCAACACCGCTAACAATTCGCGTTGTACAAATAGAGCCGGGGCCAATACCAACCTTAACAGCATCGGCACCCACCTTTACCAAAGCCAATGCCGCATCGGCCGTAGCAATATTACCGCCAATGACCTGCGTATCTCTAAAATTGGTTTTTATCCATTTCACCATATCTAACACGCCTTTTGAATGGCCATGCGCAGTATCAACAACAATGACATCAACACGTGAATCAACAAGCTGTTCGACTCTTTTCTTTGACGCATCTCCTACGCCAACGGCAGCACCTACTCTTAAACGCTCTGCTTCATCCAAGCAAGCATTTGGATACTCAGAGGCTTTTTGCATGTCTTTGACAGTAATCAGGCCTGCTAACTGAAATTTATTTGTTACAACTAAAACTTTTTCTATGCGATGTTTGTGCAAAAGAGCCCGTATTTCTTCTTTTGACGCATCCTCTTTAACAGTTACTAGAGATTCTTTTCTAGTCATGATATTTCTAACGGGGTCATCTGGTTTTTCTTCGAAACGAAGATCCCTGCTTGTAACAATACCAACAAGATCATCTCCGTCTACTACCGGAACCCCTGAGATATTTTTTTGTCTGGTTAGGTCAATAACTTCCTGAATACTTGTATATGGACCAACGGTTACAGGTTCTTGAATTACACCACTCTCATATTTTTTGACGCGACGTACATTCTTGGCTTGAAGTTCTGGATCCATATTTTTATGGATAATACCAACACCACCCTCCTGAGCCAAAGCTATCGCAAGTTCCGATTCAGTAACAGTATCCATTGCCGCAGAAACAAGGGGGATATTCATTTCAATCTCTCGAGTTAGGTGCGTTTTTAATGAGGCCTGGCGTGGGAGTATCTCTGAATAATCAGGGACTAGTAAAACATCGTCAAAAGTTAGGGCTTCTTCCGTAATATTCATGACAGGACCCTGTATTGGATTTAAAATAGCCGTGCATTATAGTCCGAACTTTGATAACGGCAAGTCCGTCTTCGAATTAATTTTCGAATTTTGCTAATTAAAACAAAAAAATGACTGAAATTAAATCAAAAAGTGCGTTTCCTGCCACGGAGGATATCTACACAATCTCGCGTCTCAATCGCGAGGTAAGACAACTGTTTGAGCAAGTTTTTCCAGTAATCTGGATTGAAGGAGAGATATCAAATCTAGCGAAACCCGCTTCAGGTCATTTTTATTTCACTCTAAAAGACGATAATGCCCAAGTGAGATGTGCTTTTTTCAAAAATAAGCACGCCAATTTACAATTTGACCTGAATAATGGAATGAAAGTCCTTGCAAGAGCAAACGTAGGCCTCTATGAAGGACGGGGGGAATACCAGCTCATCATTGAACAAATTGAATCGGCTGGCACTGGAGCATTACAAATTGCATTCGATGCGCTGAAACAAAAACTCTCCGGCGAGGGCCTATTTGATGAAAAACATAAACAAGATATTCCTCTATACCCACAAACAATAGGGATTATTACCTCTGCAACGGGTGCTGCTATTCGAGATATTTTGATTGTTCTAAAGCGTAGATATCCAATTGCGGATGTAATTATCTATCCTATTCCTGTTCAAGGAGAAAATGCTGCTAAAAAAATAGCAGAAAAAATACAAACCGCTGAAAAAAGAAAAGAATGTGATGTATTTATTATTACACGTGGTGGTGGTTCTCTAGAGGATTTATGGGCCTTTAATGAGGAAATTGTAGCAAGAGCGATATTTAGTATTGGTACTCCTACCGTTAGCGGTATTGGGCACGAGATAGATTTTACAATTGCAGATTTTGTTGCTGATTTGAGAGCAGCTACACCTTCGGCGGCAGCAGAACTAGTAAGTCCTGATATTCATGAGATTCAACAAAAACTCAAGAATCGAAAAAATCAACTTGCTCGTTTTCAAAAACAAATTATAAAAGATTATAAAAATTCTATTGAGATTATCTTAAACAAAATTCCAAAACCCAATACAAAATTGTTTGAATTAATACAGCAAACTGATGAATACTCAATGCGTCTTCAGCATAACATTGAAAAAGAATTATCATCGAAAAAAATAATTCTAACAAAACTAGATAGTAACCTAATAAAATTAAATCCTATGCATATAATTAGTGAGCAACTTGCTTACATAAAAAATTTACACTCTAGATTTAAAGGTTCAATTATTTCATTTATAAAACAGAAAAATAGTGAGATATTAAGGATAGAGGATATATTAAAATCAATCAGTCCATCATCAACCTTAGAGAGAGGATATGCGATTGTGACAGATTATAATACTAACAAAATCATAAAAAATTCTGATAATTTAAAAATTGGTAAAAAAATACATGTAAAACTAGCTAAATCAGAAATTGACTCAACGGTAGATAAAATTTATGAAAAATAAACTAGTAATAATATTAATATCGTCTCTATTAACTTTAATAAGTCCTTCATATGTAAATTCATTGCCAATAGAATCTAATGTCCCTGGTGGGATTGTGATAATACCGATTCAAACAGAGAATAAACCAAAAGCATTTTTCTATAATAAAAAAGTTATGGTAATTGGGGAGAGAAATAATTGGAAAGCAATTATAGGTATCCCTTTAAAGATAGAAACTGGTGAACATAGACTAAAAGTAATAAATAATGGAACTGAATCTAATTACTTATTTGAGGTGTTAAATAAAAACTACGAATCGCAATACCTAACTATTAAAAATAAACGTAAAGTAAATCCAAACAAAAAAGATATGCAGCGTATTACAAAAGAAAGGGCGCTGATCTCGAAGGCTAAAAATAGCTGGAGAGAAATTGATGATGTCCCACTAAAGTTTGTAAAACCTACAAAAGGGCCCTTCAGTAGTTCTTTTGGACTTCGCCGTTTTTTTAATAATCAGCCTAGAAACCCGCATAGCGGACTCGATATTGCAGCACCTGAGGGTACTCCTATTATGGCACCTGCAGCTGGCATTGTAATAAATACAGGAAATTACTTCTTTAACGGTAAAACAGTATTCTTAGATCATGGGCAAGGATTGATTACAATGTATTGCCATTTAAATGAAATTAATATTCAAGAGGGAGAATATGCAGATGTAGGTACTTTGCTTGGTACCGTTGGATCAACAGGTCGAGTAACAGGTGCGCATCTTCATTGGAGTGTTTTTCTAAATAATACAACTGTTGAGCCGCTTCTTTTTCTAAACACAAAATAAATTACTCAAATAGAAAATACTTGCATATCAGCATGATAAGAGGAACGTACCATTGGTGCGCTCGCAACATTAATAAAACCTAATTTTTCAGCATAATTCGCAAGTTCCTTAAATTCATCAGGATGTACATAACGTTTGACAGGTAGGTGATATCGACTAGGTTGCAAATATTGGCCAATTGTTACCATATCGCAGTTATGCCTCTTTAAATCTACCAAGACTTGCATAACTTCATTTAATTCTTCACCTAAGCCAACCATGAGACCTGATTTCGTTAAAACATTTTTATTTCGTTCTTTAAATTTTTTAATTAACATTAGAGAAGCATGATAATTCGCGCCCGGTCTGATTTGTTTATAAAGGCGCGGTATAGATTCAAGGTTATGATTAAAAACATCTGGCGGTGATTTTTCTAAAATACCAAGTGCCGAGTCAACTTTAGATCTAAAATCCGGAACTAGTATTTCAATTTTTGTTTCATTACATTTTTGTCTTATCTTTTGAATACAACGAAGAAAGTGAGATGCCCCTCTATCAATTAAATCATCGCGGTCTACTGAAGTAATGACAATATATTTCAATTCCATTTTATTAATTATATTTGCTAAATTATCGGGCTCATTAATATCTGGTTTTTTTGGTTTTCCATGAGCTACATCACAAAACGGACAGCGTCTTGTACAAATATCACCCAATATCATAAAAGTCGCTGTACCATTCGAAAAACATTCCCCAAGATTCGGACAAGATGCTTCTTCGCAAACAGTATGTAATTTATTTTTTCTAATTAATTTTTTAAGATTTAGTACATGTTCATTTATTGGTTTTTTTGTAGTAATCCAAAATGGTTTTCTTTCTATTTTTTTATCAAATGAAATTTTCTGATTCATAATTTTGCTGGTTTTTAATTTACCTCGCTGTTTTATTTCGGGTTTATTGTAAATATTATTTTGATACATTTTTTATTTTTTCTCTACGCAACATCTTGAATAATTGCTACAGTTTCATCAAGATAACTAAGTAAATATTTCAATAACTCATTTTTTACCATATTAATAGTTATATCCTTTTTAAAATTAATTATCTGTGTTGTTGTCATCCCCTTTATCCCGCAGGGATTGATACTCTCAAATGGAGATAAATTCATATCTACATTGATTGATAATCCATGATATGTGCAGCAATTTTTAACGCGCAGACCCAATGCACAAATCTTTGAATTTTCAATATAAACTCCAGGTGCACCAATTTTTTTCTCAGCATTTATGCTTTGCATTTTTAAATAATCAATAACAGATGCTTCAATTAATGATATTAATTTTTTAACTTTATATGGGCGTCTTTTTAAATCAATTAATAAATAAATTACTAACTGACCTGGTCCATGATAAGTAATCTGCCCCCCGCGATCAGTTGCAATTAATGGAATATTATTAATATTAGTTATAGATTTCTTTCTTTGTGAATATCCTAATGTATAAACAGGAAAATGCTCGACAAGCCATATCTCGTCATTCGTAAAACAATTACGGCTGAACGTAAAGTCACGCATTAATCGGTATGTTTCAATATAATTTTTTCTACCTAAATCTTTTATTCTAAAAATCATAACGCCATTAACACTTTTTTATGCTTAGTCAAATCAAGATAAATATTATCGAGTTGTTCTCTACTCTTCGCTTCAATGGTTACAGTAACAGCAATGTAATTTCCTTCTTTGCTAGTTCTGCTTTTAATTAAATCCTCTGATAACTCTGGTACATGTTTTTTAATAATATCACCAACAATTACATCAAAATCGTCAGATATTTTTCCCATAACTTTTATGGGAAACTGGCAAGGAAATTTCATAATTGTATCGTCAGTAGCTTTACTCATATTTTTGTATCGACCTTTTAGAAAAAATATTAATATATTAATCCTCAATATTATTTTGAGTATATAATGATATTGTCCACAAAGTATCGTATCTATCTATGCTATAATCTAAAATTAGATTATAAAGTAAAATATTATTAACAAATATCACTATTTATGATTGGAAAAATAAATAATTCTACCTAAATACCAATGCCATATCCAAATGAAAGCGCTTGAAATAAATAATTTATCAAAAATATACCAGAATAATGTTAAAGCTTTAGACAATATAAATCTAAATGTTAAACAAGGTGATTTCTTTGCCTTACTTGGTCCAAATGGTGCAGGCAAATCTACAACAATTAGCATCATCTGTGATCTCACAAAGAAAACATCAGGATTAATTAAGATATTTGGGTATGATATTGATAAAGAAATTGATAATGCAAAATCATGTATAGGAATTGTGCCACAAGAAATCAACTTCTCCCAATTTGAAACATGTCTCGAAATTGTTGTAAATCAGGGTGGTTTTTATGGAATTCATCGAAGTTTGGCGCTGGAACGAGCAGAAAAATATCTGCGGAAACTTGATCTATGGGATAAAAGAAATGAACGCTCTCGTAATTTATCTGGAGGAATGAAAAGACGTCTTATGATAGCAAGATCTTTGGTACATGAGCCTAAAATGCTTATCTTAGATGAACCAACAGCTGGAGTTGATGTCGAGCTAAGACGTTCAATGTGGGATTTCTTAATCGATATAAATCAACAAGGTGTAACAATTGTCCTAACGACACATTATTTAGAAGAAGCTGAATCACTCTGTAAAAATATAGCAATTATTGACCAGGGCAAAATTGTAGAAAATAGCTCGATGAAAGAACTGCTATCGAGACTAAATAAAGAAACCTTTATATTTGATTTAGCTGAACCAATGAAAAAATCCCCTCTCTTAGAGGGTTTCAATATTAATTTAATTGATGATACGACGATTGAAATCGAAATAGATCGAACGAGAAACCTTAATGAGCTCTTTAATTTATTTGCCAAGGTAAATATTAATATAAAAAGTATGAGAAATAAAAGAAATCGTTTAGAAGAGTTATTTATTAACTTACTTAATGATAAACAAAGAAAATAATATACTATGCATAAAAAATCTACATTAATAGCATTAAATACTATTGTAATAAAAGAAATAACACGATTTACGAGAATATGGATGCAAACAATATTGCCACCGACGATTGGTATGTCGCTCTATTTTATTATCTTCGGCAGTTTAATTGGTCCACGGATTGGTACAATGAATGGTTTTAACTATATGGAGTATATAGCGCCTGGGATCATTATGATGGCTATAATAAACAATTCATATGGTAATGTTGTCTCTTCATTCTTTGGTGCTAAATTTCAAAAACATATAGAAGAAATGCTTGTAGCTCCAATACCTAATATTGTAATCTTAATTGGATTTGTTACGGGTGGTGTTGCGAGAGGGATTCTGGTCGGAATTGTTGTAACAATAGTTGCTTTGTTTTTCACAAAACTAAATCTTCATAACTTGAGTATTACTATTGCTATTGTGCTTCTTACATCAATTACATTTTCATTGGGTGGGTTGATTAATGCAATCTACGCAGAAAAATTTGATGACATAGCAATCATACCAACATTTGTTTTAGCCCCGTTGATTTATTTAGGAGGAGTATTCTATTCAATCGATATGCTGCCTGAATTCTGGCAGAAAATTTCTTCGCTCAACCCAATACTGTATATGGTTAATGCATTTCGTTATGGCGTTTTGGGTGAATCAGATATAAATATTTATCACGCTTTTACAATGCTTACTTTTTTTATATTAATACTTTTCTTTATTTCCTTGCATTTACTAAATAAAGGTACAAGAATTAAGAATTAAGAATATTCAGGAACCTCTATAAACACAACCAGAATTACAAGTTTCTCTTACAACAATTGAGTACAACAATGGTAGTTCTAAAATAATTTCGTCCCAAATCCATTTAGCTAGATTTTCACTTGTAGGATTCTCAAGACCCTTGATATCATTGAGATAATGATGATCTAAACGATCATAAATAGGCTTAAATACTTGACTAATATCAGCAAAATCCATCACCCAACCTTGATTTTCGTTGACATCGCCCTGAATATGAATTTCGATTACAAAAGAATGTCCATGTAAACGACTGCATTTATGTTTTGATGGCAAGTTCGGAAGCCTATGTGCTGCCTCAATTGTAAATGTTTTAAATATCTCCATATTAGTTGCAATAAGTACCTTTAAATTCTTGATATAAACTATTTACTTCTTTCCAAATTAAACCAGGCCTGCCACTACCAATTAATTTATCATTTAATTTTACAATAGGTACTATTTCCCATGTTGAGCTTGTTATCCATATCTCATTAGCATTGAATAACATATTTTCACTAATAGGCTCCTCTAGTAGAGGGATTTTATTTTCTAATAATATCTCAACAAGTAAATCTCGTGTTATTCCTGAGAGAACATGGCTAGTTTTTGGTGGAGTAAAAATTTTATTATCCATATGAATGAAAATATTGCTTGCTGCGCCTTCCGTTACAAAACCATCCCTTATTAGAATGGCCTCACGTGCATCCATTTCTTTTGCCTTGTGTCTCAATATTACGCTCGGCAATAATGTTATCGCTTTTATATCGCAATACTGCCACCGAATATCATCATGTGTAATTGCTTTAATTCCTGAAAAAAAATCATTTTTTCTTATTGGTCGACTCATTGCGAATATTGTTGGCTTATCCGCTATTGAAACATCATGATCTCTTTCGGATATACCACGAGTTACCTGCAAATATATTGATTGGTCTAGTTCTTTTGTGCAATCTATTAACTTATCAAAAATAGAATGCCAGTCATTCTTTGATAATGGATTATTCATATAAATTTTAGCAAGACTTGTCTCTAAACGTTTTATATGTTCGTCAAACCGAAAAATTTTTCGATTAAAAACAGGAATGACCTCATAAACTCCATCACCAAATATGAAGCCGCGATCCATTACGTTGACTGAAGCTTCTTCAATTGGCTTGAACTCTCCATTAAGATATACCAAGCTCATAATGGATAATTAATTAATCAAAAGGAGGCGAATTTGATCTTTTAATTGATTAAAAATGCTACCTTTAGAAATTGTGTTGTTAGCTAGCAGGGAAACTGATTTAATATTTATATCTGATAACATAATATTCAATACTCCAAGCTTAGAATTCTTCTCGATGGGTGCTATTATTCTCTTATCAATCTCGACAGTAGGCTCTAACTTATCATACTGCCCTCTAGGAATTGTTATGTATATATCATCCTGAATAGTTAGCCCAACGCTATCGATATCAGCTCTAAATATCATTGCATTAGCTATCACATCACCAGCTTCATAAAGCTTATGTGTTTGAAAAAATCTATAGCCATAATTTAATATTGTTTGACTAGATTTAACTCTTGAATTTTTACTGTCAGCCCCCATAACAACTGCAATCAAACGCATATTATCTCTAATTGCAGATGTGACCATACAATAGCCAGCCTCCTCTGTATGGCCTGTTTTAATACCATCAACACTTTTATCTCGCCAGAGTAATCTATTTCGGTTGTATTGAGTTATCGGCTTTTTTTCTCCATATGTGTATTCTTTGATCATATGAATTTTATATATATCTGGATAATCTCTTATTAATGCTTGGGATAATATTGCTAAATCATATGCGGTTGTTAGATTTCCATTACCATCGACTGGCATGCCTGAGCTATTAGCAAAGTATGAATCTTTCATGCCCAAATTTTCTGCATGCTTATTCATAAGAATGGCAAAAGCTTCATCACTTCCTGATACATGTTCTGCTAATGCAACACTAGCATCATTGCCCGATTGAATTATTACACCATACAAAAGATCCTCTAACATGACCTTGCTATTTACTTCAATAAACATTCTAGAGCCAAAAGTACTATATGCTTTATCGCTTATATAAACCTCGTCTGACAAAGATATTGTTCCTTTTTTTAGCTCATGCCCAATAACATATACTGTCATCATTTTTGTAAGGCTTGCTGGTGCTAATTTTTCATGGATATTTTCTTCTGCCAATATCTCGCCGCTATCAAAATCCATTAATAAATATGATGATGCTGCAATTTTCGGAAATGCTGGAACAATCGCTGTTTCCGCATAGGAATTCTTACTGATAATGAAAAAAAATATCAATAATAGACTGTAATATAATTTAATATTCATAATTTACTATTTATTAGATTAATTTGTAACAATACGATACTCAAAAATATCGAAATTTGACAGTTTGGAGACGATACGATCGGAAGCTTTGCTGTCTTTAAATGGACCTATCGTTACACGATACAATGTCTCACCTGAAATAACAATGTTACTAATTTCGACTAAATTCTCAGCGAGGGGTTCAAGCTTTCGTTTTAATACCTTGGCATTCTGTAATTCACCGAATGTACCTACTTGTATATAGAAACTATTATTTTTATTTGTAATAATTTCATCTTCAACCAAATTTTCTTGATTAACATTAGATGAAATTGCTTTAACTTCAACTAAGCCTGTCCCTTTTTTGACAATATCGAGTTTAATCGCTGCAGTATATGACAGATCAATAATACGATTTTCATGAAATGGTCCTCTATCATTAATTTTAACTATGATAGATCTGCCATTATTCAGATTTGTTACTTCTGCATAAGTTGGTAAAGGAAGAGTTTTGTGCGCTGCTGTCATAGCATACATATCATATGTTTCTCCACTTGAAGTTCTCCTACCATGAAATTTGGTGCCGTACCAGGAAGCAATCCCTTTTTCTACATAACCTTTACTACTATTCATTACATAATATCGTTTACCAAAAACAACATATGATTTTGGGTTTCCATATCGACTCTTGGGCTCATTTTTTGGCTTTGCATTTGGTATTACAGAGACATCGATCTCTTTATCTGGAGCTGCATCGCCGGGAGTTATGACTTTATCAAGACGACTACAGGAAGAGAGAATAAAATAAGCAAATATAAAAAAAATAGGTTTTATTAATATACTCAAATAGTTAATTCTGTATTTACTAATATGTGAAATTGTCATCTTTATATTTTTTTACCTTTAATGCTAGCTCGTAAACTGCCATTGCATATAATTTACTATGATTATAACGAGTTATCACATAAAAATTATTTCTAGCAAGCCAGA
Source organism: Legionellales bacterium (assembly GCA_002692205.1). GTDB lineage: Bacteria > Pseudomonadota > Gammaproteobacteria > Eutrophobiales > Eutrophobiaceae > UBA11869. Next base: position 21,488 of record NZJM01000013.1, on the reverse strand, counting down.
ATTCAGAAAATTTTTCAAAATTAAATTGAAATAATCTCAATTTTTCATTTTCATTAAAAGACAAATTAGTTTTAATTCCATATTTGTCTAAATCTGATCCTGTTATATTTAAATGTAACTTATTATCGAGAATCTTCTTATAGTTTTCACCTTCAATCGAAACCTTTGAAATTACCGGCTCACCACTTTTCCACCCATGTTTAGAAAAATAATTAGCAATACTTCCAATAACATCATTCCTATTGTTCCAAATATCTATTACATCATCATTATCAAAATCAATCGCATAATTACGATAGCTGCTTGAGATAAATTGAGGCATCCCCATAGCGCCGGCATAAGAACCTTTCAAATCCTTAGGATTAAAATTCTGCTCTCTAGCAAGCAACAAAAATTGCTCAAGTTCGGAGCGAAAAAAGGCAGCTCGTTTTGGATAATGAAAAGCAAGTGTATTTAGTGCATCAATAACACGATAATCACCAGATATTTTTCCGTAAAACGTTTCCACACCAATAATTGCTACTATAATCTCAGGTGGAACACCAAATTTTTTTTCTGCTTCTTTTAATTTCGATTCATTATTTTCCCAAAACTGAACACCTTGCTCAATTCTTTTTTTCTGAATGAAAATTTTACGGTATTGATGCCATAACAATTTTTTTTCAGCAGGCCTGCTTATTGCCTCCAGTATAGTATTTGAAATAATAGCATTATCAAATAATGGAATTAATATTTGTTTATCAAATCCGTGTGTGTCTTGCATATATGATATAAATTTATTTACCGAATCAATATCTTTTGCATGCGAGTGTGATGTCATGAAAAAAATCAATAGTAATATCTTTGTAATATAATATATATTCATAAAAAATTATCTTAGCGTTTTAAAAATCTTTTGTGTGTGTGTATTGACATTAAAATACCAAAACCTATCATCAAAGTTACGATTGATGTCCCGCCAAAACTAACAAGCGGTAGTGGAACACCAACAACAGGGAGTTGTCCAATTACCATACCCATATTAACAATAATATAAACAAAAAAAGTTAATGTTATGCCCGCAGCTAATAATTGACGAAATGCATCTTGAGCTTTATACGATATATATAAACCACGAAAAACTATTAACAAATAGATTAACAATAGAAAGATAACGCCAAGCATACCAAACTCTTCACATAATACTGCAAAAATAAAATCTGTTGACCGCTCTGGCAAGAATTCAAGATGTGACTGTGTTCCATTGAGCCAACCTTTTCCTGTAAAACCACCAGATCCAATTGCTATCTTTGATTGAATTATATGATATCCGGCACCTAATGGATCACTCTCGGGATCTAAAAAAGTTAGCACCCTTTGCTTCTGATAATCTCGCATAAAATGCCACAATAAAGGTACGCATGCAGCAAAAAGAATACTCATACAAAATAGAAAACGCCATGATATTCCAGCAATAAAAATAACTGAAAATCCAGCTACCGCTACTAATAAAGCGGTACCGAGATCTGGCTGTTTAGCGATCAAAATAACGGGTATCGCTATAAAAATACAAGACAAAATAATCCTTAAAAATTTTGGCGGCAAAAATCTATCTGATAAATAGGATGAAAGCAAAATGGGCACCGCAATTTTCATTAATTCAGACGGCTGGAATCGTAAGACCTTTAAATCTAGCCAGCGCTGCGCACCTTTACCAATATCGCCAAATATAATCACAAATATTAAAAGAATAACTCCTAAAACATATAATAATAAAGATAAGCGATTTAAATTTGCAGGTGGAATCTGAGCAACAAGAATCATACATAATAAAGCGATGAATAATTTGGCTATCTGACTATATACAAGATCTATATTTTGCCCGCTCGCGCTGTAGAGTATAATAATACCAAATGAACATAATGAAAAAATAAGTGCCGTAAGTATAAAATCAATATGTACTCTATTACTCAAGGTATATTCACTCATCTGAATTTGAATCCTTTCTAAAAAAATAACTATCTAGCATTTTTCTCGCTATTGGTGCAGCGGTTTTCGAACCACCTCCTCCATTTTCTACCACTATAGCCAAAGCTATCTCGGGTTGCTCAACTGGTGCTAATGCAATAAAAAGTGCATGATCCTTTAAGTCATCAGGAATTTCTTCCTCTTTGTATTCGCTTTCTTGGTCTATACCTATTATCTGTGCTGTACCCGTTTTTCCAGCAAAATTATACTCGGCATTTAATCCGCTCTTCCAAGCTGTACCATTTGTGTCATGCACAACACTTTGCATAGATTTAAGAATTTCTTTCCAAGAACTATTATTCTTTAACTGAATTCTATTTTTTATTTTATTTGAAGTAGTGGTAATTCCAATTCCTTCTTGGTTACTTATGCCCGAAACTAATTTTGGTTCAAATAGAATACCCTTATTTGCAATAGCTGCAGTTGCTACAACTAATTGCATCGGTGTAGCTAATGCATAACCTTGACCAATACCTAAAATCACTGTTTCCCCGGGAAACCAAGGGTCCTTAATATTTTCTTTCTTCCATCTTCTAGAGGGTAAAAGTCCATTTTTTTCGGCAGTAATATCGATCCCGCTGACCTGACCAAAACCAAAATCTGATAATCCTCTATATATTTCATCAATACCTAGCCGAAAAGCTAACTTATAAAAGAAAACATCACATGACTCTATTATTGCTTTATCCAAATTGGTACGTCCGTGTCCTTCTTTCTTCCAATCACGATATCGATGATCATGCCCATCTAGAGAAAACCAACCGGGGCACCAAACCTCATCACTAAGATTTCTAATTTCATTGTCTAAAGCTATTAATCCCAAAAAAGGCTTTATTGTTGACCCTGGTGGATACTTTCCTTGGATAACCCGATTTACTAACGGCTTATTTTTTGATGATAATAATGATTTATATAGTGCGGCATTAATACCACTTGAGAATTGATTTGGGTCATATGTAGGCGAACTTACAAATGCTAAGATATTTCCACTTCGTGGATCCATTGCAACAATAGCTCCTTTTCTATCCCCCAATGACTCAGCAGCAGTCTTTTGTAATAATAAATCTATGGATAAATAAATATTATTACCTGATATAGGACTTGTTTTTTCTAGAATACGAATTACTCTACCCTCAGCATTAACTTCAACTTTTTGATAGCCAACCTTTCCATGCAAAAATGATTCGTATGATTTCTCAATACCAAGTTTTCCTATATGCGTTGTAGCGATATAGTTCGAACTTAGTCCAGCTTCTGAAATATTTTCGAGATCATTCTCATCAATACGTGATACGTAACCAATGCTATGCGCAAGATCTTTTCCTAAAGGGTAATTTCTGTAAAAACTTTCGACAACGTCTACACTTGAGAATAAATGACGATTCACAGAAAATAACGCGACTTCTTTTTCTGTCAAATTTTCTTTCAAAGCAACTCTTTCAAAACGTCTTTTTTTACTAGATAAATATTGAAATTTTTTAATATCTTCATCATCTATATGAACTATTTCTCTAAGCCTAGTAATTAAATTGTCAATATCATCTATCTTCTCTGGAATAACCTGAAGACTGTATGTGGGTTTATTTTCTGCAAGAACGACTCCATCATTGCTATAGATTAACCCTCTAATTGGGGCTATTGGTAAGATTTTTTGACGGTTAGTTTTAGATAAGGTTGTGTAATGCTCATGCTGAACCACGGCAAGAGAAAATAACCCGAAGATAAGCCCGCCTATAAGTAAAGCTATAATACTCCCTACTATAAATATACGTTTTTTTATAATAGAAGATTCTTTATCCCGATCTTTAAGGATAACTTCTACTTGATCTCTAAAAAAAAATCTCATTAGTTATTTTTTATCATGAGTCTTGTTCAAGATATATTATATCTACGTCGGAAATATCTCATACCCAAAAATAAAAATGGCCATAATAAAACACTTGTTACTATCGGTAACCAGTAAGACCATGTATGGAGTACAGAGCCCGATAAAAACATGATTAGTAACATTATGCTTTTGTATATTAATAAATAGATAAAAACGATCATAGCTTGTTGTGGTAATGGATAAACTCTTATTCGCTTATGATTTTTTAGTATAATATAGGCCAAAAAAATAAAGCCAATAGCATGCTGCCCAAGAACAAAACTTTTTTGCACATCGAATACCATTCCTAAAAACCACGCAGATTTTATTCCAAATCTATTTGGTAACGCCATACACCAATAAATTAATATCAACGGTACTAAGGATGGTCTCCAGTTGCTAACTGTATCAGGCAGAGGTATGGCTGATAAAACAAAGCCAAAAATAAATGTCACAATTATTATAAGATAACTTTTTATTTGCATATTATTTATTGCTACCTAAAAACTACTAGTCTTTATATTGATTTGGCCAAACCATGAGAACTTCTCTTATATTTTCAAATTGCGCAAAAGGTCTAACAATTATTTTAGATGAGGATTTACTAAGATCCTGTTTTATCTCTTCCACTTCACCAACAGGGAAATCTCTAGGAAAACGTCGCCCCAGACCTGATGAAACTACTAAATCACCGACTATAATATGTGCGCTATTTGGAAGGTCTGAGTTTGTAATTAATGGATTGGGAAGATTTTCGAGAATTAGTTTGTTGCTTTCACCTGAACCAACTGCAACTGCACGTAGGCCATTCCTATTTATTTGAACTGGCAAAGCGTGATTTGGATCGGTTATCAACAGTACTGTGCTTGAAAAGGAATTGGTTTGGATAATTTGACCCATAATCCCACCGGAATCAACTACCGGCTGCCCCTCATAAGCTAGGTCTTTTTCTCCTTTATTTATAACAATTTTTTTTTGAAATGAGTCTAACTGAACAGCCACTAATTCAGCTAATAGAATTTTATTTTCAAGACGAAATGTTGATTTCAATAGATTACGTAATCGGCGATTTTCAGATTCTATAATTTCATATTTCTGCAATCTCGTTCTTATTAAAAGTAATTCCTCTATCAATTTTTCATTGTCAGCTGATAAATTTTGATGCGAAATTAATAAGTCAGCGATACTATCTTTTATTTGATAAGGTAAACTAGCTATTAATTCTATGGGATGAATTAATGTAGATATGAAAGAACGTACTGTTCTCAAGGCATCTTTCTGGTTATCAAAATATATAATTGTAATTGATACCATAAGGAAAAATAGGAAAGAAGCATTTATAGATACTCCCTTTCGAAACAAATCGCTAATGTGAATACTCTCCTCTATCAATCAATAGTAAGAATATCTAGTCCGAATTCATCAATCATTTCTAAGTATTTGCCACCACCTCTTGCGACACATGTTAGAGGATCCTCGGCAATTATTACGGGCACTCCGCATTCCTCCATTAACAATCTATCTAGATCTTTAAGTTTTGCTCCTCCTCCAGTTAACACTAAGCCTTGCTCGGCAACATCAGAGCCTAATTCAGGAGGCGTCTTTTCTAAAGCATTTTTTACTGCATCGATAATTCCGCTTAAAGGCTCTTGTAAGGCTTCTAAGATCTCATTACTGTTTAAGGTAAAACTTCTTGGTATTCCTTCAGCAAGATTTCGACCTCTTACAACTAACTCATTCACTTCATTTGCAGGATAAGCACATCCTATTTCTTTTTTTATTTTTTCAGCTGTTGAATCTCCAATTAAGCTGCCATAATTACGTCTGACATAGTTTATTATTGCATCGTCAAATCGATCGCCGCCGATACGTATTGACTCTGAATAAACAATTCCATTTAATGAAATCACAGCTACCTCAGTTGTACCACCACCTATATCAACTACCATGGAGCCTCTTGGGTCGCTAACAGGCATTCCTGCGCCAATTGCAGCAGCCATTGGCTCTTCTATTAAATGTACTGTACGTGCACCCGCACCGCTTGCTGATTCTCTAATAGCGCGACGCTCTACCTGAGTTGAGCCACAAGGAACACATACAAGCACACGCGGACTCGGTTTAAAAAATGTCGAGCCATGGGCATTATGAATAAAATACTGCAACATTTTTTCAGTGACAGTGAAATCAGCAATAACACCATCTTTTAAAGGTCTAATTGCAGTAATATGTCCAGGAGTACGCCCTAACATTTTTTTCGCAGCTTCGCCAACAGCAAGAATTGATTTTGGGCTAATTTTATTTCCATCCTTACGAATAGCTACAACTGACGGCTCATCGAGAACTATGCCTTTATTACGTACATAAATGAGGGTATTTGCTGTCCCCAAATCAATTGATAAATCATTCGAAAAGAGACCTCTTATCTGTTTAAACATAATATGACCTGTGATTTTGTTATAACCATCAGCAATATAAACTCAAATATCGATGAATATTAAATGTTATATAGCAACTACTTTCGTATTCATCTAAAATTATAGTGCTTGCTGTGATGCTGTATATTAACTCAATAATTTATGATAATCCGATACGTAACTTTATCAACGAGCGAAGCTTTGAGCAAGCACAAGAAACACAAAAACTCTAATTTTTTCAATAAATAAGAACAACTACTTATATGTCTATCGATAAATCTGAAGTGCAAAAAATCGCTTTACTGGCAAGGCTAGCGATAGGTGATGAGGATATTACTAGTATATCCAAGGAATTGACGGATATTGTAGAACTAATCAAAACGATGAATTCGGTTGATACTACTGATATCGAGCCACTTGCCCATCCGCTTGAACTATTTTCACGTCTTAGAACAGATGAAGTCACGGAAACTGATCAACGTGAAAATTTTCAGGCAAATTCTGCAGAAACGAAAGATGGGTATTATCTTGTACCTAAAGTTATTGAATAATCTATTTAAATAAAATCATAAAATATATTAATTAAAATATGCACCAATCTACATTAACAGAACTTTCATCTGCATTAGAATTAAAAAAAATAAGTAGCGAAGAATTAACTCGTATGTATATTGAGCGCTGCAAGAAACATAATAATTCATTAAATTGTTTTATTACAATTTCTGAAGAAAGTGCAATTCACAAAGCCAAAATTGCTGATAAAAAACGTGCTAGTGGCGATTGCACACCATTAACGGGAATCCCGATTGCTCAAAAAGATATTTTTTGTGTAAATGAAATAAAAACGACTTGTGGCTCTAAAATGCTAAGTAATTTTATAGCGCCTTATGATGCAACATTAGTAAAAAGGATGGATGAAAATGGTTTTATTATGTTAGGAAAAACTAATATGGATGAATTTGCTATGGGCTCATCAAATGAAACAAGTTTCTTTGGTCCAGTAAAAAATCCATGGAATGTAAGCTGCGTTCCAGGAGGATCATCTGGTGGATCTGCAAGTGCTGTTGCAGCACGACTATGTCCTGCAGCTACTGGTACTGATACGGGAGGGTCAATACGACAACCAGCGTCATTCTGTGGAATAACAGGATTAAAACCAACTTATGGAAGAGTCTCTCGTTACGGAATGATTGCATTTGCATCGAGCCTCGATCAGGGGGGGCCAATGACACAAACAGCAGAAGATGCAGCATTAATTATGAATGTTATTTCTGGTTTTGATAAACATGACTCGACATCGGTGGATAAAAAAATAGAAGATTATACAAAATCTTTAAATAATTCGATAAAAGGATTAAAAATTGGGTTACCAAAACAATATTTTGAAGAGAATTTAAATAGTGAAGTTGCTGATATAACAGAAGCTAGCATAAAAGAATTAGAAAAGCTTGGTGCAAAATGTATCGATGTTGATTTACCAAATACAGAATTATCTATTCCTGCGTACTATGTTGTTGCGCCAGCTGAATGTTCCTCTAATTTATCCAGATATGATGGTGTTCGTTTTGGGCATCGCTGTGATAATCCAAAAGATCTGATAGATCTATATAGTCGAAGTAGGCAGGAGGGATTTGGTAAAGAAGTAAAGAGACGTATTATGATTGGGACTTACGTTCTTTCAGCTGGTTATTATGACGCATATTATCTAAAAGCACAGAAGGTTAGGCAAATTATAAGTGATGATTTTAAAAAAGTTTTCAAAAATGTTGATATTCTGGCTAGCCCAACAACAACCGGCACAGCTTTTCAGTTGAATGAAAAACTTAATGATCCAATTAGTATGTATCTTTCAGATATATATACCGTTTCAGCAAATCTAGCAGGATTGCCAGCAATCTCTATTCCATCTGGTTTTATTGATGCGTTACCTGTTGGAATGCAATTGATTGGTAACTATTTTCAAGAGTCATTACTAATGAATGTGGCGCATCAATATCAAAAAGTAACCGATTGGCATCAAAAAATACCGAGTGGGTATCAATAAACCTATGAAATGGCAAACCGTTATAGGGCTTGAAATACATGCTCAGCTCGCTACGAAAAGTAAGATTTTCTCAGGCTCATCAACACTATATGGTGGTGCACCAAATACACAGGCTTGCGCAGTAGATTTAGGTTTGCCAGGTGTGCTCCCAGTTATTAATGAACAAGTAATTTCGATGGCAATAAAATTTGGGTTAGCTATAGGAGCTGAGATTCCAGAAAAATCTATTTTTGCTAGAAAAAACTACTTTTATCCCGATCTGCCAAAAGGCTATCAAATCAGTCAATTCGAGTTACCTATTGTAGCTAACGGTCAGATCGAAATAGAAACAGAAGAAAGGAAGAGTAAAGTAATAAAAATTACAAGAGCTCATCTAGAGGAAGATGCTGGAAAATCGATTCATGGAGAATTTGGAAATAATACTGCAATTGACCTAAACCGTGCTGGAAATCCTTTGCTTGAGATTGTTTCAGAACCCGATATGAATAATGCAAAAGAAGCTATAAGTTATTTAAAAAAAATACATTCTCTTGTCCAATATCTAGAGATCTGTGACGGTAATATGCAAGAAGGATCGTTTCGATGTGATGCAAATGTTTCAGTTAGACATATCGATGAGAAAGAATTGGGTACTCGCACAGAAATAAAAAACCTTAACTCTTTTAAATTTATTGAATCTGCTATTAATTATGAAGTTAGTCGTCAAATAGATTCAATCGAGTCTGGAAAAAGAATTACACAGGAAACTCGCCTATATGATCCTAATAAAAATGAAACTCGCCCAATGCGAAGCAAAGAAGAGGCTAATGATTATAGATATTTTCCAGACCCAGACCTACTGCCAATTTTCATCTCAGATGAAATGAAAATTAAAATTAAAAAACAAATACCCGAATTACCAGATGAAAAAAGAGCACGTTTTATAAAAGAATTAGGATTATCAGAGTATGACAGTATCAACTTAACCATAAACCCAGATATTGCTTATTATTTTGAAGAAACTCTAAAAATAACAGATGATCCAAAAATATGCGCAAATTGGATTATGGGAGATCTCTCGGCTGCACTAAATAAAGAAAATAAAAACTTAAAAAATAATCCTGTTTCATCAAAAATGCTAGGAGAAATGATAAATCTTATAAAAAATAATACAATTTCTGGCAAAATCGCAAAAATAGTTTTTGAAGCAATGTGGAATGGCGAGGGAAATGCAAAAGAAATTATTAAGGATAAAAATCTTCAGCAAGTTACAGACTCAAAGGAAATTGAAAAATTTGTTGATGAAGCTATTAATGAGAATAAAACTCAAGTGGATCAATATAAAAAATCAACTGACGAGAAAAAACAAAAACTTATTAGTTTCTTTGTGGGTCAAATCATGAAAAAATCAAAAGGTAAGGCAAATCCATCTCAAGTTAACCAATTATTAAAAAATAAACTAGATGATTGAACTAGCATAAGTTCAAATTAGCTATTTTTCATCACTCTCTGATATTTTAGGCCGATCTACAAGTTCAACTATTGCCATTGCCGCTTTATCGCCAGTTCTAAAACCACATTTTAATATACGTAAATAACCGCCGGGGCGTTCCTTATATCTCGGACCTAATTCATTAAACAGTTTTGTGACAATACCTCTATCACGAAGACGTGAAAATGCCAGACGCCTTTTTGCTACATTATCAATTTTTGCCATTGTTATTAAAGGTTCGGCTATTCGACGTAATTCCTTCGCTTTAGGCAAAGTAGTCTTTATCATTTCATGCTCGATAAGCGATACCGCCATATTTCTAAACATAGCCTTTCGGTGCGAACTATTACGATTTAACTTTCTTCCACTTTCACGATGACGCATTATTTTTCTCTCTTCAAATTATACCGATACAGCTTCTTGATTATTAAACCCAGTAGGCGGCCAATTATCCAAATGCATGCCTAATGATAATCCGCGTGTTGCTAGTATGTCCTTTATCTCTGTTAGTGACTTTTTTCCTAAGTTTGGAGTTTTGAGCAACTCTACTTCCGTTCGTTGGATTAGATCACCAATATAATAAATGCTCTCCGCCTTTAGACAATTTGCAGAACGAACAGTCAACTCAAGATCATCAACTGGCCTTAATAAAATTGGATCGACTTCGGGCTCACTAATTTTACTTGCTTCTATTGCCTCTTCCGCTTCAAGATCAACGAATATGACTAATTGGTTTCTCAGTATCGTTGCAGCTTCGCGAATAGCATCATTTGGTTCTATTGTCCCATCTGTTTCTAATTGTAAAATTAACTTATCTAAATCCGTGCGTTGTTCAACTCTAGCATTACCAACATCATAAGAAACACGTGTAACAGGACTAAAAGAGGCATCTAATTTTATTTTGCCTATAGTCTGTTCATCATCTTTTCCCCCAGCAATTACAGGCTTATATCCTCGACTACGAACAACTTTCATAACCATGCTCAGTTGACCTGCTTTCGTTAAATTAGCTATTGGATGATCTGGGTTTGCTATTTCAACATCATGATCAACTGTAATATCTCTTGCACAAACTTCTCCAGGTCCACTTTTTTTCAAAGTCAGTGTAGCTTCATCATTCGAATGCATGATTATAGCTAGGCCTTTTAGATTTAGAATGATATCTGTCACATCCTCCTGAACACCTTCCATTGTTGTATATTCATGTAAAACTTCTGGCTCCAAAATCTCAAGCTCAGTAACTGCACAACCAGGCATTGCCGATAACAAAACACGGCGTAATGCATTACCAAGTGTATGGCCAAAACCCCTTTCCAATGGCTCGATAATAATTTCAGATGTTTTATTATCTTTCTCATTTACTGTGCACTTGCTAGGCTTTAACAGTTCTTTCATTATTGTTGACATGCGCGATATTCCTCCACACGTAAATTACTTTGAATACAATTCCACAACCAATTGCTCATTAATTTCAGAAGGTAGTTCACTTCTATCCGGTATAGACTTGAAAGTACCTTCCATACTTTTAGGGTCCACTTCAACCCAATCTGGAAAACCATATTGCTCTGCAACACCTAAGGCATCCTGAATTCTTAATTGTTTTCTACTCTTTTCTCTAATTGTAACTTTGTCGCTGGGCTTCACTTGAAAAGAGGGGATGTTAACACTTTGATCGTTAACTAAAATTGTTCTATGAGAAATTAATTGACGCGCTTCATTGCGTGTCGACCCAAAACCCATCCGATAAACAACATTATCTAATCGACATTCCAGAATTTGTAATAAATTTTCACCCGTTGATCCTTTTCTGCGTGCTGCTTCTTTATAATATCTACGAAATTGTTTTTCTAAAACACCATAAATTCTTCGTAATTTTTGTTTTTCCCTTAATTGCAATGCATAGTCAGACATTCTTCCTGGACGTGAAACTGCCATACCTGGGGTCTTATCAATCTGACATTTTGTTTCTATTGGTCTAGCTCGACTTTTTAAAAACAAATCCGTCCCTTCGCGTCGGCTAAGTTTGCATTTTGGTCCTAAATAACGTGCCATAATAAAACTCCTAACTAGACTCGACGTTTTTTGGGTGGGCGACACCCGTTATGTGGTATTGGGGTTACATCTGTTATATTTGTAATTTTAAAACCAACTGTATTGAGTGCGCGAACTGCAGATTCACGACCTGGCCCAGGACCTTTTATTAAAACTTCCAAGTTCTGTAAACCAAATTCTTTTGCGGCCTCCCCTGCCTTTTGGGAAGCAATCTGTGCTGCAAAAGGTGTACTTTTACGAGACCCGCGAAACCCACTTCCACCAGAGGTAGCCCACGATAGAGTATTACCTTCTCGATCAGTGATTGTAATAATAGTGTTATTAAAAGACGCGTGTATATGCGCGATCCCATCAAGAACATTTCTCTTTACTTTCTTTCGACTCTTTATTGCTGTCTTTGCCATATCTTATATAACCTTATATTTATTTCTTAATCATTTTCTTGGGGCCTTTACGTGTTCGTGCATTAGTACTTGTTCGTTGCCCTCTCACTGGGAGTCCTCGACGATGTCGAATCCCCCGATTAGTGCCAAGATCCATTAAACGTTTAATATTTATTGAAACTTCTCTTCTTAAATCACCCTCAAGATTAAATTTTGCAACCTCATTACGTATACTGTCTAAATCGGCTTCGGTTAGCTGATTGACTTTGATTGAATATTTTATATTTAGAGTATCGCAAATTTTCTGTGCTCTAGTGAGGCCGATACCATATATATATGTCAATGCAATATTTATATGCTTATTATCTGGGATATTTACTCCCGCAATACGTGCCATTATTTTATAGTCTCCATTTTTTCTTAGCCTTGACGTTGTTTATGACGAGGATCGATACAAATCACGCGAACTACTCTGTTACGCCTAATTATTCTACAGTTACGACATATTCTCTTCACTGATGCTCTAACTTTCATACTAAATCTCCAAAGAAACGTCTATTAACGTCTTCCATGCCCCTTAAGATTAGCCTTTTTCATCAAACCTTCATATTGATGAGACATTAAATGCGCTTGTATTTGCGACATAAAGTCCATAACAACTACAACAATAATTAATAGCGATGTTCCACCAAAATAAAAAGGTACATTAAATTTAACAATTAAAAACTCGGGCAATAAACAAACAGATGTAATATAAACAGCGCCTGCTAGAGTTAATTTTGTTAACACCTTATCAAGATAATTTGCTGTTTGTTCTCCCGGTCTCATCCCTGGAATAAATGCCCCTGACTTCTTAAGATTATCTGCGGTTTCACGAGGATCAAATACCATTGCTGTGTAGAAAAAACAGAAAAATATTATCCCTGCTGCATAACATAATACATAAATTGGCTGACCTGGTGACAATGTTGTTGCAAAATCTTGCAGCCAATCCATCCCTTCACTCTGACTAAACCAGCCCGCAATTGTTGCAGGAAACAATATCAGGCTTGAAGCAAATATCGGTGGTATTACACCGGCCATATTTAATTTTAAAGGAAGGTGGCTCGCTTGCCCTCCATACATCTTCCTGCCAACTTGTCTTTTTGCATAATTAACAGTTATTCTTCGTTGTCCTCTTTCAACAAAAACAACAAAACCAGTAACCACTATTGCTAACGCGAACAGGGAAAAAACGGCTAATAAATGCATTTCGCCAGTTCTTGAAAGTTCTAATGTTCCACCAATAGCTGCGGGTAACCCTGCAACAATACCCGCAAAAATTATCATAGAGATACCGTTACCAATGCCGCGTTCTGTTATTTGCTCTCCTAGCCACATCAAAAACATTGTGCCTGTTACCAGTGTGGTAATTGCAACAACTCTAAATCCAATACCTGGATCCATAACAACTGCCTGTCCTGTTGCTTGCTGGCCTTCTAATGCTATAGCAACACCAAATGCTTGAAAGGTTGCCAAAAAAACCGTTCCGTATCGTGTATATTGAGTTATTTTTCTTCTACCTGACTCACCTTCTTTCTTCAGTTGTTTTAATTTTGGATCGACAACTGATAACAACTGCATAATAATTGATGCTGATATGTATGGCATAATACCAAGAGCTACCACTGAAAAACGGCTTAAAGCGCCGCCCGAAAACATATTAAACATATCTAATATAGTGCCTCGTTGCTGATTAAACAGTTCAGCCAATGCTACAGGGTTAATTCCAGGAACCGGAATATGAGTAGCAACTCTATATACAAACAACGCTACTAGTACAAAGAAAAGTCTTTGTCGAAGTTCTTTTAATTTTCCAAGGCCTGCAAGACCTCCAGGAAGTGATGAAGTTGATGTAGCCATTTAATCTTCTACTTTGCCTCCGGCTTTTTCAATAGCATTTCTTGCGCCTTTTGTAATCATTAAACCTTTTGTTTTCAATGGCTTTTCTATCTTTCCTGATAAAATAATCTTGGCTCGTTGTATGTTTTTATTAATCAAACGTGCAGATTTAAGAGCCTGAATATCGATAACCTCTATGTCAAGACTTGCTAGTTCATGTAATCTAATTTCTGCGGTAACGCGACTTATGCGAGAGGTAAATCCGACTTTCGGTAAACGTCGCTGCAAAGGCATTTGTCCACCTTCAAAACCAACCTTGTGATACCCTCCGGCACGAGACTTTTGTCCCTTATGACCACGACCAGCGGTCTTACCAATAGTCGAGCCAATGCCTCGACCAGGTCGCTTGCTATTTGAAGTCGACCCTTGATTCGGCTTTAGAGTATTTAAGCGCATTAGTCTAAATATCCTCTTCAACAGTCAGTAAGTACGATGTCTTATTAATCATGCCGCGTACTTCTGGTGTATCGTCAACTGTCACGCTATGACCAATACGACGCAAGCCAAGTCCACTGATACATGACTTATGTTGTTTAGTTCGGCGATTTACACTCTTAAGTAGTGTCACCTTTAATTTATTGGTAGTTTTTTTCTTTTTCTTCGCCATGTTAACTAGTTATTTCTTTTATTGATTTACCGCGTTTTGCGGCTACGTGTTCAGGTGATGACATTAACTCAAGCCCTTTAATCGTGGCTCTAATTACATTAATCGGATTTGTTGAACCAATTGATTTTGCTAAAACATTATTTATACCCACAACCTCAAAAACAGCACGCATTGGTCCGCCTGCTATGATTCCAGTACCCTCAGATGCTGGTTGCATATAAACTTTTGCTGCTCCATATTCTGATGTGACAGCATATTGAAGTGTTCCCTCATTAACTGAAACAGATATCATGCTTCGACGCGCATCCTCCATAGCTTTTTGTATAGCTAAAGGAACTTCCCGTGATTTTCCACGCCCAATACCTACACGCCCATTACCGTCACCAACAACGGTTAATGCTGCAAAACCAAATTGCCGACCCCCTTTAACTACTTTTGCTACCCTATTTACCGCAACAAGTTTTTCTTGAAGATCTTCGTTTCCTGTTATTGAATTTTCTAATTTCATAATTTCATCTCTTAAAATTCTAATCCATTTTCACGTGCCGCATTAGCAAGTGCCTGAATACGACCATGGAATTTAAATCCTGAACGATCAAAAGCAACTTTTTTAACACCTGCTTTTTTTGCGCGTTCAGCTAAAATTCCACCAACAATGGTTGCTGCCTCCATATTTCCACTATATTTAATATGGCTTCTTACTTCTTTATCGAGACTAGAGGCGCTGGCTAATACTTGTGAAGTATTTGACGAGATCACTTGTGCATAAACATGCTTTGGTGTTTTATGAACACATAGGCGATCTGAACCAGTTCTTTTGATTCTTTCGCGTGTCTTTTTCGCACGTCTTAATCTATCTGTCTTTTTACTCATAACTAACTCTTTTTAGCTTCTTTTCGAACAATTCTTTCATCGGAATAACGAACCCCTTTTCCTTTATAAGGTTCAGGTGGTCTGTATGCCCGAATATTTGCAGCAACTTGGCCCACCTGTTGTTTATTATTCCCCTTTATAACGATTTCAGTCTGACTAGGTGTTTCAATTGTAACTCCATCGGGAATTTGGAATACAACTGGGTGAGAAAAACCTAACGTTAGATTTAACGTCTTGCCCGATACTGCAGCACGATATCCAACACCCGTTATTTCAAGTTTACGTTCAAAACCTTCGCTCACGCCTGTTATTATATTTTGAACTAGTGCACGAGTTGTCCCTGAAAGAGCTTTTGCAAATTTACTTTTATCCTTTGTAGATGTTTTTATAACATCGTCTACTTGTTCAAGTTTTACCAAAGGATGAATATTATGTGTTAATTCTCCCTTAGTTCCTTTGATAGTAACCAAATGCTTGGATATATTAACCTCGACACCTTTAGGTATGCTTATTGGGTTATTTGCGATTCTAGACATAATTTAATTGATCCATTTCTATGAAATAAAACACAACACTTCACCGCCAATACCATGTTCTCGCGCTGATTTATCTGTCATAACACCTTTTGCTGTTGAAATAATTGCCACACCTAAACCGCCCATTACTTTTGGTAATTCGTTAGCCGATTTATATGAACGCAAACTTGGACGACTAATACGTTTTAATGATTCTATAACTGGCTTACCTTGAAAATATTTCAATTCAATCACCAAAGAAGTTTTTTCCTGATGTTCCTCAACCTTATAATCCTTAATGTAGCCTTCTTGTTTCAAAATGTTAGCTATAGCAACTTTTAATTTTGAAGATGGCATAGTTACAGTGTTTTTATTACGCTGCAATGAATTACGGATACGTGTTAACATATCTGATATTGGGTCTGACATACTCATTATATAAATATCTCTCTCATTTATTTTACCAACTTGCTTTCACTAAACCTGGAATATCACCACGCATAGCTGCTTCTCTTAATTTATTACGAGCTAAACCAAATTTTCTGTAATACCCATGGGCACGACCCGTAATCGAACAACGATTTCGAATGCGTATAGGATTCGCATCTCTAGGTAGTTTATTTAATTTTTCGCGAGCCTCTCTACGCTCGTCATCACCCAAAGATACGTCCTTAACAATAGCTTTTAATTCTGTTCTTTTCGAAGAAAATTTATTAACCATACGTATTCTTTTTATTTCGCGATTAATCATGCACATTTTTGCCATATCAAATAACCCTCAAGACTTAATTGGTAACTTAAACGATGTTAATAATGCTAATGCTTCTTCATTTGTTCGAGCAGATGTAGTAATTGTAATATCCATTCCTCGGATAGAATCAATTTTATCAAAATCAATCTCAGGAAAAATAATTTGCTCCTTTATGCCTATACTATAATTACCACGTCCATCAAACGACTTAGCATTTAGTCCACGAAAATCTCTAATACGAGGTATTGCTATCGAAATTAAGCGCTCTAGAAATTCATACATGCGTTCACGTCTAAGAGTAACTTTACATCCAATTGGCCAGTCCTCACGAACTTTAAAATTAGCAATTGATTTACGAGCTTTTGTTACAATAGGTTTTTGACCTGCAATCTGAGTCATATCGCTTACTGCTTTTTCGATTATTTTTTTATCAGCAACAGCTTCACCTAAACCCATATTTAAAGTAACTTTAGTAATTTTTGGGATTTCCATACAAGACTTATATCCAAATTGCTTGGTCAGCTCTTTAGTTATAGTCTCTTTATAATGTTCTTGTAATGTAGCCATAATTATAAACCCTTAAACATCTACGACTTCTTTATTTGATTTAAAATAACGAACTTTCTGGCCATCCTCTAAATATTTATAACCAATTCGGTCTTGTTTGTTTGTAATTGAATTCCATATAGCGACGTTTGATTGATCGATGGGCGATTCTTTTTCAATTATACCGCCTGGAGTACCTTGCGCCGGATTTCCCTTAGTATGTTTTTTTATCATGTTAATATTTTCAACAGTTAACTTATTAATATCATTCATTACAGACAAAACCACTCCTCTTTTACCTTTATCGCGGCCAGCTATAACAATTACCTCATCACCTTTTTTTAAACGACTCATTATTTATAATACCTCTGGAGCGAGGGAAACAATTTTCATAAAATTTAATCCTCGAAGCTCACGTGTTACAGGGCCAAAAATACGAGTACCTATTGGCTGTAATTGCGCATTTAATAGTACTGCGGCATTTCCATCAAAACGTATCAATGAACCATCTCCTCTGCGGACTCCTTTGCGAGTTCGAACAACAACAGCATTATATACCTCGCCTTTTTTTACTTTTCCTCGAGGAATAGCTTCTTTAATACTTACTTTAATAACATCGCCGACATTAGCATATCGTCGTTTTGAGCCGCCCAAAACTTTTACACACATTAGGCGACGTGCACCACTGTTATCAGCTGCATCAAGTATTGTTTGCATTTGTATCATAAATACTTTTTCCAATCGCCTTTAAATAGTTTGTGCCTTACTAACAATCTTTTGTAATCGCCAAGACTTATTCTTTGACAATGGTCTTGATGATTCAATTATAACTACGTCACCTTCAGTGCATTCATTAACTTCATCATGCACCATCACTTTAGTTGATCGCTTAATATACTTCCCATAAAGCGGATGCTTAACAGTCCTTTCTATACACACTGAAATTGTTTTATCCATTTTTGAACTAATAACAGTTCCTGTTACTGTTTTATTTTTCAAATTTTCCGTGCTCATGATTTTTCCTTGTCTATGGAGCTTTTATTCTCATTAAGAATAGTATTTATTCTCGCAATATTTCTTCTTGTCTTTTTAATCTCGCTCGGCTTATCCAATTGACCAGTGCCTTTCCTCATGCGCAAATTAAATTGTGAACGTAGTTCCTCTGTCAATAGAGTTTGTAGCTCTTCATTTGACTTTTCTCTTAATTCAGATGTTTTCATTACAATAACGTCCTTGCTACAAAAGCCGTTTTGATTGGTAATTTAGCTGAGGCAAGCTCAAATGCTTCCCGCGCCAAATCCTCAGGAACACCCTCCATTTCATAGAGCATTTTGCCTGGCTGAATTTGCGCAACCCAGTATTCAACACTCCCTTTACCTTTACCTTGTCGTACTTCCAAAGGTTTCTTTGTAATTGGTTTATCGGGAAATATTCTGATCCAAACTTTTGCTCCTCGTTTTACTTTTCGCGTTAATGCACGTCTAGCAGCTTCTATTTGACGAGCTGTTATACGCCCTCTCCCAACAGCTTTTAAACCATACTCTCCAAAGCTCACTTTATTTCCAGTTGTAGCTAAGCCACGATTACGTGATTTACTTTGTTTCCTAAATTTTGTTCTTTTGGGTTGTAACACTTTTAGTTCCTATCCCTTCTTAGTATTTGTATTAATTTCATTTTGTGTTTGTTCTTCTGTATCTTTTTCGTATCCGAAAATCTCACCCTTAAAAAGCCATACTTTCACACCGATAATACCGTATGTTGTGCTTGCTTCTGTTGATGCGTAATCTATATCTGCTCGCAAGGTATGCAAAGGAACTCTGCCCTCCCTATACCATTCAGTTCGTGCTATTTCCGCGCCATTTAATCTTCCGCTTACAGTAATTTTTATGCCTTCTGCACCTAAACGCATTGTATTTGTAACGGCGCGCTTCATAGCTCTTCTAAACATGATGCGTCTCTCAATCTGCTGGGCCACGCTCTCAGCAACAAGAAATGCGTCTAACTCTGGTTTGCGAATTTCTTCAACACTAACATGTGTTGGAACACCCATCATTTTCGATACCTCTTGACGTAAGCGCTCTATATCTTCTCCTTTTTTACCTATTACAATTCCGGGACGTGCAGTATAAATAATTACTCTTGCATTACCTGCTGGTCTTTCAATTTGAATACGGCTAACAGATGCATTTGATAATTTTTTCCTAAGATAATCACGAACTTTTATATCAGCATTAAGATAGTTTGCGTAATTTTTGGTATCTGCATACCAAGTTGACGTCCAGTCTTTTATTATCCCAAGACGTATTCCAGTTGGATGTACTTTTTGGCCCATAATTCTTATTGCGCTCCTTTTTCTGAGACCTTTACTATCAAATGACTAGATCTTTTTAGTATTCTATCGGCCCGACCTCTAGCACGAGGACGTAATCGTTTCATTGTTGGACCTTGGTTTACTTCTATTGATGACACCTTAAGCTCATCTATGTCGGCACCATCATTGTTTTCGGCATTTGCAATAGCTGACTCGAGAACTTTTTTAACAATCTTTGCCCCTTTTTTATTGCTAAACGAGAGCAAAGTGACCGCACGGTCAACTGACATGCCGCGTATCTGATCTGCTATCAATCTCATTTTTTGTGGAGATAGATGTGTAAATTTTAATGTTGCTGATGTTGTCATTTCTTAAATTATATTGTTTATGTTTTTTTATCTGCTACGTGACCACGAAATGTTCTTGTAAGAACAAATTCACCTAATTTATGGCCCACCATATTTTCAGAAACATATATAGGTACATGATCTCTACCATTATGTATTCCAATTGTTAGACCAACCATTTCAGGCATAACCATTGAGCGTCGTGACCATGTCTTAATTGGGCGTTTGTCGTTGGTATCCTTTGCTATTTCAACCTTCTTTAAAAGGTGATGATCGACAAATGGTCCTTTTTTTATTGAACGTGCCACTATTTAACCCTCTGCGATTTTCGTTTACGAACAATTAAATTGTCAGTTCGTTTATTTTTTCTTGTTTTGTAACCTTTTGTTGGGGTGCCCCATGGACTTACTGGATGACGCCCCCCAGAGGTACGACCTTCTCCTCCACCATGTGGATGATCAACTGGATTCATTGCAACACCACGAACTGTAGGACGTACGCCTCTCCATCTTTTTGCGCCGGCTTTACCTAACGAGCGTAATTGATGTTCGCTATTACTAACTTCACCGATGGTTGCGCGACATTCAGATAAAACTTTTCGCATCTCACTAGAACGAAGCCTTATAGTCACATAGTGACCTTCCTTTGCTACTAATTGTGCCGATGCTCCGGCACTCCGAACAAGCTGAGCACCTCCACCAGGCTTAAGCTCAATACAATGAATAGTCGTACCAAGAGGCATATTTCTCATCGGCATACAATTGCCGACTTGAATAGCTGCTTCAGTTCCTGACATTATTTCATCTCCAGGTTTAATCCCATTTGGCGCAACTATGTATCTCCTCTCGCCATCAACATATAACAATAATGCAATATGAGCGGTCCTATTTGGATCATATTCAATATGCTCAACCTTAGCTAACAGACCATCTTTATCTCTTTTAAAATCTATTAGTCTGTAACGTTGTTTGGAACCTCCGCCTCGATGGCGAACTGTTATACGACCGTTGTTATTACGCCCTGCATATTTATTTTGTTTTTCTAATAAAGGCTCATGAGGTTTCCCTTTATGCAATTCAGGGCTAACCACTTTAATCATCGATCTACGACCTGCCGATGTTGGTTTTGGATTCATTAGTACCATCGTCTAAAAACCTCGCTTTACCCGTTGCCCATAAAATCGATGTCAAAACCAGGCTTTAATTTGATATACGCTTTTTTCCAATCAGCGCGCTTACCTGGTAGTCTCTTAAAAATTTTTCTTTTTCCTTTTACATTTGAAACACGTACTGATTCTACTTCGGCTCCATCAAACATTAATTCGACTGCTTTCTTTATTTCAGGCTTAGTTGCACTTTT
>NZJM01000012.1 GCA_002692205.1 Legionellales bacterium | reverse complement strand
AGATGTAGTAAATGATCTTAACAATGGCCCTTTAAAAAGAGCAAACCTTACTATTGAGCAGGTTTATGATGAAACAGTATATATAGATCGTTCAATAAATATGCTAAGAAATAATCTTGGTTTAGGTATTTCCCTGTCAATAGCTATTTTATTTCTATTTATTGCAAGATTTCCAGCAACATTGATTGTAGCAATGTCAATTCCGATATGCCTTATTACAAGTTTTAGCATTATGGATATTACAGGTAGAACCTTAAATGTAATATCTCTCGCCGGCTTAGCATTTGCTGTGGGAATGGTGCTCGACGCATCAATTGTTGTGCTTGAAAATATAATACGTTTGAGAGAAAACGGCTTATCAGCAAATCAAGCAGCAGATGATGGTACAAAACAGGTGTGGGGTGCATTATTCGCATCAACTACAACAACAATTGCAATATTTTTACCCGTAGCTTTCCTTGGTGATGAAGTAGGGCAATTATTTTCAGATCTTGCTATCACAATCACTTCGGCAATTTTGTTGTCACTTTTGACAGCTATAACAGTAGTACCATCAGCATCAAAGATATTTCTAGCGAAAGAAACGTTTGTCGATCCTTATAAGGAAACATGGAAAAAATTAAGTAGTTTTATTATGTACTTAACAAATACTTCAAATAGAAGATTTTTTTGGATAGTAATTTTAATAACAATTCCACTTTTAGTTATTTATTCATTAAAGCCAAAAGCTGATTATTTACCTGATGGAAATAGAAATCTTGCTTTTGCGTTTATACTTCCTCCCCCAGGAACTAATATTGAAACTATTGAAAAAGAATTAGGCGAGACTATTGCA
Source organism: Legionellales bacterium (assembly GCA_002692205.1). Lineage (GTDB taxonomy): Bacteria > Pseudomonadota > Gammaproteobacteria > Eutrophobiales > Eutrophobiaceae > UBA11869. The sequence goes on along the minus strand of NZJM01000012.1, from coordinate 9,731 downwards.
AATCGCATGCAACCATACATTGATCATCAAAAAGAGCCGCATATAAAACATTATTTCTTTGTTGCATTTTCAAAGGGAGTTTTTATGGGAGCAAGCGCAAAAAATGAATCTGAAACTGATGAATTAGTTACTTTAGTAAATTCTGTTGTTCAAGGTTTTCCTGATACAATTGCATTTGCTAAAAAGTCATCTCTGTTTCGTGGTTTTAGTTCGGGTAGAACAATTGATATAAATATACAATCAAAAGATTTACCTTCGCTTATGAATGTTGCATTGAATTCTTTTATTAATACTTCTTCAATTTATCCTAATACTAGGCCACGTCCCGGACTTGAGTTAGCTCAACCCGAATTAAGATTAATTCCAAATGAAAGAAGAATAGCTGAAATAGGTTGGGACCGTTCAGATGTAGCTGCACTAACACAAACATTAGGAGATGGTAAATTTGTTGGAGATTACTTTAATGGCGAAGAAACATTAGATGTAATACTTCGTGCGCTATCATGGGACACACCAGAATCATTAGCAAGTACTCCTGTCCTCGTATCTGAAAATATTGTACTACCTCTTAGCGAAATAGTAGATATTGTTCGAACAGTAGGTCCAGAAGAAATTAGAAGACTTAATAGAAGAAGAACAGTTACTCTAGAAGTATCACCGCCCCCTGATATTCCGTTAGAAGAGGCAATAACGATTCTAAAGGAGAAAGTTGAGCCTCAGATTTTAGAGGAATTAACAAATGACGGTGAAATCTTTTATGCAGGAACTGCTGATAAACTCACAATGGCATTGAAAAACATGGCTGGTAGTTTTCTACTTGCAATAACAATACTGTATTTACTTATGAGCGCTCTGTTTCGCTCATTTAAGGATAGTTTACTTGTGATATTAGCTATTCCTTTAGCAACATTTGGTGGCATTTTAGCATTAAATGTTATGAATCTAATGAGTTTTCAAGCAATGGATTTATTAACTATGATTGGATTTATTATATTGCTTGGACTGGTAGTTAATAATGCGATATTGCTAGTTTATCAAGCACGAGCCGCTGAAAGGGGAGGTCAAGCACGAAAAGATGCAGTTGAAGAGGCAATAACATTAAGATCAAGACCTATATTCATGAGTACATTAACAAGTATTTTTGGAATGCTGCCATTAATAATAATACCAGGAGCAGGGACAGAACTATATAGGGGGCTAGCCGTTGTTATTGTAGGAGGGATGATTGTAAGTACACTGTTTACACTAATCCTTCTTCCTAGTCTGCTACGTTTGGGCGAAGAAGATGCATATATGCGATAATAATTTATTATGACAAAAATGTTTCTAAATATTTTTCTTGTGTTATTTTTCTTCTTGAATTTAAGCAATGCCAATGCGAGCCGCTATTTTCTGATTGAAGAAAATAGCACATTAATTGGTAGCACCAAAACGATTAATGCTGATGAACGTGACACATTATTAGACATAGGGCGCGCTCATGGTTTTGGTATTCAAGATATCAAGCTTGTTAATCAAAATGTCGATACTTGGCTGCCTAAAGATGGCGAAGAAATTTTATTACCATCATATTTTATTCTTCCAGTTGCACCAAAGATTGGTATTGTACTTAATGTGCCAGAAATGCGCCTATACTATTACCCGCCAAAAGTAGATGGTAAATTACAAGATGTTTATACATATCCGCTGGGTGTTGGTAGGCAAGGCTGGAATACTCCATATATAAAAACTACGATAGTAGAAAAAAAGGTAAAACCAAATTGGTACCCACCTTTATCTATAAGACAGGAACATGAAGAAGCTGGTGATCCTTTACCGAAAATTGTAAAACCTGGTCCTGATAATCCGCTAGGGAGTTATGCGATGCGTTTAGGTCGTCGTGATTACTTAATTCATGGAACAAATAAACCATACGGCATAGGCATGAGAATTAGTCATGGTTGTATACGTCTATATCCAGAAGATATAAAGGAATTATTTTCAAAGGTTTCTCTGGATACTCCGGTTAATATAATTAATCAACCATATAAAATTGGTATTAAAGAAAATGTTATATATCTCGAAGCACATCCTTTTTTAGATGAAGATAAAGAAAAATATGAAAATAATTTAACAAGTGTAATCGCACTCGTTATCAAAATTTCAAAAAATCGTAACTATCAACTGGATATGGCTGCCGCGTATGATGCAATTAAAAAACCAACAGGACTTCCTGTGCCAATAGGCTTATTTGTTTCGCCAGAAAAGAATATTGAAAGTCATTCTAATATATAATTATATTGCGAGCAGACAAAAAAAAACCTGACTTTATAAAATAGCCAGGTTTTTTATTTTAACTTAGTTTTTATTATTTCATCATTGCTTTTTCAAACATACGATCAAGCTTTTGTGAATTATCATTACAACATTCCATAGCGCTATCCGCTGTATTTTGTGCTTGTTCGGCAGCATAAGCAGCTTCAGATGCCATTTGTCTTGCATCAGTAGCAAGATTGTATGCATCATTAGCTTTTGCCATAGCAGCATCAATACCAGAAGTGTCTACAGGTGGGTGCGAACATCCACCTAGCATTCCCAAAGCGAGTGCTAGAACGGAAATTTTTATAATTTTCGATTGCATAGCTCATTCTCCCGTTAAATCTAGTGCCGAGATTATCCTCGGTTATCCATAAAATGGTCCGCATATCATGACCTATTTGATGTAGTTAATCAATTTTTCCTTAAAAAATATGCTTGTAAATCAACAAAAATTAGCTATTTTTGAGCAAAAATGAGCTAAAAGAGAAAAAATTTTATCGGCCAACTCGTCGGTTTGAGGTTTTCATACGGCTATCATGGTGGTCTAAAGCAAAGCTTGTAAGAGCAGTTTCGACTGACATCATAGGATTATCCTTACAATAATTATTTAACCATTCGACAACTTCTGCTTCTTTCATACTTCCGGTTATACTGAAAGTCTTTTCTGTAAATACATTGTAAGCCGTCATAAATCCTTTCATATAGCTTTTGTAATCATCAAAAGTAACCGCTGTTTTTTCAGTTTTTTCAGTTTTTTCCCAGAATTTAAGTTTAGATAGCAAACTCTCTTCTTCGGGGGTAACTGTGCCCGAATTGGCATAATTAACAGTCACTGAATTGAATGCAAAACATGATTTTGAGCCTACGCCCCAAACGGCATAATTTCCGGTATCGTCTACTGCTGCTACCTTATGGGTTAGTGACAGAGTAACAAAAAGTGTAATTATTAATAATTTCATCTATAACCTCTCTCCATTATTTTATCTAAACATTATGAGATAACTTCATTAAGACCTTTAATCAATCGCTGAGTTCCAATTTTAGATATTTTTCTATTCAATGCACCATAGCTTATCCGTAAGTAACAACCTCTATTCATACCAAATGGTTCACCTGGTATTGCAGCAATTTTATATTTTTTAATTAGTATGTCCACAAGTTCAAAACCTGTTAAATTTGTTTTTAATTTAATGAAGAAATAAAAAGCACCCATTGTAAAGGGTAATGTGCAAATATTATTTATTTTTTTTAATTCCGTATAAAGACTAACTCTTACGTATTCAATTTGTTTTAAATGTTTTATTGTAAAGCTACGCCCCGTTTTTAATGCTGCAATAGCTGCGTCTTGTGCAATACGAGTTGGACAGATTAAATATGTATCTTGCACTTTTTTAACAGAATTAAATAAATGCTCAGGAATTACCATGTAACCTATTCTCCAGCTTGCGAGACCATATGCTTTCGATAGCGAATATAACGATATTGTATAATCTTCTGTATTTTCTATACTACCTGGTGAAAAGTGTTTCGTTTTATCGTAAGTGAAGTACTCGTATGCCTCATCAGAAATATGATAAATCTTATTATCTCTACATAATTTATTGATTTCAATTAGTGTTGATTTAGGATAAACAGCACCGGATGGATTATTTGGAGACACTGTAACAATTGCTCTGGTACGAGATGTAATAGCATTAGCTATTTTTTCTAGGCAAGGTTGATAAGTGTGATCTGTATCAATAGCCATAACTTTACAATTAATCATGTTAATTGCCATTTCGTGATTAAAATAATAAGGGCGAAGCAGAATAATTTCATCATCTGGATTGGTAATTACCATTAAAGCATTCATGAAAGACATGTTTGAACCAGCAGATATTAAAATTTTACGTTTACTATTAATTTTTATTTTATTTTCATAAAGTAACTTCTGTGTAACCTCAGCTCTTAATTCGTCTATTCCCTCAACTTCAGAATAAGCGTGATAGCCAATTTTTGAATCGATTTTATTTATTTTTTTATATACAGATTCGGGAGGCCCATAATAGGCGATACCTTGACCTAGTGAAATTGTCTCAGGATATTTTTTTATAAGATCTCCAATTATAGGAATTACCGGCGATTGAACATCATTTATTCGTTTACTGCTGTTAAATGAACGAATCGGCATAATTTTTAATTAGAAATGAGTGATTACTCTAATTACATTTGAAAATTATTTTCAATTATCAAAAAAAGATATTTTTCTTCCAGAAAATTGCGTTTTAAGGAATTCCATTTGATCAGCTAAAATTTTTCGATTAGATAGAGCTAGATATTCAGCCCAATTAGGTATATATGGAATTGCGAGTAACGGCATATGGGCTTTCTCAGGAGTTCTATTGCCTTTTCGTATATTGCAATTACGGCATGCAGCAACAACATTCGACCATTGATCTTTTCCACCTTTAGACAATGGTACTACATGGTCGCGCGTTAATGATGCGGAATAGTTTTTATTTCCACAGTACATACACAGATTTGCATCTCTTGTGAATAATTCCCTATTTGTCAGTGGGGGTATTGCTCTTCCATTGTATTTCGATGGAGTAGAGCGTTTCACTGCTATTATAGAATTTATTGCTACAGTTGAACGCTTACCTGTCATTCGGCTAACGCCACCACGAAAAGTAAAAATACTATTTCCTGCCGTCCAAGCAATCATTTCTCTGCTATATAGGCTCACAGCAAGTTGCCATGGAATCCATCGAATAGGAGATCCAGAAATATCAAGTCGTAAAATGAGAGATTCCATAGTTTACTTTTGTATTTTTATTAGTATTTTGTATATTTATAATTATGACAATAAACATGTTTTATGTGAAAGTAAGACTAAGGTCAAGTCTGATATTTAACTTTTTTTCTAAAGATCTGGAAATAAATTATGACAAATAACGTAACAGATAATATAAGCAATGATTTGCCAGCAATATACAGAGCAGAAAAACTACAACAAAATGCGGCTCAATATGGTTTTGATTGGGTTGAATCTTCAGATATTGTAAAAAAAATTGAAGAAGAGCTATACGAAGTAATCGATGTGCTTCACGATAAAAGCAAATTATCAGAAGAATTAGGGGATTTAATTTTTAGTTGTATTAATTTAGCTCGATATAATCATATAGATACAGAGCTTGCTTTGCAAAATGCAAACAATAAATTTGTTAAGCGTTTCAATTACATCGAAGATACATTGAGGAAAAATGGAAAATCACTTAAGAAAGCAACTTTAGAAGAAATGGATGAGTTATGGGATGAAGCAAAATAATCAAATTATTTACCACGATTACGTTCGCGTTTAATAACTTTGCCATTTGAGTCAAATTTTATTTCGGTAATCCATTTATTATGACTAGCCTGTTCTGGTATGTAATACCATGTTTTACTCAATGTAAAGTCTAGGCGATCGCTTCTTATGGTCTCATGATCAGGGTTGCCAAATTTATAAAGAACCTCTCCTTCAGACATTCCAGTTCTTATAGTCATATAGTCGCGCATTTCGATACCAGCTGAATATGTTAAGCAACTAAAAATATACAATAGAAGAATGATTATGAGTTTTTTCATTAAGATAAATTAACATTAGTTAAGTGGAGGATCTTATTGATGTAAAATTGAAGTTTATTTACAAAATTAAACACATATTTTAATTGAAAACATTGGTTGTTATTTTTTTTGAAGGCTAGTCGAATAAATTAACCTTTTTTATTTTTATCGCATGTAAGCATTGCATAGGCAGAATGATTATGTATTGACTCGAAGTTTTCAGATTCAACGGTATAGGCAGCTATCCGGTCGTCATTATTAAACTCAACAGCAATATCTCGTACAAGGTCTTCAACAAATTTTGGATTATCATAGGCCCTTTCAGTAACATATTTTTCATCAGGTCGTTTTAATAATCCATAAAGCTCACATGATGCAACTTTCTCTATAACTTCAATTAATTCCTCAATCCAAATAAAATCGTTCATTTTAACGCAGGCAGTTATGCAAGAGCGTTGATTGTGCGCACCATAATCAGAAATATTTTTTGAGCATGGGCAAAGTGAAGTAACAGGGACTTCAACCTTAACTAAAACTTCAGGCTTTCCATCTTTGATTTTACCTATGAAAGAAACAACATAGTCCATTAAGCTTTTCACACCTGATACGGGCGCTGCTTTGTTGATAAAGTAAGGGAATGTCATTTCTACATTACCCGATTCTGCATTGAGTAATTCCGTCATTTCTTCAATCATGCGTTTAAAAGATTTAACAGTAATTTCATACTCATGATTATTTAGAATTTCAACAAATCGAGACATGTGCGTACCTTTGTAATGATCAGGTAAGTTAACGTACATATTGAAATTTGCTACTGTATGTTGCTCACGACCCGAACGATCCTTAACAACGACAGGATGCTTGATGTCTTTGATTCCAACTTTATCAATGGCGATATGTCTAGTATCTTTTGTACTTTGTATATCGGGTATATTCGAAATTGCAGGTGCAGGTTTATTCATGATATTTTATATTTCTAGTTTTTTTAAAAGTTAATTGTAGTTTGTATAATCATCGCCATCTTGGCAATCTGTTAATTATTTGCTTCTATTAATTATATAGTCAGCTATTTGCCTCAACATCTTAGCTTTTTCGTCGAATACATCAAGGCATTTTATTGCTTTATGATGCAGTTTACTTGCCATTTCTTTAGCCCCATCGAGGCCTAGTAAATCTGGATAGGTAGGTTTATTCATTGATACATCAGAACCTTGCGGTTTTCCCAGTGTAGATGTGTCACTCTCAATATCTAGAATGTCATCTTTAATTTGAAAAGCAATACCTATGTATTTTGCATAGTCTGATATTGCTGTAAATAGTGTTTCATTTATGTTCTTAGTAGATAGAGCACCAATTTCTACGCTTGCTTTGATCAATGCACCTGTTTTATGTGTATGCATATTTTCTAGTTCAGTTATATCAAGTTTTTTTCCAACAGCTGCCAAATCTATTGCTTGCCCTCCCGCCATACCTTTTGAGCCACTAGCAAGCGCAAGTGTTCGGATCATCTTCAACCTTTGCAAATCACTTATTTTAATATTCGGATCAGTTGCTAATATCTGAAAAGCAAGTGTTTGTAGCGCATCCCCGGCTAATATTGCGGTTGCTTCACCAAAAGCTTTATGACATGTAGGTCTTCCGCGTCTTAGATCATCGTTATCCATTGAAGGTAAATCATCGTGAATTAGCGAGTAAGCATGAATTATTTCAACTGAACAGGCAGGGCCATCTAGACTAGTTAATTCAACGCCAAATGCTTGACCCGTTGCATACAGTAGTATCGGTCTGATTCTTTTACCTTCTGCAAGAACGGAGTATCTCATTGCTTCATGAAGACTCTTTGGAGGTAAAACTGCATCCGGCAGCCATAAATCAAGTGCGCTTTCAATAGACTGCTGATAGAGCAGCACTTGCTTCGAAAATTCTTCCATTTAGCCTTTTTTATTCGGGGTAAATTCCCCAAGAGTTTCGTTGTTATTTTCTTTCAACAGCATTTTTACTTTTTGCTCTGCCTCGTTCAAAGCCTGTTGGCAGTTTTTTGTTAAAAGCATTCCTTTCTCAAAGTATTTGAGAGATTCTTCTAGTGACAAGTCTCCATCTTCCATTTCATTGACAAGCTCCTCGAGCTCAAGAAAAGTCTTTTCAAAATTTATTGCATTATTTTTTTTTGGCACAGGCATACCCAGTCTCGAAGTAATATTGTTGGATTATATAGTTAGTATCGTACATTTTCTCGGTTAATCAAAAAAATTAAGAATTTCCAGTTAATGCCTTGGTCACCCTAGACTCAGGTCTCCCAATAATTTGACAGAGCTTTTCGTATTCATTAACATTCTCATTTTAGACTCTGTCTAAGTATATTATAAAAAAAATACAATCGAAATATCACCATAAAGGAGAAAAAACAATGGACCTTAAAGGCTCTAAAACAGAAGAAAACCTCAAAGCAGCGTTTGCTGGAGAGTCTCAAGCAAATCGTAGATACCTTTATTTTGCTCAAAAAGCAGATGTTGAAGGATACAATGACGTGTCTACTGTTTTCCGCTCAACTGCTGAGGGTGAAACTGGTCATGCACATGGTCATTTAGAATATCTAGAGACTGTTGGAGATCCAGCAACTGGCGAACCGATTGGTTCAACTGATTTAAATCTTAAAGCTGCAATTGCCGGAGAAACTCACGAGTACACAGACATGTACCCTGGAATGGCAAAATCTGCACGAGAAGAGGGTTTTGACGAAATCGCAGACTGGTTTGAAACCTTAGCAAAAGCTGAGCGTTCACATGCGAATCGCTTCCAAAAAGCATTAGATAACTTGTCGTAATTTTGTTCCACAAGATGGTTGAATCGGTCTTCAATGCCGGTTCAATCATTTGCCTATAATCGTAGCTATTACATATGAAAAATGAATCTCGTGAAGGTGGAGTTGAGGCTCCTACTCGTCACCCAATTGACTGGAAAACTGGCGAATTTAATGACGAGAACTCTTTATTTAATGAGCTTGAGCGGGTTTATGACATTTGCCATGGTTGTCGTCGCTGCGTAAATTTATGTAATGCATTTCCCACCTTATTTGACTTGATTGATGAGTCAGATACATTTGAGGTTGATGGGGTAGACAAACAAGATTATTCGAAAGTAGTTGAGCATTGCTATCTTTGCGACCTTTGTTATATGACTAAATGCCCATATGTTCCGCCACATGAATGGAATGTAGATTTTCCTCACCTTATGTTAAGAGCAAAAGCGCAAAATTTTAAAAAAGGAAATGTTGTTGCTCGGGATAAAATACTAACGTCGACAGATAAAGTCGGTTCATTTCTTGGGATCCCTGTTATTGCTCAAGCATCAAATGTTGCTAATAAAATTAAACCTGTTCGAAAGGTAATGGAAAAAACACTTGGAATACATGCGAATGCTGTATTACCAAAATTTTATAGTAATTCACTAAGAAAGAGCTTTAAAAGTAAAAAAACCAATAAATTAAAAGAATCAAAATATAGCGGTAAAGTTGCATTATTTGTAACTTGTTATGGAAATCGCAATGAGCCAGATGTGGTTAAGGACTTAATAGCAATCCTAGAGCATAATAATTTTGATGTTAAACTTGTAGAACAAGAAAAATGTTGTGGAATGCCAAAAATGGAATTAGGCGATCTTGAGTCGGTTGAAAAGTTAAAAGATTTTAATATCCCTCAATTGTTAAATCTAGTTGAAGATGGTTGGTCTATCGTTGCTCCGATCCCATCATGCGTTTTGATGTTTAAGAACGAACTACCAATGATATTGAATGAAAATGAAGATATCAAAGCCATCTCTGAAGCATTCTTTGATCCTTTTGAGTATCT
>NZJM01000011.1 GCA_002692205.1 Legionellales bacterium | reverse complement strand
CGATTGGGATATTTTTTAATAGTCCTCAGCATAGTAACTTTTCTCCTAATTTCGCTGTTATTCATAGAATCTTTTTGTTTAACGACGTTCACTAGTAGTACTTATATGCACCTAAGACTAGAAACATGTATGATTTTAATTTAGAATATGTTGCGACGCAACAAAAAATAATGACTTACAGGAATCATATTTACCGATATCGACTGTATCCATGTTGTTTTGATACACTCAAATTCAAGACTATAGATTACTAAATAAGTCATACCGCATGCTTTTTCTGTATCCCGCGTCTTTAATTTGTAATAATTGCGCATCTTTATAATACATAATTTTAAAAAACTAGGGAGAGACTTGAATGGCTGATACGGTCACGATTACAGATAATAAAACTGGAAAGAAAATTGAGTGTCCTGTTATTGAAGGTGTATATGGAGCGCCTGTTATTGATACAAAGACACTTTATAAGGAATTAGGTATGTTTACCTTTGATCCAGGTTTTGTGACTACCGCTTCATGTAGAAGTAAAATCACCTATCTTGATGGTGAAAAAGGTATTTTGTTGCACCGAGGATATCCAATTGATCAGTTAGCAAATCAGAGTTCGTATCTTGAAGTATGTTATCTACTATTATATGGAGAGCTTCCTAAAAAGTCTGAATTCGATAGATTTCGCGACAGCCTAAATCAACGTAATATGGTGCATGAGCATTTGGAGCGTTTTTACACTGGGTATCTTCATGATGCGCATCCAATGTCTATATTGATTGGGGTAACTGGAGCATTGTCCTCTTACTACCATGAAGCTATGGATATCAATGATCCTGCCGATCGAGAATTAACAGCACTTCGAGTTATTGCAAAAATGCCTATACTTGCTGCACATTGTTATAAGCATTCAGTCGGGCATCCTTTTATATATTCTAGAGATGACTTAGGCTATGTCGAAAACTTTCTAAACATGATGTTTTCAGTACCAATGCGAAATTTTGAACCAAATCCTATCGCAGTAAAGGCATTGAATTTAATGCTTATATTACATGCAGATCACGAACAAAATGCATCAACGTCAACAGTAAGATTGTCGGGAAGTGCGGAAGCGAATCCTTTTGCATGTATAGCAGCAGGAATTGTTACATTATGGGGTCGCGCACATGGCGGAGCCAATGAAGCAGTATTAAAAATGCTGGCAGAGATTGAAACAGCGGATAATATACCTAAATTTATTGATCGCGCTAAGGATAAAGCAGACCCATTTAAATTAATGGGATTTGGTCATCGAGTTTATAAAAACTATGATCCACGAGCGACTATAATTAGACAGGTTTGTCACGATCTTCTAAATGAAATAGATACAGTTGATCAACCGCTATTTGATATCGCCATGAAATTAGAAGAAATTGCACTAAAAGATGATTATTTTGTAGAAAGAAAATTATATCCAAATGTTGATTTTTATTCAGGGATTATTCTTAAGGCACTAGGGATTCCAACATCTATGTATACTGTCATGTTTGCATTAGCAAGGTCTGCTGGATGGGTTGCCCAGTGGATGGAAATGATGGAAGACCCAGATTTTAAAATTGGTCGTCCGAGACAGCTCTATATGGGAGAGCAAAGTCGTGATTATGTTCCAATTGAGAAAAGAGGTTAATCAGCTATAAAATTATAATTAAGGAGATTCTAAAATATGAATACGCCTGTCCGTATTGCTGTTACAGGCGCTGCTGGCCAAATTAGTTATTCTTTATTATTCCGTATTGCATCAGGACAAATGCTAGGACCAGAACAGCCTGTTATTTTACAGTTACTTGAAATTACACCCGCTATGAAAGCGTTAGAGGGTGTTGTTATGGAAATAGATGATTGCGCTTTTTCTTTAGTTAAAGATTTTATTTTAACTGATAATGTGGATGCTGCATTTAAAGATGTTAATTATGCGTTATTGATTGGAGCAAGACCCAGAGGACCGGGTATGGAGCGTAGTGATTTGTTGGAAGCAAACGGTGGCATTTTTAAGCTCCAAGGAAGCGCACTAAACAAAAATGCTAATCGTGATGTTAAAGTTTTGGTTGTAGGTAATCCAGCAAATACCAATGCATACACAGCAATGGTCAGTGCTCCTGATTTAAATCCTAGAAATTTTACGGCAATGACACGACTCGATCATAATAGGGCACTCGCTCAGCTTGCATCAAAAACGAATTCACCAGTTGAAGAAATTAAGAAAATGACAATATGGGGCAATCACTCGACAACACAATATCCAGACATATCAAACACTCTAATCTCAGGCCAGCCAGCAAAAGATGTAGTTGATTTAGATTGGTATAAAGATATATATATACCTCGTGTTGCAAAAAGAGGTGCAGAAATTATTGATGCGAGAGGTGCATCGAGTGCTGCTTCAGCAGCAAATGGTGCCGTTGAGCATATACGAGATTGGGTGTTTGGTACTACAGAAAATGATTGGGCCAGTATGGCGGTCCCAAGTGATGGAAGTTACGGAATACCAGAAGGCCTTATATTTTCATTTCCAGTGATCTGTAAAGATGGTGATTATACTATTGTTCAGGGTTTAGAGTTTGATGAATTTGGTCTATCAAAAATGGATACTACAAGAAAAGAACTTGAGGAAGAAAAAACAGCTCTTTCAACTATACTTGGTTAGTATTACCTCAAATTAATAACAGGCCAATTCATTTCTTTTGCTTTTTTTCTTAAAAAATTATCTGGATTAACTGCAACAGGATTATTTACCACCTCTAGAAGAGGGATATCGTTATGAGAGTCACTATAAAACCAACTTTCCTCAGTTTTATAATGAGAGTTTTTTAGCCATTCATTTAAACGTGTAACTTTTCCTTCAGCGTATGATGGCGTTCCAAATAGTTTTCCAGTGAATTCACCATTATTTAATTCTGGCTCACAAGCAATTAGATTTTTGATCCCAAATTCATTGGCAATAGGCTCGACAAGGAAGCGATTAGTTGCTGTAATGATTAATAGTTCATGGCCTAGATCGCGGTGACTATTTATAAGTGTAAATGCTTTTGGCAAAATTATAGGTTTGATTTTTTCTCTAAAGAAATCTTTTCTCCATTTTTCTAGAATTTTCATATTATTATCTTTTAAAATTCTTAATTGAAACTCAAGAAAATTATTTATATCTAGCTGGCCGTTCAGATAATCATGGTAATATGCCTCATGTGCAGAAGCGTATATATTCGAATCTACATAATTGTGCTCACATAAAAACTCTCCCCATAAAAGGTCGCTATCGCCAGCGATCAAGGTATTATCAATATCAAAAATTGCGAGTTTCATAAATATTAAGCTAAAAAAAGAAGGATATATTCTATTAGTCTAGAAGTTATTGTATATAAGGTAAATATTTCATTTAAACTATTTGTATTGTAGGATTATTTTAGCAATGAAATGTTAATTTGGTATTATAAAGCATGATTGATTCTGAAGGTTTTCGAGCGAATGTCGGTATTATTATAATAAATGATAGAAAGCAAGTCCTATGGGCTCGTCGCCAAGGCTCTGATGCATGGCAATTTCCACAAGGAGGAATAAAAAAGAATGAATCAGCAGAAATGGCAATGTATCGCGAACTTAAAGAAGAGATCGGTCTCGACCCAGATCATGTCGAATTACTCAAGTTTACTGATGATTGGCTAAGATACCGGTTGCCAGAGAAGTATATTCGAAAAGGTAGAGAGCCACTATGCATCGGTCAAAAACAGATTTGGTACTTATTGAAGCTAATTGCCGATGAAAAACATCTTGATTTAACAAAAATGGAAGATCCAGAATTCGATTTATGGAAATGGGTGGATTTCTGGCGACCTATTGACGAGATTATTTTTTTTAAGCGCGAGGTCTACGAGCAGGCTTTGAAGCAATTAGAGCCCTATGTCGGATAATTTTTGTTGCATCCAGACTACACGGGAGAACGAATTACCGACTTGGCGAGGCCATATATCGCATCAAGTTGGATAACAATTTATTTGAAGCTCTATTGCTAGTACTGCCAACCAGCTTTCTGACTGCTTCAGGGTCATAATTAGCGGAAACCAAGTTTTGATAGAGCGTTTCAAGTATTGTTGCGCATTCTTTCATAGCATAATCAGCAATAACTCTCACATCATTTTGAGATTCAGTCTGTGAAATAGCAGTTTTATTTAGACAGTTTCTATAATCACCTGACGCCTTCATCACCATTTGGTATTCTTCCTCAGTGAAATCACTAGTCTTATACTCTGCATAAGCGTTAAGACTTAATGTAAAAAATAAAGGTATAAAAATGTACATAATTTTGTATTTCATTAGATTTCCTCATAGTTGCCTTCATGTTGCTATAAAATAACAATAACATGAAAGAATCTATTTTCCATAATTTTTCTATGAAAACACCTGCCTATGTCTATGACGCTAAGAGCATTATTAATATTTTAGATACAATTAATAGTATAAAACAAGATACCAATTTTTTATTTCTATATTCGATCAAGTCCTCTAGTAATTTTGGACTTCTTGAAATGATCAAACCACATGTTGATGGTTTTTCATGTAGCTCCATGTTTGAGCTGCAACTTGCAAAAGAAGTGCTTGATTCTAATCAGATCACTCATATAACAACCCCAGGATTCAATAGAGATGAATTTGATAAGATTATTAATCTAACTGATTTTATTTCTTTTAATTCTTTAACACAATTAACGCAATATTCTAAAAAAATCAAACCTACATCAAGTTTTGGTCTTAGAATTAACCCTCAGCTATCTTTCGTCTCCGATCAAAGGTTTGATCCATGCCGTTCTTTTTCAAAGCTAGGTATTCCGTTATCTCATTTTAAAAAAAAAATGGAATGCGATAAGATTGACTGGTCGGTAATCGATGGTATACATATTCATAATAATTGTGAATCAATAAATTTTAATGAAATGAAACAGACAGCTAATAAGGTAATGTCAGTTTTTAAAGAAAACGATGTTTCGCTTAAGTGGATAAATCTTGGCGGTGGTTATTTGATAGATAATCGTAATGATGTATCCGTATTGAAGGAAACAATCAAATGGCTTCAAGATGATTATAATGTTGATGTTTATTTTGAACCAGGTAAAGCCATAACAGGAGAATCGGGTTATTTAATTGCTAGCGTTATAGATCTTTTTCAACATGAAGACGAAAACATTGCCGTGTTAGATACATCGATAAATCATTTGCCTGAAGTCTTTGAGTATCAATATCGGCCTAAAGTAATGAATTCTTTTAGTATATCGAAGTACAAGTATCATATTACTGGATGCAGCTGTCTAAGCGGAGATTTATTTGGTGAATATTCTTTTCAAGAGCCTCTAAAATTGGGCAGTCAAATAATTTTTGAAAATATTGGTGCCTATATGCAAGTTAAAGCAAATATGTTTAATGGCATAAATTTACCTGCCGCCTATTTATTAGATAAAAATTCTAATTTCAAATTACTAAAAGAATATGATTATAATTATTTTCGTAGTCGACTATAAATCATGACGATATATATATATCAACTAATAAAGAGAATTGCTTAATGCATATCCATATTCTTGGTATCTGCGGGACTTTTATGGGAGGGCTTGCTCAAATTGCTGTTGAGCTTGGGCACGAAGTAACGGGTTCCGATCAAAATGTCTATCCACCTATGAGTGATGAGTTAAGTAAGCTCGATATTGATGTTACCAATGGATATGACCCGGAAGTCCTTGATTCAAAACCAGATATAGTACTTGTGGGAAATACCCTATCGAGAGGCAATCCCTCAATTGAATACATGTTAAATAAGAAAATGCCATATATGTCAGGCCCAGAATGGCTCTATAGCCAAGTCTTACGTCACAAACATGTTCTAGCAGTTTCTGGTACTCATGGGAAGACTACAACGACGAGCATGCTTTGTTGGATTTTAGAATATACGGGATTGAACCCATCATTTTTGATTGGTGGCGTTGCTGAAAACTTCAATAAATCAGCACGTTATACTGATTCAGAGTATTTTGTCATCGAAGCTGATGAATACGACACAGCTTTTTTTGATAAACGTTCCAAATTTATTCATTACCATCCTAATGTATTGATAATAAATAATATTGAGTACGATCATGCTGATATCTTTCACGATCTTGCTGCTATAAGAGCCCAATTTCATAATTTAGTACGTATGCTCCCTGAAAATGCGGTCGTTGTATATCCTTTGGAGGACGAGGAAATTCAAGCAGTTATATCCATGGGATGCTGGACGCGATTAGAGCCATTTTCAGCAATTGAGGGAGAATGGACAATATCTGAAGCAAATAAGGGTTTTTGCAATTTTTCCGTTAAAAATAATGAAAAAGAAGTTGGCAGCGTCAAATGGTCAACTATTGGAGAGCATAATGCTATGAATGCTCTCGCGGCAGTTATTGCTGCAAAAAATATTGGTATTCCAGTGGACAAAGCATGCGAAGCATTGTCTAAGTTCAAGTCAGTCAAACGACGGCTGGAATGTATTTATGCGTTGAAAGGGATTCGTATTTATGACGATTTTGCACACCATCCAACAGCAATTCGAGAAAGCCTGAAAGCCTTAAGGAGTGCTTCGGAAGACGGACGAATTATTGCTATTATAGAACCTCGTTCAAATACCATGCGTATGGGGGTACATGCCGAGGCGCTACCAGAGGCATTCTTGGATGCAGATTTAGTGTATTTTTTTCAACCTGATGACTTAAGTTGGAATATCGATGAATATATGGGTGAACTTGGTAGTAGATGTCAAGTTTTCATGGATGTAGATAAAATAGTAAATACAATATGTAATGATATTAAAGATAAGGATCAAATTATTATTATGAGTAATGGTGCTTTTAATGGTGTACATAGAAAAATAATAGAGAGATTAAGTTGACTATGGAAATACCTCTTTTTCCGTTGAACGTAGTTTTATTTCCTGAGGGCGAATTAAAATTAAGAATTTTTGAACCTCGCTATTTAGATATGGTAAGTAACTGTCTAAAGAATGATAGAGGTTTCGGGATTTGTCTGCTTCAAGAAGATACATCGAAAGAGAGCTCGATAGATTTTTTTCTTATGGGTTCGTATGCGAAAATAATTGATTGGGATAAAATGGAAGATGGCCTGTTAGGTATTTTAGTCAAGGGAGAGAAGCGTTTTAAAGTAAATTCTTACTCAAGGAATAAGGATAAATTGTGTATTGGAAATGTTGACTGGCTAGATGAAGACGATGCTCGCATACCAGACTCATACCAGAATTTTTCAGATCTACTAAAGGAAATTGTTACACGATATAAACTTCCAATTGGAGAGATGAAAAATAGATATGAAGAGGCGAATTGGGTAAGTGAGAGATTAGCTGAATTGCTTCCTTTTGACTTATCTGTAAAGCAGGAGATACTTGAAATGAATAGCGCTATACATCGTTTTGATTACATGGAAGATCTTTTACAAAAGATTGATGCCAATAAACTTATTTAATTCCGAATTAATATATTCTATATAGACT
>NZJM01000010.1 GCA_002692205.1 Legionellales bacterium | reverse complement strand
AGTTGGAATTTTTCATTTAAGTTTGATACGCGAAACAAGGCTATATTGCCTGACAAAGGAACACTACATAGAGTGAGTTCAGAGGTAACAATTCCTGTTGGCTCAGATGTCGAATTTTATAAGCTACGTTATAAAACAAAATGGTTTAAAGATCTTTATGAAGACTACATTCTTACTCTGGGTGCTGATTTAGGTTATGGTGATGCGCTTGGCGACACAACAGAACTCCCATTCTTTGAAAATTTTTATGCAGGTGGTCCCCGCTCTATTAGAGGCTACGAGGACAACACTGTTGGTCCAGTCGATAATACGAGCTTATCAATTGGTGGGTCAAAAAGAGTGGTTGGCAATGCTGAAGTTATTCTTCCTGTACCGTTTCTTAGCGACGTAAAACAAGCTCGTGTTACTGGTTTTCTTGATGCTGGTAGTGTTTATGGTCCGGATGAGGATGTAAATTTTGATGATCTAAGATATTCAACCGGGATCAGTGCAATTTGGGTTTCACCATTTGGAGCAATTAGCGTTAGTTATGCAATTCCATTTGCTGAAAAAAGCACAGATCAAATTCAGAACTTTCAATTTACTTTTGGTACGTCATTTTAGTTATTTGGAGCAATAATAATGAAGATTTTATTTAACTTATTTTTAACATCTGCACTTTTATTTACTTTAGTTCACAATATAAATGCTGAAGAGACATATAAAATTGGAGCTGTTAATGCAATTCGTGTTTTAGAAAAATCACCACAAGCAGATAAAGCAAGAAAAATGATTGAAGATGAATTCACTTCTCGAGATAAACAATTAATATCTGAACAAAAAACTATTAAAGAACTCGAGGATAAGTTTAATAAAGATAAGGCAATATTGAGCGAGCAAGAAAGAACAAAGCTTGAGAGAGATATTGTATCTAAAAGAAGAGATCTAAAACGAAAACAAGATGAATTCAGAGAAGATCTAAATTATAGACGTAATGAAGAAATGGTTAAAATACAAAAACAAATAATTCAGTCTATCCAACAAGTGGCTAAGGATAATCAATATGATCTAGTATTAAGCGAAGGTGTATTATACGCAAGCCCAAAGATAGATATGAGTGAATTGGTTATTGAGTATTTAAAAAAAGATAGTCAGTAGCACTGGAATAATTATAAATTAATTTCAATAGGTAGTTTTATGCCGACAACTCTTGGCGAATTATCTCAATTAAGTGGAGCAAAAATAGAGGGTAACTCTGATTGCGTTATTGTCGCTGTTAATACTTTGAGATTAGCAAAGCAAGGCGAGATCACATTTTTGTCAAATCGCCGCTATGCAAAGGAATTACCACAAACAAAAGCATCAGCAGTTATTTTGTTGGAGGAAGATTTGCAAAATTGCCCGACAAATGCCCTAGTTAGTAATACTCCTTATTTGGCTTATGCGAAAATTGCAAATTATCTCTACCCATCAATTTCAAAAGATAGTGGAGTTGCTGATGGAGTAATTTTTGGCAGTAATTGCGATGTTGATGATAGTGCAGCTATCTGTGCCAATACGGTAATTGGCAATAATGTTACTATCGGCGCTAATTCATATATTGGCCCCAATTGCACTTTAGACGATAATGTTAAAATTGGTGTCAATTGTAATCTAGCATCAAGTGTAACTGTTTGTCATGGCGTAACGATAGGAAAGAATGTGATACTTCATCCTGGCGTTGTTTTGGGTTCTGATGGTTTTGGTCTCGCTCAAGATAAACATGAATGGATTAAAATTCCACAAATCGGTTCTGTTGTGATTGGTGATAATGTAGAAATCGGCGCTAATTCCACAATTGATAGAGGGGCTATAGAAAATACAATTATAGAGAACGGGGTTAAAATAGATAACCAAGTTCAAATTGGACATAATGTTGTTATCGGCGAAAATTCAGCTATAGCCGGTTGCGCAGGTATTGCTGGGAGTGCAACTATAGGTAAAAGATGCATGATTGGGGGAGCATGTGCTATTAGCGGGCATATTGAAATAACCGATGATGTTACAATCACCGGAATGTCTGGTGTGCCGAACTCAATAAAATTACCAGGTATTTATTCTTCAGGCTTTCCAATAACTGAAAATAGAATATGGCAAAAAAATATCATTCGTATGAAAAATATTGATCAAATAATAAAAAAAATAATGTTGAAACTAAAATAAAAGAAAATAATTATGAAGAATATCGATATCGAAGAAATTAAGACTATATTACCTCATCGCTACCCTTTTTTATTAATCGATAGAGTTATTGATGTCCAAAAAGGTCAGCATATTAAAGCTTTGAAAAATGTAACGTATAACGAGCCTTTTTTTCAGGGGCATTTTCCAAATAAATCAATTATGCCTGGCGTATTGATCATCGAAGCATTTGCTCAGGCAACCGCTCTTCTTGGAGCATACGGATTTGATGAAAAAAGAGGTTCTGATAAGGAACTATATTATTTAGTCGGAGTTGATAAAGCTCGATTTAGAAAATCGATTATACCTGGCGATCAAATAATAATAGATGTTAATTTTTTAACAAATAAAAAAGGTATATGGAAATTTAATGCAACTGCATTCGTTGATTCAGTGCAAGCAGCTTCAGCTGAATTATTGACGACAATCAAGGAATAATTCCTTGATTGATCCAACCGCTATTGTTCATCCAGATACTAGTATCGATAGTGATGTTGCTATTGGTCCATATTCAGTAATTAATAAAGATGTTTCTATTGGCTCAGGCACGGTTATAGGTTCCCACAGTGTAATTAATGGACCAACAAAAATAGGTTCTAACAATAAAATATTCCATTTTTGTTCGATTGGAGAGGATCCTCAGGACAAAAAATACGATAAAGACTCTAATTCGTATTTAGAAATTGGATCAGGAAATACAATACGTGAGTATGTATCGATTAATCGTGGCACCTCAGACGGCGGAGGTACGACAAGTATTGGAAATAATAACTGGATAATGGCCTATGTTCATATCGCTCATGATTGCAAAGTTGGAAATAATTCAATCTTTGCAAATAACTCAACTTTAGCAGGTCATGTAAGTATAGGTGATTTTGTTATTTTGGGTGGTTTCACGGGCGTGCATCAATTTTGTAGAGTTGGTAGCTATAGTTTTTCAGCTATATCATCCGTTATTACAAAAGATGTTCCACCTTTTGTACTAGTATCTGGAAATACCGCAAAACCAACAGGCCTCAATCGAGAGGGTTTAAAAAGAAATAACTTTAATGTAAAAGATATTAATGAACTAAAAAAAGCTTACCGAATTATTTACCGTGATGGTCGTGTCCTTTCAGATGCACTCAAGAAGTTATTAAAAATGTCAAAAGATTCAAAAGAAGTAGAGCAAATGTATTTATTTATTTCATCATCAGAAAGAGGAATTGTTAGATAATGAAGATTGCCTTGGATTTAAAGTCAGAGCAATAAAATGCTACGTATTGGTATCGTAGCTGGTGAGCCTTCAGGTGATATGCTTGGTGCCGGCCTTGTTCACGAATTAAGTAAAAAAGTTGAGAATATATCTATAGAAGGAATTGGCGGAGAAAAACTTGCAAATGAAAAGATGAATATTTTATTCCCAATGGAAAGATTATCTGTGATGGGTTTTACAGAAATCTTTGGCAGATATTTCGAATTAAAGAAAATAAGAGGTAAATTAATAAAGTATTTTCTAGAAAATCCGCCCGATGTTTTCATTGGTATTGATGCGCCCGATTTCAATCTATATATTGAAAAGAAACTTCGTCAAGCAGGAATTAAAACAATACATTATGTAAGTCCATCTATATGGGCTTGGAGAGAGAATAGGGTAAAAAATATTAGAGAGTCAGTTGATCTAATTTTAAATTTATTTCCTTTTGAAACTGAAATTTACGATAAATATAATATTCCAAATAGATATATTGGCCATCCTCTTGCCGATACCCTCCTATCTAGTCCACCGGATATAAAATCTGCTAGAAGCCAACTAGACATACCTTTAGGTAAAAAAATGATCGCCATACTCCCTGGGAGTCGTAAAAATGAGATAAGAAGAATCGCTCCGTCATTACTTAAGGCCGCTTATATTTTGCAGCAAAAAAATAAAAATATTTTATTTGTGTCCGCATTAGTTGATAAATCTTCTTATGAAATTTTTAAAAAAATTAAAAATAAAGTGACACCTACTTTAGAAATAAAAAATCATATAGGTAAAACACATCGTATTATTGAGTCTTCGGATATTGTAATGTTGGCATCTGGGACGGCAACACTAGAGACTATGCTTCTATATAAGCCAATGGTCGTAGTGTATAAGCTGTCTTGGCCTACGTATTTTATAGTTAAGATGTTAACCAAAATACCATATGCTTCGTTACCAAATATACTAGCAAATGATAATATTGTTTCCGAGTGTTTACAGCATAGGTGTCGACCAAAAGTCATTGTATCTGAATTAGATAAATTATTAAATTCCAGTAATAATATTAAAAAAACTATTAATTGTTATAAAAAATTATCAAACATACTAAGAAAACAAGCAAATACCGAGGCGGCTAATGCAGTACTTAAACTAATACAATATGAAAAGTTTACTTGATGATTTAAAAATAGATAAAACTTGTGTCATAGCAGGTGTTGATGAAGTTGGAAGAGGGCCGCTTGCAGGTCCTGTCGTCGCTGCTGCTGTTGTATTGGATAAGGATAATGAAATTCCTAATATTTGCGATTCAAAAAAATTAAGCTCAAAAAATCGAACTATAATTTCGGAAAATATAAAACTAAACTCCTTAGATTGGTCAATTGGAAGAGCTGAAGTTGAAGAGATTGATGAATTAAATATCTTACAAGCAAGTTTACTTGCAATGGAGCGGGCAGTTCAAAACTTAAAAATAAACTTTGATATTGTATTAGTTGATGGACAACATGTACCAAAAACAGACATAAAAGCAATTGCGGTCATAAAGGGAGATAATTTTGTTCCTGCTATTTCAGCAGCATCAATTATCGCTAAAGTAGAAAGAGACAATGAAATGATAGAATTAGATAAAATTTATCCAAATTATGGATTTTCGGCACATAAAGGATATCCAACAAAACAGCATATTGAATCATTAGAAAAACTAGGTATCACAGCAATACATCGGCGCACTTTTTCGCCCGTAAACAAATACATCAATAGATAATCAAATATGAGTTTTATACATTTAAATTTACATACTGAGTATTCATTGGTTGATGGACTAATTAAGATTGATGAATTAGCTGCGACAGCAGAAAAAATGAATATCCCAGCTATAGCAGTCACAGAAAAAAGTAATGTATTTTCAGCTGTAAAATTCTATCGAGCAATGCATAGTCGAGGTATTAAACCAGTAGTAGGTGCGGAAATAAATCTAATAACGGAAAAGAAGGATGAATTTTATAATATACTTTTACTTTGCCAACATATAGATGGCTATAAGAATTTATCAAAATTAATAACAAAAAGTTATATTGAGGGGCAACATCTAGGAAATCCACTTGTACATGTTGATTGGTTAGAAAAATATAATGAAGGCTTGATTGCGCTCGATTGCGCAGAAAATGGTTTTTTAAATAAGTCATTTATTAACGATGATGCTTCAATATGTGAGAAAAAAATAGAAAAATGGTCGCGTATATTTCCAAGGCGTTTATATATTGAATTGCAAAGGATTGGTAAAGATAATCAAGATGTACTGATAAACAATATAATTGTAAATTCTAATAAATATAATATCCCATTAGTCGCAACAAATAATGTCAGGTTTTTAGATAAACTGAGTTATGAGGCTCATGAAGCCCGTGTTTGTATTAATCAAAGCTATACACTTGATGATCCCAGACGCCCCAGACTTTATACATCAGATCAATACTTACGTACCGCAGAAGAAATGGAAATATTATTTTCTGATATTCCAGAATCTATAACAAACACAACAATGATTGCTCAAAGATGTAATATAGAATTTACTCTTGGTGAAAATTTTCTACCATATTTTCCAGTAGAACAACATGAAACACAGGATCAAAGATTAATCAATGATTCTAAAAATAAGTTAGAAAAAATTCTAAGTGATTCAAATATTATCAACGAAAATACTGTTGACCAGTATTATTCTAGATTACAAAAAGAACTTGATGTGATTATTAGCATGGGGTTTTCGGGTTATTTTTTAATAGTTGCGGATTTTATTTATTGGGCTAAGAATAATGGTATTCCTGTTGGACCGGGGAGGGGATCAGGTGCAGGTTCATTAGTTGCCTATGCATTAGATATTACTGAGCTTGATCCCATCAAATATGATTTACTTTTTGAACGCTTCTTAAACTCTGAACGCGTTTCATTGCCTGACTTTGATGTTGATTTTTGTATGGAACGCAGAGATGACGTAATAAATTATGTATCTGGGAAATATGGAAATGATCGAGTTTCTCAAATTATTACTTTTGGAACAATGGCTGCAAAGGCGGTGGTTAGAGATACAGGTAGAGTTTTGGGATTTCCCTATGGTTTTGTTGACCAAATAGCAAAACTAATACCTTTTGATTTAGCCAAGCCCATGACTCTCGATAGGGCTTTATCCGAAGATAAGGCTTTGAAAAAAAGGTATAAAACTGAAGATGATGTAAAACTATTAATCGATTTAGCAAAAAAGCTTGAAGGTATCACAAGAAATGCGGGTCGACATGCGGGTGGTGTAGTAATAGCTCCGGATTCATTATTTAATTATATGCCACTTTATTGTGAACAAACATCCCAGACTATCGTAACGCAATTTGATATGGGTGACGTGGAGAATATCGGGCTTGTTAAATTTGATTTTTTAGGATTAAGGACATTAACAATTATAGATTGGGCACTTAAAGATATAAATCGAATTAGAAAAAAAGAAAATAAAGAAGTTTTAAATATTAGAAAGCTTGAGCTTGATGATTCATTAACTTATCAATTAATACAAAGTACAAATACAACAGCGGTGTTTCAATTAGAATCAGATGGTATGAAGCAGCTCATAAAACGTTTAAAACCAGATAAATTTGACGATCTTATAGCGTTAGTCGCACTATTCAGACCAGGGCCATTACAATCTGGAATGGTTGATGACTTTATTGAAAGAAAATCTGGTGCAGCAATACGTTATATGCATGATGATTTAGAGCATGTATTAAAACCCACATATGGGATAATTTTATATCAGGAACAGGTAATGCAAATTGCTCAATTACTTGCTGGATATACACTTGGTTCTGCTGATTTATTACGTAGAGCTATGGGTAAAAAGAAAGAAGAAGAAATGGCTGCACAAAGAGAAATATTTACAGAAGGTTGTGTCTCACGAGGTATTGATAAAAATCAATCAACAAAAATCTTTGATGTTATGGAGAAATTTGCGGGATATGGTTTTAATAAATCTCACTCTGCTGCATACGCACTTGTTGCATATAGGACGGCATGGCTAAAAGCACATTACCCAGCAGCATTTATGGCAGCT
>NZJM01000009.1 GCA_002692205.1 Legionellales bacterium | reverse complement strand
ATTGATTCATTATTTTTTACGGCCTCAGAGGTACAAAGGAATGTAACAGTAACTATTGCAGATTCTAATGTAGTGCCCACTCAAGACATCAGTAATTTTTTTGGGACAAGAGAATTGATAGATTCAGATCCAGATGGTCTTGTAAGCTTTTCAATTATACTTGAAGATTCAGCTGGAAATTCAACAGGTGATGTTACAGAAACAAATGATGGTTCATTTGTTTGGTTTGATGGCACCAGACCAACATTAAATACAGTTTCTTTTACGTCTACGAACTCTAATGATCCTTCTCTTGCCATTATAGGGGATACTTTGATTTTAGATTTTGAATCAAGTGAACCTTTAGGCAACAGTGCCGTTACAATAGCAGGCTCAGATGCAGATACAATTTTTATTAATGAACTAAGATCTACATACCGTTCCTGGTACATCCTTCAAGGAGGTGAAGCAGAAGGGTATATCCCATTCCAGATTTCTTTTGCTGATCTTGTAGGTAATTCTGGGGATACTGTTGGTTCCACAACAGATGAGTCAAGCATCTTATATGATATTACTGCACCAGATGAATTTATTGTGGATACTGTATATGTTGTAGGTGGGAATGTCATAAGGGGATTTTGGAATGCCTCTAATGATTCAATAGTTTTAAAAACACCAATATCTTTAGATGATGAGTCTTTAATTGGTGGAGCATACCAACCAATGATAAAATTTAGCGATGGTGAGTACATCAACTTTGGAAACAATATTGAAATTATTAATATTCCTGAATCAGGATATGAATATCTAAAGTTTTATAGAGATGTTTTTGAATCAACTGAGGGTTACGCCGAAAATTCAAATGCCCAATTTACCACTAAGGTAATTGATAAGGCTGGCAATGAGACCCTTGGTTCTTCAGATGGTACTATTATCCATATAGATGAAACCATTCCAACATTGGACTCCGTAAACCTAGTTACTGATAATATTTTAAGTGAGAATTGGGCAACTATATCTGATACTGTTTCTCTTTCTATTATCTCAAGTGAGGGTCTTGATGTTATTGCTGCAATTATGGTAGATGATACAATTCCTGTAAATGGTAGTCAGAATGGGATATTTCAAATTGCTAAATATGTTGTTGAGTCTTCTGATCTGGAAGGGCTGGTAATATTTGATATTGCATATTCTGACACGGCTGGTAATGAAGGAATTAATATTACTGAAACAACTGATGGCACGGCAGTCGGTATAGATAACAGCAGACCTTCTATCAATGCTCTTTTGGAAGGGGTAGATAATTTAGACCCATCTTATTACAATAATTCAGATACTATCACAATATACTGGACTCAGGAAGATGATATATCAGGTATAAGAGAATCCTATTATGCAATTGGATCTGAATCTAATACAACTGATGTAAGGGATTGGACTTTAGGTAGCACAGATAATTTTGGTGGGTGGAATAGCCTTGCTCTTTCAAATGATAATATCTACTACGGGGCTGCTTTTGTGAGGGATTCAGCAGGTAATTATTCAGATACAATTTGGGGAAATGGCGTTTATATTGATACCGAGATACCATCTGTTGGCAATTTAGAGGATGGCCAATGGATTTTTGAAATGGATTATACTCCAGACTCAACGTCATTAAAATACTCATGGGAAGGATTCAACGATAATGTTGGTATTGACCATTATCAGTTATCTATCGGGACAAGAAATGATACAACAAATATTCAGGATTGGTATGAGACTGACAGTCTAAATAGTGTGACTATCAATGAACTAGACCTTGACCGTGACACATTATACTTAACATATATAAAAGCTGTTGATTCAGCCTATAATTTTTCGTCCATCATAAGCACTGATGGTATTTACTTTGATGATTCAGAGCCAAGAGTGTTGGAAATATCTCCAGACTTTAGTGACTCTTCAAATGTTTTGTCAGTGCTCAGTAATGATAGTATAAAAATAAAGTTTAATCGCTTACTTTACTTCTATGATCTGAAGGTCGCTTCTAGCGCGGATTCTAATTTTGTAACAGAAGAGTCATTTTCTGACTCAGTAATAACCATTAAATGGAATGATACTCTTTCAAGTAATGATACTTTGACTGTATATCTTGATAGTGCCCTTGCGTACAATAGTCTTTTTGTAACTGACACACTCTATTTTTTTAGTCATCTTTGGGGTGATTTAAACTCTGATTACGATCTTACCGTTGAAGATATTCTTGAATTTAATAGATCATGGCCTGAGACTGACCTTGGTCCTTTTTCTGGATATCCGCCTCATGTTAGACCTGATCTAGATGGGGTATCAAATTTAACAGACCTATCTGCTTTTGCAAAAATGTGGCAGTGGAGATACTTCAATCTGTCATTTGATACAACTAATGTTGCACGAATTGGAGTAGATCTTAAGATTAAAGGGAAGGGCTCTAAGGTTATAATGTCTATTCCTCAAAATACATCAATGGCAGAGATCTTAATTGGAAATGCCAATATAGACATTGAGAGAATTAATCTAATGAATCCAACTAGTACAACATTTTCTTTCAAGTCTATTGATTCCTTAAATAAAATGGTTCAGTTTTCAATAGCCGACTATAGAGGCTTGGACTCGATGCTTACTTTAAAAATTCCAGAGTTCAAGTCCAATACATTCACCTCCACAATTCAGTATACATTTTTAGATTCAGAAGGATATGAAATAAATCGAGGAATCTCAAATTTGGAGATTGATATGCTTCCAGAAAGATTTACAGTTTATAAAAACTATCCAAACCCATTTAATCCTACTACTACAATAAGATACGATTTACCCGAAGTAAGAGATGTGCAAATTAGAATTATAGATTTGACCGGACGTATTGTTTTTTCAACTGATTTGAAAGATCATAGAGCAGGAAGGCATAGATATGTTTGGAATGGAGTTAATAAATCGGGTAAGAAAGTGAGCACTGGAATGTATTTTCTTATTTTAACAGCAGGTCTTGAGACTAATAAACAGAAAATGCTCCTTCTAAAGTGAGGCCATAATCAGTGGCTTTAGTACAGAAACGGTGCCATTTATTACAAACTGTACTGCGATAACCAAAAGAATCAATCCCATTAAACGTTGAATAATTCGCATAATACTCGTTCCTAAGACTTTTATTAGTAGATCTCCGTTTCTTAAGATGAGATAAACAAAAGACAGGACTACTGATATAGAAAGACCAATCGTAGCATAGCTATATAACTGTGGCGTTTGGCTCGATAAAAGCATGGTGGCTGTGATTGCTCCTGGTCCGGCGATCAAGGGTATGCCAATAGGGCTTACGGCAATATCATCACTCTCCTGAGATTCTTCTTGCTCTGCTGGTGTTGTTCTTGATCTGCCAACTTTTGCCTCTAACATTCTTAACCCATTCCGAAAAAATAAGATTCCTCCCATAATTTGAAATGCTTCAATTGTAATACCAAAGAAGTTGAAAATAAAAGAGCCAAGAATTGCAAATAGAATAAGAGTTATAAATGCAGTTAATGATCCCTTTTTGGCAATATTTATTCTTTGATCTTTTGAAAATCGCTCTGTCATAACAACTAGTAAAGGGGTAATGCCAATTGGATTGATCAATGTAAATAAAGTTGTAAGACAAAAAATGAAGAACTGTGTTTCCGACTGGATAAAATCGATCATCACATTCGTTCTGGAGCTGAAATACCAAGTATTTTAAAACCATTAGCTAAAATAATCTTAGATGCATGAATCACAGCTATCCTTGAAATAGTCAGCTGTTCATCGTCTGTGATTACTCGGCAATGGCTATAGAATTTGTGAAAGCGAGCAGATAATTCTTGGAGATAATTCGCAATAGTTTGTGGTTCAAGATTTTCATATGCAAGTTCAAGGACATCTGGGAAACGTGACATATACTTCAAAAGAGCAATTTCATCTCCATGTTCAAGAAGTGAAGGATCAAAAGAATCATTTAATCCAACACCCATATCATTTGCTCTTGAAATAATATTGCAGATTCTTGCATGTGCATATTGTAAATAAAACACTGGGTTTTTATCTGATTGATCAGCTGCTAGATCGAGATCAAAATCCAAATGAGCATTCATGCTACGCATAACAAAAAAATAACGAACTACATCAATACCTACTTCATCCACTAGTTCATCCAAAGTGACAAAGTTTGCTTTTCTTGTAGACATTTTTATCTTCTCACCACCTCGAAGTAATGTAACAAACTGGTAGATAAGTACTTTTATATGGTCTGTTTTGTGTCCTAAGGCTTCAAGAGCGAGAATGACATCCGGGTAGCATCAGTGTGATCAGCTCCAAATACATCTATGATCAGGTCAAACCCTCTTTTAACCTTATCTTGATGGTAGGCTGTATCTGGAACTCGATAGGTTGGTTCTCCCGAACTTTTGATATAAACCCTATCCTGATCTTTACCTAAGGTTGATGTTTTAAACCAGGTAGCATTATCTTTTTCGTAGATCAGGTTTTTTTCTTTTAACTCTTCGAGGAAGCTATCGATATCCCCATTCTCGTAAAAAGTTTTCTCATTAGTAAATTTGTCAAAAGTTATTCCTAGTTTGATCAGGGAACTTTTAATATCATGAAAAATAATCTTTTCTGCTTCTTTATTAAATATCGGGTCATCTGATTTGAGTTCATTACCATACTGATTTAAAATAGTTTGGGCAATGTCTTTAATATAACTGCCTTGATATCCTTCTTCAGGGAATTCAAGATTTTTACCAAGAATCTCAAAATATCGTACTTCTACAGATTTTCCTAAAATTCGCATCTGTCTTCCTGCATCATTAAAATAATACTCTCTCGTGACTTCAAAGCCTTGCCATTGAAGTATATTTGAGACAGTGTCTCCTAAAATAGCATTACGACCATGCCCTACTGTAAGCGGGCCAGTGGGGTTAGCGCTAACGAATTCAACATTGGCTGTTTTACCAGACCCAATATCCCCTTTACCATAACTGTCATTATCTTCTAATATCTTTATGATTTGGGATTGGAAAAATTCATTTGAAATTTCAAAATTCAGAAACCCAGGCTTTGCTATGGTTACTTTAGTGATGTTTTCAGGAAGTGCCCTGTTCAATTCATCAGCAATGATTTTAGCAATATCTATTGGTTGTTTATTTAGGTCTCTTGATAATAATAGTGCAATATTGGAGGAAAGGTCTCCAAACTCACTATTTTTTGGAGGGGCAAGAGAATAATCTTTTTTAGGAAAGGATAGAGTCCTCAAGGCCTGAGATATGGATTCTGTGAGTTTTAACCTAAGATCCTTCATAATTAATTTCTTTAATGGGTGCATCTGCCCATAGTCTTTCAAGGTCATAATAATCTCTTTCATCCTTTTTGAATACATGAACCACAATATTAAAATAATCTAATAAGATCCAATTTTGATTTTCATATCCTTCAAGATGGCGAGGTTTATTTTTTGTGCCCTTACGTATATTATCTACAATGGCTTTTACCTGAGGCTCTGAATCTCCATGACATACCATAAAGAAGTCTGTTAGTGAAGACAACCCTCTTACGTCAAAAACAACTATCCTACCTGCTTTCTTGTCAATCGCTAGGTCGAGTATTTGCTTTAGAAGAGGTTGGTTAAAAATAAAATCCGTATCGGATTCTTTCATTTTATTTTACACTAGAGATATAAGCAAAAATTTCAGGATATGTATGTATGTCTTTCCCAATAATTATAGTGGCATCTAGATCAACAGACTCATCTGGCTCATGCCTAAGAATAGTTTCATTATCTAGGGGTATTCCAAATGATCGGCATATCAATTTTCGTGCTTCTAATTCTTCTTTTCGTGTAATGATGATAGTATAAGGATAATCATGGTTATCTGCATTGTCGGAGCGAATAACATTTATTTGATGTTCAAGTCTCAGGAAAGTAGCTGTTTTAGCTGCAATGCCTTTAATACCACATCCATTGAGAACCTCAACTTTAACGTTTTGAAGTGGATTCTCATTATAGACATCTGCAGCAAGTCTTCTTGGAATATCCTTTTCAGGGAAATTAACCTCAATTGGTATGCCTGTATGAGATGTGTTCTTGGAGAAAGAATAAATAAAACCTAAAAGTATTACGCCAACAATACCCATAGCTGTATTGAGTGTAAGGCTTTGCTGATTTAACTTTTTAGATTTACGGCGAGCTTTTTTTTTAGCCACTTATCGGATGAACCTCATATTGAAGGGTGAGCGTGTTTGGTATCTTTGATTATGCGGTAGATTCTGGAACCGAAGTTGCAGAAATGAATTTTTAGTAGGTTGATATGTTATTCCAGCATCATACGCAATATCCAGCTGATCAAGTATCTTCCCTTGTTGTTGGAATGGAAATTGAGCCCTGTAAAGGGTGAGGTTCGCATCCAAAGTCAAATTATCAGTTATGAGGTAATTTAAATTGCTATTTAATCCCGCGACGGAATATGAATGACCCCCATTTGATAACATCGACATAGTAAAACCATGGTTCAAATTGAATCGGTCAGAATCAAATAATGCTAGTGATGGTTGATCGTCTAATTCACCATTTAAATTTGTAGGCAAAGATTGCACTGGCAATTCTGAACGGAATTGAGCAATTGTTACAGTAGATAGTAAAAAGGCAAGGAGAAATGGTTTTAAAGCTTGTTTCATTAATTATTGAATTTAATAAAACTAAGTTTGTTCCAAAATAGAAGACAATGAATTTTCATTAATTAATATTAGTTTGAATAAGACTCAATTATCGCACCACCTAAACAAATATCTTTATCATAAAAAACAATGGATTGCCCAGGAGCAATTGCAAAACAAGGGTATTCAAACTCAACTTCTAAATTATCTGTGTCAAGATCTATTATTTTACATGGCATATCATTTGCCCTATAACGTATTTTTGCGTGTAAACTATCTTTTTCTGGAGCTTTTTTTGATATCCAGTGAGGATTCGATGCTTTCAGGCGTTTATGGTAAAGTGCGGAATGATCATGCCCTTGGCCAACAATTAATTCATTATTAATCGTATCTTTATTAAGTACGTACCAAGCCCCTGAATCATTGGTTGCTCCGCCCCCAATGCCGAGCCCTTTTCGTTGTCCAATTGTGTAATACATTATTCCATCATGCTTTCCTATTTTTTCCCCATTGATACTAACAATATCCCCAGGGCTTGATGGAATATAAGTTTTCAAGAATTCCTTGATGTTCCTTTCTCCGATGAAACAAATACCGACACTGTCTTTTTTATCATAATTATAAAACCCAAGCTTCTTTGCTTGTTTTCTAATGTAAGATTTTTCAAGACCTCCAATTGGAAAAATTGCGTTAGATATTTGAGACTGATCTAAACCATATAAAAAATAACTTTGATCTTTTTTACGGTCCGTACCTTTTTGAAGAAACATTTCGCCATTTTTTTCATGGCTACGGACATAATGTCCAGTCGCCATTTTATCAGCACCTAGATCCAAAGCATAATTGAGGAACTCTTTGAACTTTATCTCAGTATTACAAAGTATATCAGGGTTCGGAGTCCTACCATTATTATACTCTTCTAAAAAATGTTCAAATACTCTATCCCAATACTCTTTTGCAAAATTGACAGAATGGATACGAATCCCCAATACCTCACAGGCCTGTAAGGCATCTTTATAATCTTTCTCAGCTGAGCAAAACTTTGATTCTTCTTCCCAGTTTTTCATAAAAAGTGCTTCAACTTCATATCCTTGTTCAATAAGTATTGATGCTGCCACAGCACTATCCACACCACCACTCATTCCTATTATAATTCGGTTCATTTTTAAACTAGAATGGATTTTAATTGAGCGAGTAAATAATCAATATGGTCGGAAGTATTTGATGATCCAAAACTAAATCGAAGTGTTGAAAGATTCATGGTCTCACCGATTCCAATTTCAGTAAGAACTGGAGAAGGCTTTATATCGCCAGATCCACAAGCAGAGCCATTAGATATAGCAATATTCACGCGGTCTAGTTTTGCCATAAGGATATCAGATCTATAGTTAGGGAATGATACATTAACAAGTCCAGGTAGTTTACTTGTTTGATTACCATTATAAATTGCATCCGGGAAAAATGTTTTCAATCCT
>NZJM01000008.1 GCA_002692205.1 Legionellales bacterium | reverse complement strand
TAGGTAGCTTGTCATCGAATCTTTAATGTAGCGCCATTTACGATAATTTACGTTTTGTCTTGGACTATTCATCTTTTTGATCGGTTGTTATTGGAATACTGCCAGTAATTGTATGGTTGGATTATGACGAATTTGTGACAATCCACAAAAAACCCCGTAAATACGGGGTTTTCCATATTAAGATAAAAATTATTAAAACATTTTATCTTTATATTTTAATTAATTAACAATTTTTGCTAATTCTTTTTTTGCTACTTCTGCTGGAAGCGGGATATAGCCGTCTTTAACTACGACCATTTGCCCTACTTTTGAAAGAATCATCTTAATGAATTCATTTTCTAGCGGGCTAAGCTTCTTATTCGGTTTTTTGTTTACATAAACATAGAGAAATCGGCCTAGTGGGTAACTGCCATCAGAGGCATTGACGGGTGTTGCCTCAACATAATTACTCCCTTCTTTTTTTGCTATCGGGACTGATCTAACCCCAGATGTTCTGTAGCCAATACCTGAGTAACCAAGCCCACCTAGCGATTTTGTAATACTTTGGACAACAGATGCAGAACCAGGCTGTTCGTTTACACTATCTTTGTAGTCGCCCTTGCAAAGCGCCTTCTTTTTAAAATAACCGTAGGTTCCAGAAACAGAATTACGGCCATAAATTTGAATCGGTTTGTTTCCCCAATCACCTGTTAGTCCAGCCTTACCCCAAGTGCTAATATCATTTGCGTACCCGCATTTACGAGTTGCTGAAAATATCGCATCTACTTGTGGTATTGTAAGTCCTTTAATAGGGTTGTCTTTGTTAACGTAAACAGCCAGAGCATCAATTGCAACAGCTATAGGTGTTGGCTTATATCCATGTTTACCCTCGAAAGCTGCAATTTCTTTATCTTTCATTTTACGGCTCATTGGGCCAAAGTTAGAGGTTGCTTCAGTTAACGCTGGCGGCGCAGTTGATGAACCTGCTGCTTGAATTTGAACATTGACATTAGGATAGAGATTTTTAAATTCCTCAGCCCAAAATGTCATCAAATTAGCTAATGTATCAGAACCAACACTACTGACATTGCCAGAGACACCGCTTGCTTTTATATAATCAGGAAGTGCCGAGTCAACTTTATCTGCTGCGATTGATGGTACTGACAGAAATAGCGAGAAAAGAGATAGATAACAAAGTCTTTTCAGTATTACCATTTTCTATTACTCCTTATATTAGATGAAAGAATCATAAAGATTAAATAATTATTAAGTGTTCATAAAACGGCGATTATCATTAGGATTAATGACACAGAAATTAACAAAGTATTACGATTTGGTTACAAATATTT
The DNA here is from genome assembly GCA_002692205.1 of Legionellales bacterium. Classification (GTDB taxonomy): domain Bacteria; phylum Pseudomonadota; class Gammaproteobacteria; order Eutrophobiales; family Eutrophobiaceae; genus UBA11869. The sequence goes on along the minus strand of NZJM01000008.1, from coordinate 20,756 downwards.
TTGAAAAAATAAGAAGAAATTAAAAAAGGAAGGAAATTATAAAGATATTCTTTTTTCTTCATCTAGTTTACTACAAATAAAATATTTTTCTGAGAATTGACAAGAAAATGAACTGCCCTCATTCAATTTACTTTTGATAATAAGGCCAGATTCATATTTAGCAAGTCCATGCTTTACTAGAGAGAGACCAAGACCTGTACCACCTATTTCTCTAGAGCGTCCTGTATCAACACGGTAAAAACGTTCGGTTAATCTAGCAATATTTTTTTCATCAATACCAATACCATTGTCTTTAACTGTAAAGACCGCATTATTATTATTCAGTTGCCAGGTAACGTCAATTTGTCCATTCTCAGGGGTATATTGAATAGCATTAAAAACGAGATTTGAAAATATAGTGAACATCTCCTTTTGATTCCCAATAAGGTATAAATTTTTATCTATGTTAACTATAAATTTATGACGCATCATGCCGCTTAATACCTCAGCTTCATCTATTACATTAGATAATATATCTGCAACCGGAACTTGTTCTTTATCAATTATTTTATTAGTTGATTCAAGTGATGATAATTTAAGCAAATCATCAATTAATCTTTGCATACGAAAACTTTGTCTTCGCATTTGATCTAAATATGAGCGCCATACTTTCGGACAATCATCATCATTTATAAAACCTTCTATAAAACCAGAGATCGCTGTTAGCGGCGTCCTTAATTCATGAGAGGAATTAGCTATGAAGTCTTTACGCATTTTATCTAATTGATTAATGTGAGTGACATTTCTAGCAATCAATAATTTTTGTGCCAAACCATATGGCGAGATTCTTATCTCTAATATTTTTTCATCATCTATAGGCGAATTTATCTTTATAGGCTTATTCTTCTCTTTAATATAAAGCTTATCATGTTTCATGAAGTCTATGAATATAGGATCTCTTAGCAGATTAGTTATTTTCAAACCACTATCTTTTGCAGAATCAATGCCCAAAAGAGATTTACTATTTTTATTAGCCCATTCAATCGTATCACTTTCTTCTAGAACAACTACTGCATCTGGAAATGTATTAGCAGCTTCTTGGAATCGTTTAAGAAAGTTGTTTAGTCTATTTTTACGCGTACTATTTCTTCTTCTGAGAGACTCAATTTCTCTACATATCTCATCTGCGATACCGGTCTGCCCAGAATAACCGACATCTTGACGTTTTTTTAACCACCTAAGAATTTTTGATAATTCTGTGTATTGCCAAAAAATAAAAAGCAATAGCCCGGAAATTAGGCAAAGAAAGAGATTGCCTGCAATTAAACCTACGGAAATTGCGATGAGGATTACGCAGAAAAGGCGCAATAGATCTTGTTTCATAATACCAACATTTTATTGTATTGAGAAACGATAGCCAATACTTCTAACAGTTTGGATGTGTTTATCAAAATCAAAAGGTGCGAGTGTTTTCCTAAGACGTCGAATGTGGACATCAACTGTTCTTTCTTCAACATATTTATTTTGACCCCAGACATGGTCCAATAGACTAGAACGACTATAGACACGCTCAGGATGACTGATAAAAAAATGTAGCAATTTAAATTCTGTAGGGCTAACTTCAATGTCTTTTTGATTTATCGAAATCCTATACGTTTCTGGGTTAAGAGTTAATCCTGCTACTTCGATAGTATTTGAACTCATCTTACCATGTCGCCTTAGAAGCGCTTTAATTCTTGCTACTAATTCTTTTGTTGAAAATGGTTTTGTTATGTAATCATCAGCACCAGTTTCAAGCCCCCTCACTTTCTCATCTTCTTGGCCTTTTGCAGTTAGCATAATTATCGGAATATCTTTTGTTTCATCATTACTTCGAAGGCGTCTTGCATAATCAATTCCGCTCATGCCTGGCAGCATCCAATCGAGTAGAATTAAGTTAGGGTTATCTACGCTAATAATTTCCCTCGCTTCATCAACATTCTTTGCTTCAAGACATAAAAATCCTTCTTGAACTAAAGAATACTGAAGCATATTCCGGATTGCTTCTTCATCTTCAACTACTAGAATTGTTTGTGTATTTGTGGCCATATTTTCTTCGTACATACTCCCTATTACAAAATAAAAATATTACAATTTGATGAAATTTAATTTTCTTAAGTTCGTACTCAAGAAATTACATCATATATAGTAATCAAATTGTAATCTTATTTTCATAAAGCTGTCACAGAAGATTTACTATATTGAAATAAATAAATCATAAGATAGCCAAAAATTGAAGACATAGACAGTTTTAGCTAAGTTATTTTGAAAGTATTATTAATTATTAGGAGATATCAAAGTGTTGAAACAACTAAATTTTAAGAATCTACTTGCATCGATTATGTTAGGTGTATTTGCTGCAATTTCGCCCCCAGCGATGGCAACCAATGAAGCAATGTTAGATCTTTTAGAAATACTAGTAAAAAAGGGCAGTATCACTCAGGGTGAGTATGAGCTACTTGTTAATGCGTCAAAAGCAGACGGCGAAAAGGTCGAAGGTAATATCAATGAGATGAAAGCAAAGGTTGCTAAAACAACTAAAAAGATGCCAAAAATAACAACTAAAGGCAAGTTCAAAGTTGCATCACAGGATGGTACTTGGGAATGGCAACCAATAGGCCGTATTTTTTGGGATAGTATGTACGTTGATAATGATGGAGGCACGTTGGAAGATAACGGGGAAGAACTACGTCGAGCTAGATTAGGTTTTCAGGGCAAAGTCAAACCAATGTCATACAAATTAGAACTAGATTTTGCAAATTCAGGCACACCTTCATGGAAGGATGTATGGCTTGCCTACAATGGTAAAACAGATGCTGGTAAGTGGTGGCTTAAAATTGGGCAACACCATGTTCCTTTTGGCCATGCAACTATTAGTAGTAGTAAATATATGACAATGATGCGTCGACCATTGTTTGCCGACGGTCCGCAGCTTTCAAGAAATGTTGGTATTGCAGGTCGTTTCCAATCAAAAGCAAAAAATAGATGGTTTGCACATGCTGGTGTATTTGTACCAGGGCTTAGCACTGCCAGTGATGAAACTGGCCAGGCAGCTACTGACCGTAGAACAACAGCATTTCGCGTAGGGGGTACTCCATACTACAAAGATAAAAATCATTTATTACATGTTGGTTTTTCTTATCAACACGAAGAGCATAAGGGCGATGCCTTCTCTAATATTGACAATACATTGTTAACTCATATTGGTAATGGTGACTCACTTGAAGCAAACTTCGGAACCAATGCTGATGATTCTGATGCATTTGACATAGAAGCCATTACAGTTATGGGGCCATTTCACGGTATCTTTGAGTATGTCACTTGGGATGTAAGCGATCCAACTGGCGGTGACGTTGATTTATCAGCTTGGGCTATTGATGCAGGGTATTTCTTTACCGGCGAATCAATGAAGTACAAGTACGGTGCATGGAGCGGCATCAAACCTAAGAAACCTTTGGGTAAAGGAGGATTAGGGGCATGGCAAATTACAGCACGATATGAAAATATGGATTTGTCTGATATGGATAATACAGGCGGAGGCAACACATCTACTGCAGATGATGGTGGGGAAGCCGATGTTTTTACCATTGGCTTGAACTGGTATCCTACTTCAAATACTCGAATTATGGCTGATTACAGCAAGGTTCTTGATTTTAGTCATGTTGATCTTGCCGGCACAGCAAATGACGCTGTTGAACCAGCGGCATTCCAAATGCGAGCACAAGTTTACTGGTAGGCCAGTTTATTTTATTTACGCAAATAGATATATTATTTAAATTTAGTTGTATTGGAAACCCCGCTTAAGCGGGGTTTTTTTATTAGAAACTTTTTAACTATTAATGAAATATATATAGATTTAAAATATCCTTATTAAAAATTAAGGTATTTTTAATAGTGAGTTTTTATTTATATATTATGCGTCACGCAAAATCGGATTGGTCAGATCCGCAGAAATCTGATTTTAAGAGGCCAATTAATGGGCGGGGTAAGAGAAATTCAGTTCGTATCGGTCAGTGGATGAATGATAATAATTACATCCCACAAAAAATTATCTCATCACCGGCAACCAGAGCAAAAGAAACAATTGAACTGGTTATTGAACAGATAACTAAATTTAATGATGAGGATTTATTTTTCCAGGATGATCTTTATCTTGCCCAGTTTACCCAATTAATCGAAATTATTAACACATACCAAAACGATGCCCAGAGTTTAATGCTTGTTGGCCATAATACTGGCATTGAAAATTTAGTTAATCATTTGTGTTCTCAATCAGGCAATCCACAAACGACAGTGACAACAGCTAATTTATTTATATTTGAATATATTGATAAAAACTTTAATCCAGCAACAGACAGTTGCAAGTTAATCGAAGCAATAAAGCCCAAAAAACTAACTTAAATAATTATTTTTGAGAAACGATGTAAGCAATCCAACCTGCATCCGCCTCACCTTCTGTCTGCGGCAAAAATTCACCATTACCTTCACCATCTTCATCGGCTTGTTCCCAGTAGACAGTTGGTTTAAAACCAGCTTCGGTGAGCATTTCTAATATTTCTGGAAGTGTCCATACACGCCATTCATAAGTAAAAGCCTTTTTAATTTTTGAGCCATCTTTAAATTTAAAATGAATATGGTTTACAGCTGTACCTGATATAGGGTCATATTTATGCTGGTCCCAAATATAAGTAAAGTTATCATTTTTTGTTTTTTCTTTGAGTTCTTGGAATGCCTCGTATCCACCATACGCATCAGCAAAGAAGATACCATCATCAACTAATGTGTCTCTAACTTTTTTAAAATACTCAATCATTAGCTTTCGTTCTTTAAATACCCAATAGCTAAAATTCATTGCTAACACAATATCAACAGGATCATTTTTCGCATTTAAAACATTCTCCTTGACCAATTTTATACGCGATGATTGTTCATTTGTGAGATTTGCAATTTTATTTTTATGAGACCAGTCTAAAACCTCTTGGTCGATATCAAAACAAATTGCCGTATTAGTATCACGTCGTTTCACCCATTCACAGGATGTATTTGCAGTTGCACAGAAATCCTCTCTCAATGTTATAGCTTGACGCTTTTTAAGTTTTTTAAACAATGCATCAATAATATCGACTTCAGCCTCCACACACTGAACCGCTTCCTCATAACAGGTATGACGGTCTGCGAGTTCTGCCATTGTTGGACTTGAAGGTTTATTCTTTTTACCCATTTTCTGGTTACCAAATTTTAAATTTAATGATGTCAATTACACTTGAGATATAATCGGGGTGCTTATTATAACGAATAGTTTTAAATTAAGTCAGTAAATTTAGTAATTATATTTTATGCACTTATCATGAAAATCAGCAGATTCAAAATAACATGGACATATTACTTTTTTATTAAGATATAATCACAATCTATGGCAGAGCTTGGTAATGACCACAAAGTAAAGATAAGCATAATACTCGATAAAAAGGGTAGCGATGTTTATAGTATTTCTCCTCAGAGTTCATTGAGAGAGATGGCAGATGAAATGCTTGCAAAAAAAATTGGCTCACTTGTCGTTACTGATAAAAATGGCATATTAGCAGGCATTATTTCTGAACGTGATTTTCTAAACATAGTTGGTAAGCATTCAAAAGACTGGGAAGATATTAGTGTTTGCGATGTCATGACCAAAGAGGTGGTCACCGCAACACCAGAAGACACACTTGAACAGGTTATGTTACAAATGACCCAGCATCATATTCGCCATATTCCAGTTATGAAAAACAATAAAATTGTTGGTGTCCTTGCAATCGGCGATATTATTAATGCATTGTTTGATAAAACATTGTTTCAAAATAAATTATTAAAGAGCTATATAAAAGATTGGCCAAAGGAGAAGTAATAAGATATCAGATTTGAATTAAATTGTGATCCTGATCCCGCATCTCAAGTTTATTGCTTATTGCAAAATCGACAAGAAAATCATAAATCATCGGGTCTTTATTTTGAAGTTGTGCATCAACGACAAAGCACTTTGAGTTATCTTCTTGTTTAAGATTAACAAGTGGATTAAAAATCACACGACCATTTTTACCATAACTAGCCACCGTATAGTAGAGTCTTTCTGCCCAATCACTAGGCCTAAATCTTTCTCCTGTTATTGTTTTGCCTATGATTAATATTTTTTCGTATAACATATTTTTAGACTTTATTCTGAGTCAGAATCCCAATGTTCCCCTTCTATAATATTCCCGTTACGTGTTTGTTTTTGTCTGATGTTAATACGATTTTTCATAAAATTAACGAAGAAAGTTTCCGCCAATCTTTGGCGCAGCGTCGGGACTAACATCAAAAAACCAATGGTATCGGTAAAAAAACCTGGTGTTAATAAAAGCGCACCACTAATTAGAAGGATTAATCCCTCAATGAGCTCAGTTGCGGGTAGCTGCCCTCTGCTAATATTTGCCTGGACTTTTGCAAGTGTTGATATGCCCTGGATACGTAATAATGAGACACCAAGAAAGGCGGTACCAATAACCAATGCAATTGTGTAGCCTGCACCAATAATACTGCCGATTTTTATTATTATAGCAATTTCAACGAGTGGTATCGTGATAAAAAGTATGAGAAAAAGTTTAAACAAAAAAATAACCTCAATATTTATTTTTAAATTACCATTGTGGCATTATGATTAATGTATGGGCAAAATACTATTATGCAAGAAATTTTAAGTATATATAACATATGATTGATAGCAAAAGACCTATTTTGGTTTTGAGCACCTTTCCAGAATCTGCATCTGTAAAAGATATTGCAGAGTGTTTAGTGAATGAAAAATTAGCTGCTTGTGTGAATATTGTATCTGGTGTTCATTCTATTTTTAATTGGCAGAATAAAATGGACAATGCTAATGAGATTATTTGCATTATAAAAACAACAAATAATTTATACAGTAAACTTGAAAAGAGAATTATAGAGCTTCACCCTTATGAACTTCCGGAGATAATTTCAGTCTCAATCGAAAATGGCCTCCCGAGTTATCTTGATTGGATTAGTGAGAATACCAAGTAAAAATGTGTTTTTTTAAAAAAATATTTATTTTCCTAATTATTTTATCTTCGCATTCTGTAAATGCGATAAATCTTGATGAAAGCCTCTCTAATGTTTTCTCATCCATATCATCCACTGCAAGTAATGATGTTTTGCATCCCGATGATGCGTTTGAGATAAGTCTCGATGTAATTTCAAGTGATAGATTAGTACTAAATTGGAAAATAGAGCCAGGATATTATCTCTATAAAGATAAATTTTTAATTAAACTAAACGAGCCTTCAGCGTCAATCGGGGAATATGTTTTCCCGTCTGGAAAATTAAAAGATGATCTCGCATTTGGTATGGTCGAAGTTTATTACGGTGAAAATCAGTTATTACTGCCATTTAGTAATGATGAAAAGAAAATAAAAGAGCTTAATATTAGTATCGATTATCAGGGTTGTAAGGAAGATTCAATTTGTTACCCGCCAATTAATAAGAGTTTGCTGGTCACTATTCCAGATTCGTTTGAAGGTATTGATAGCGAAATTCTACTATCCAAACAAGATTTAATTACAAGTACACTGAAAGAAAAGAATTTGTTATTTAATATAATTTCATTTTTTATATTTGGTTTCTTACTTGCATTAACGCCATGTGTATTTCCAATGATACCAATACTTTCAGGTATTATTGTAGGCGAAGGAATTCGCATCACAAGGACAAAGGCAATAGTTCTCACACTAAACTATGTTTTTTTTATGGCGCTAACCTACGCGCTTTTAGGCGTGATAGCAGGACTTTTCCATTTTAATTTACAAGCCGCATCTCAGAATGTTTGGGCGATAAGTTTTTTTAGCGGTATTTTTGTTTTGCTAGCGTTATCGATGTTTGGATTGTTCGAATTGAAATTACCAAATAGCTGGCAAAATAAACTTCTTGGTAATCGCGGCGGTTCGAGTGGCGGGACAGCTGCTGGTGCTGCACTTATGGGAGTACTGTCCGCTATTATTGTCGGTCCATGTGTCGCCCCACCTCTCGCTGGCGCATTACTATATATAAGCCAAACTGGGGACGCTCAATTAGGTGGGCTAGCGTTATTTTCGATGGGGATAGGTTTTGGAGTGCCACTTATTATCATCGGTATAAGTTCCGGAGAGTTGTTGCCGCGTGCCGGGGCTTGGATGAATAATATAAAACAAGTATTCGGCATCCTTATGCTTGGAGTCGCTATTTGGTTTTTAGAACGAGTCTTATCAGCGCAATTAATTTTAATCTTATGGTCAGCTTTATTTATTTTTAGCTCAGTTTATCTTGGCACTTTAAATAAGATTGAAGATAGCGCTAGTAGCTGGAAAGTTTTATTTAAAGTTGTAGGTCTTTTAATATTATTTTATGGATTTATTTTATTATACGCATCAGTTAATGGTGGTGGAACGGTATTAGACCCATTCAATAATAAAATGAAATCTAGTTCTAATTCCGTTAATTTACCTTTTTCATATGTAAATGATCTCACCGAATTAACTACCGAATTAGAACGGTCAAGACAAGAGGGAAAGATAGTTATGTTAGATTTTTATGCAGATTGGTGTGTTGAATGCAAACAGATGGAGGCATATACCTTTTCCAATCCATCAGTTAAAAAGATTCTAGAAGATGTAAAATTAATAAAGGCTGATATAACGAAAAATAATGAAATGGATAAAATCTTACTAAAGAACTTTGAATTATTTGGGCCACCTGCTACATTATTTTTTGATAAGAAATCTCAAGAAATCAAATCTCATCGACTTGTTGGTTTTGTTAAACCAAATGATTTCGTTGAGCATGTTCTGCAGGTGAAAGGTTATGAATAAAAAACAGATAGCGCTTATTACAATCGTTGTTTCTTTTTTATCAGCGTTTAGCGGTTACTACTTTCAGCAATTAACAAGAGTTGATCAAGTTGAAGATGAACGTTCTAGTGCGAATAGATCGCCCACTCCCGAGGAAGTAATCGGAGATAGCGTAGCTGATTTTAGCCTTATGGATGTTGATGGTGAGAAAAGATATTTTTCTGAGTGGCAGGGAAAATTAATCGCAATTAATTTTTGGGCAACATGGTGTGCCCCGTGTCGTGAAGAAATACCGGCTTTTATAGAACTTCAATCAAAATATCAGCAACAGGGCTTACAATTTGTGGGGATTGCGCTGGAGCAGGCTGAAGATGTAAAAGATTTTATGAAAGAATATAGTATTAATTATCCATTGTTGGTTGGTGGAGATGAGGTTATAAGTATCGCCACTCAATTGGGGAATAACATCGGAGCAATGCCATACACCGTATTCGTAAATAGCGAGGGAAAAATCGCATTTACTCGGCGCGGCCCATTAATGATGGATGAGGCTGAGGCGGTGATAAAAAATTACTTATAATTTTAACAAGAAAAGGCAATATATTCGTTTTTTCTTGAAATTTCTGCTAAAATAAGGCTAAATGTCGCTAAAATCGATAAAAGTAACAAAGTGCAGAAAAGGGAGAGATACTTGAAATTTCTGGTTCTAAATGGCCCAAATCTTAATCTACTAGGTGAAAGAGAGCCCGAAATATACGGCTCAACAACATTAGCCGAAATAGATACCAGATTGCATAATCTAGCCAACGCACAAGGGCACGAATTACTGTGTTTCCAAAGTAATGCCGAGCATGAATTGGTTGATAAAATACATGATGCAAAGAAATCGGGCGTGGATTTTATATTAATTAATCCTGGTGCATTCACCCACACAAGCATTGCAATTCGTGATGCAATGCTGGGCACGGAAATTCCTTTTATTGAAGTTCATTTATCGAATGTGTTTTCTCGTGAGGAATTTAGAAAGTCTTCATATTTATCTGATATTGCAATTGCAGTTATTAGTGGCCTCGGTGACTATGGCTACGAACTCGCCCTACTGGGTGCTGAGAGATACTTAACCAAGTAATGGGAATTTTATGGACATAAGAAAAGTAAAAAAGTTAATTGAATTGTTGGAGGAATCGGGAATCGCTGAGATTGAGATTCATGAAGGTGAAGAATCAGTAAGAATTAGCCGCGGTGGTTCGGGTACTCCGGCACAAACAATTATGAGTGTCCCACCAGTTGATTCGGGTGTTATTGCACAAAAACAAATCAGTCCCACAGAGAGTAAATCTGATGATTATAGTAATGAAGGTGAGGTTATTACAGCGCCCATGGTTGGAATTTTTTATACATCCCCTTCCCCCGACCAACCCCCATTCGCGAATAAAGGCCAAAGTATAAAAACCGGAGATGTCCTCTGTATTATTGAAGCAATGAAGATAATGAATCAGATTGAATCTGATGTTAGTGGAAAGTTGGTCCGCGTTCTAGTTGAAAACGGCGATCCAGTAGAATATGGTCAACCTCTATTCGTTATCGACCCTTCTTAAGCAAACGTTTTAATAAATAACGTTTATTCTGAAATAACCTATATGACTTTTAACTAGACATGCTTAAAAAAATTGTAATTGCAAATCGAGGGGAAATAGCACTAAGAATTTTGCGTGCGTGTAAAGAGTTAAATATTAAAACCGTTGCAACATATTCAGTTGCTGACCGCGAACAGAAACATGTTTACTTAGCAGATGAATCTGTTTGTATTGGTCCCGCAATTTCTACTGAAAGCTATTTAAATATTCCTGCGGTGATTAGTGCTGCCGAAGTAACCGATGCCGTCGGCATTCACCCCGGCTATGGCTTCTTATCTGAGAACGCTGATTTTGCGGAACAGGTAGAGCAAAGCGGCTTTACTTTTATTGGGCCAAAAGCTGAAACGATACGAACTATGGGTGATAAGGTTTCAGCTATTAAGGCAATGAAGACGGCGGGTATACCCTGTGTCCCGGGGTCAGATGGCCCTCTGGGGGAAGATTCAAAAGAATTATTGAGTATTGCAAAAAAAATTGGATACCCAGTAATTATAAAGGCCGCGGGCGGCGGCGGCGGGCGCGGTATGCGTGTTGTTCACAATGAAGCTTCATTACTGCAATCAGTAACATTAACCCGCGCTGAAGCTGGGTCTGCTTTTGGAAATGATGTTGTGTACATGGAAAAATTTCTTGAGCACCCACGCCATATTGAAATACAGATACTTGCTGACGAACATGGCAATGTTATTTATTTAGCTGAACGCGATTGTTCTATGCAGAGACGCCACCAAAAAGTTATCGAAGAAGCACCTGCACCAGGGCTAAGTGAAAAAACAAGAAAAGAGATTGGAGAGTTATGTGTCGAAGCTTGCAAATCTATATCCTATCGTGGCGCAGGGACCTTCGAATTTTTGTATGAGAACGGAGAGTTTTATTTCATAGAGATGAATACGAGAATTCAGGTTGAACATCCAGTCACAGAGATGATAACCGGTGTTGATATAGTCAAAGAGCAATTGAAAGTGGCTAGTGGTGAGTTATTGAGTTACAAGCAGTCAGATATTAATGTGAATGGTCACGCAATTGAGTGTCGAATCAATGCCGAGGACCCAGAGAATTTTCTTCCATCGCCAGGAATAATCCAGCATTATCATCCGCCTGGTGGATTTGGTATTCGCGTCGATACTCATGTATATCAGGGCTATAAAGTGCCACCTTACTATGACTCAATGATTGGTAAATTGATTGCCCACGGCGAAACTAGAGAACTCGCCCTATCTCGATTATCAATGGCATTATCTGAAATTGTGATTGATGGTATAAAAACAAATATTCCACTCCACCAAAATCTTGTTAAAGATCCTGCATTTATTGCGGGTGGCGCAGATATTCATTACTTGGAGAATAAGCTGGGTATCAAATAATATGATTCATCTGAATTAACCAGGATGATTACCGTTTATGCCGTGGCTACAACTTGAATTTGAAATAGAGCAGATTTATGCAGAAGAGTTCTCATTTTTTCTCGAACAACTAGGTGCAACCGCAATCAGTTTAAGTGCATCCAGTAACGAAGCTATTTTTGATGAGGGGGATGAAGAGAATTTACTTTGGGATAAAACCCACGTGGAGGCCCTATTTGATTCAGAGCACGATGTCGACTCCCTGATAATTCGATTAAATAAATTTGCTAGCGGAAAGGTTACCCTCAATCATAAGATTAAATTACTAGAGGATAGAGATTGGGTTGATGAATTTAAATCTGAATATCAGCCATTATTTTTTTTAGATAAAATATGCATATCACCGAGTTGGCATGAGCAATTAAAAAATAAAATACCAACAATAATACTTGACCCAGGCCTAGCTTTTGGTACAGGGGCCCACCCCACAACCTCTCTTTGTATAGAATGGTTTTGTGTGAATGATATAAACAATAAAATCGTTATTGATTATGGCTGCGGTTCCGGAATTCTTTCTATGGTTGCTGCAAAACTTGGCGCAAAAAAGGTATACGCAATCGATATAGATGAGGGTGTTTTAAAGGTTGCAGGAGAAAATATAAAAAATAATAAGTTAGAAGAAATAATAGTGTTAGGAAAACCAGAAAATCTTCGTATCCCAAAAGCCGATATCTTAGTTGCAAATATTCTGAAAAATCCGTTAATTAAATTATTTGATAAATTTTCAAGATTAACAAAATCTGGTGGTCATCTCGTTCTTTCTGGAATTGTAAACAAGCAAGTAGATGAGTGTTTATCAAAATATAAATCAAATTTTAATATGGATAAACCTGTTTTAAGAGAAAGTTGGGCGAGTTTACATGGAATAAGACTTTAAAGTACCTGATTTTATTCATCAAAAAAATCTTCCTTTACAACCTTCAGTTTGTCGTTATTATAAGATAAAAAAAATAGTTTCAAATGAATTGTGAGATGGATTTCCATTTTTTGCTTCCATGTTAATAGGGCTTCATAAACTTAAAAATAATTTAGTACTAGCGCCGATGTCTGGTATTACGGACCAACCGTTTAGGAAACTGTGTCGGCGACTGGGAGCAGGGATGACAATTTCTGAGATGGTTACATCAAAAAGTTCTTTATTTGAGTCTAGAAAAACGAAATTAAGAACGGAAGTTAGTGGGGAGATGGAGCCCAGGGTTATCCAGATTGCTGGTGCTGACCCGGCCATGATGGCAGAGGCAGCGAAATTTAATGTTGATAGAGACGCGCAAATTATTGATATCAACATGGGGTGCCCTGCAAAAAAAGTTTGCAAAGTAATGGCAGGTTCAGCTCTATTAAAGGATGAAATATTAGTAAGTAAAATTTTAGAATCGGTTGTTGAAGCAGTAAGTGTACCGGTGACATTAAAAATTAGAACCGGGTGGGATACAAACCATCGTAATGCACTTAATATTGCAAAAATTGCATTAGAATCTGGAATACAGGCACTAACGGTACATGGAAGAACACGTGCTTGTGGATTTAAGGGTATCGTTGAACACGAGACAGCAGGCGAAATAAAGTCTCGGTATAATATTTTGGTGATTGCTAATGGCGATATATCCACACCAGAAATAGCGAATAAAATAATAAAAGAATATGGGGTTGACGGAATAATGATAGGAAGGGCGGCACAGGGTAATCCATGGATCTTTCGAGAAGTGGACCACTACCTTAAAACAGGTGAGCGATTGATGCCGCCTAATCTAAAAGAAATCCGCGATGTAGTAATTACTCATATTAATCAGATACATAAATTTTACGGAGAAAAACAAGGTGTGAGAATCGCACGTAAACACATATCTTGGTACGGACAAAAAAAATACATAAACTCATCATATAAGCCTATCAATCAAATGAACTCTGCAAATATGCAAATTAGTGCACTAAATAATTTATTTGATTTTGAAAAGAGATTTGCAGCATGAGCAAAAAGAAAGCAAAAAAGAAAACAGCTGCTGAAAAAAGGAACTACGCAAAACAATCTCTAGCAAATGATGTAGAAAAAAGTATGAAACGATATTTAAAAGACCTCAACGGTCACACACCAAATCAGCTTTATGACTTTTTTCTTCAAGAAGTTGAAAAACCGTTTTTAGATGTTGTTATGCAACATACGGACTGGAATATCACCCACGCCTCAAATATGCTTGGTCTTAATCGAGCAACATTACGCAACAGATTGAAAAAATACAAACTCGATTAAGCCATAGAGTGACTTATCTTTAAGTAACCCAGTCTCTTATTTTTAAGCATTGCAAAATCGCATTATTTGCAATAGTGTCTTATCTCAATAACCTTATAAACAGGGACAAATAAATGGCAGTTGTTAAACGTGCTTTAGTTAGCGTGTCAGACAAATCTGGAATTGTCGATTTTTGTAAAGGTTTGTCAAAATTAGGCATTGAAATTCTCTCAACAGGCGGTACGGCTAAATTACTAGCTGAAAGCAATATCGATGTTATTGAGGTATCAGATTACACTCATTTTCCAGAAATGATGGATGGAAGAGTTAAAACTTTACATCCTAAAATTCATGGGGCACTTTTAGGAAGACGTGGTATTGACGATGCAGTAATGGAAGAGCACGAAATAAAAGCGATTGACCTAGTTGTTGTAAATTTATATCCATTTGAAGAAACTGTTAGCAAACCATGCTGCTCGTTCGAAGAGGCAATAGAGAACATAGATATAGGTGGCCCAGCGATGCTTCGTTCAGCTGCTAAAAATCATAGTGCTGTGATTGTAATCGTCAACGCAGAAGATTATGACAATGTGTTAGATGATTTAAAAAAAGATGGAAATGTTAGTAATGAAAAACGTTTTTATCTTGCGCAGAAAGTTTTTTCTCATACAGCAAATTATGATGCTAATGTTTCAAATTATTTAGGTGGGCTAAATAGTAATAAAGAGCAGCTTAATTATCCCCTGACCTACACCTATCAGTTCACAAAGAAGCAGGAACTACGTTATGGTGAAAACCCTCACCAGACTGCTGCTTTCTATGCGGAACCATCGCCAATATCCGGCACTTTAGCTAGCGCTAGACAAATCCAAGGAAAAGAACTTTCATATAATAATATTGCTGATACCGACGCGGCACTTGAGTGCGCGCTATCCTTCAAGGAAGCCACATGCGTTATTGTTAAACATGCAAACCCCTGTGGTGTTGCAACTGGGTCATCATTACTTGAGGCATATGAGGGAGCTTACGCTACAGACCCAACATCTGCTTTTGGTGGCATTATTGCTTTTAATCGAGAATTAGATTCAAAAACAGCAAAGGCAGTTATTGATAGACAGTTTGTTGAGGTAATCATTGCCCCATCTATATCACCCGACAGCATTAAAATTATTGCAAAAAAAGATGGTATACGTTTATTAGAAGCTGGTTCACGACAAGAAGACATCAAAACTCTTAACATGAAGCGAGTCAGCGGAGGTTTATTACTGCAAGACAATGATATTGGGATTATTGATCGTGGTGATATAAAAATTGTTTCAAAGAGAAAACCTGACGAAAAAGAATTAGATGATTTAATTTTCGCGTGGCAAGTTGTTAAGTATGTTAAATCGAATGCAATAGTCTATGCGAGAGATAAAAAAACTATTGGTATTGGGGCTGGACAAATGAGTCGTATATATAGTGCACGAATCGCTGCGATTAAAGCAAAAGATGAGAAAATAATAATTACGAATAGTGTAATGGCCTCTGATGCTTTCTTTCCTTTTCGTGACGCAGTTGATGTTTCGGCAAGCGAAGGAATACGCGCAATAATTCAACCGGGCGGCTCGCTACGTGATGACGAGGTAATTGCTGCTGCTGACGAGCATAATATGGTTATGGTTTTTACCAAAATGCGACATTTTCTTCACTGATAATTTAAATAATATTAGACGTGCTAAATTTTTTATGAAAATTCTTATTGTTGGTGGCGGTGGTCGTGAGCACGCCTTAGCTTGGAAAGTAGCTCAATCTAATAGCGTAGATATGGTGTATGTGGCACCAGGCAATGCAGGAACATTAAATGAAAAAAAAATTACTAACATAGAAATAAATGCTGAAGATATTGATGCATTAAAAAAATTTGCTGAAAAAGAAGCAATTGAACTTACCATTATCGGCCCCGAAGTCCCTTTGGTAGCTGGAATCGTTGATCAATTTCAAGAAGCTGGACTTTGTTGTTTTGGTCCAACTCGCGCGGCTTCAATGCTCGAAGGTTCTAAATCTTTCTGTAAGGATTTTTTAAAAAAATTTCATATACCGACTGCTGAATATGAAATTTTTACTGAAGTAGACTCAGCAATTAATTATATAAAATCAAGAACCATGCCGGTTGTTATTAAGGCAGATGGATTAGCGGCCGGGAAGGGAGTTGTTATTGCGCATTCAGAAGACGAGGCAATAAAAACAATTAATGATATGTTGTCAGGAAATAAATTTGGTAATGCTGGGCATCGTATTGTTATTGAGGAATTTCTAGAGGGGGAGGAAGTCAGCTATATTGTAATATCAGATGGTAAAAATGTATTACCTCTCGCTACATCCCAAGATCATAAGGCCAGAGATGATGGTGATATTGGGCCTAATACAGGAGGTATGGGGGCCTATTCCCCGGCACCTGTTGCTGATTCAGTAATACAGCAACGTATATTAGAAGAAATTATATTGCCAACAATAAAAGGAATGCAGAGCGAAGGGAGAACTTACACGGGTTTTTTATATGCCGGCGTGATGGTCACGGATGATGGCGTACCAAAAGTTTTAGAATTTAACTGCCGCTTTGGTGATCCTGAAACGCAACCAATAATGATGCGATTAAAGACCGACCTAGTTTCTCTCTGCTTAGCGACATTTGATGATACATTAAACGAATGTCACATTGACTGGGATGAGAGGCCCGCCGTTGGTGTTGTTCTAGCTTCATCTGGGTACCCGCTTAGTGCAAGCAAGGGCGACATAATCAATGGGCTTGATTCAAACTTTCCTAGCCATACAAAAGCATTCCATGCGGGAACCTCAATGATGGATGGAAAAATAGTGACTGCGGGAGGGAGGGTCTTATGTATAACCGCGTTAGGAAATACGGTTGGTGAAGCAAAAAAAAATGCATATGATGCTATAAGCGGTATTAATTATAACGGGATGTTTTTTCGAAATGATATTGGTTATAGGGCTATACAAAGGGAGAGTTAATAGTAATTAATCATTACCATTCCAATTAAGGAAATTTTTCAATAAAGTCAGACCATCCTGCTGACTTTTTTCTGGGTGGAACTGAGTTGCAAAAATATTATCACGAGATGCAGCCGATGTGTAACGGCATGTGTATTCGGTACTGCTAGCAATATCTATATCATTTTTCATTTGCACATAATAGCTATGAACAAAATAGAAACGACAGCCATCATCAATTCCTTGCCAGAGAGGATGTTCCTTTTGTTGATATACTCGATTCCATCCCATTGAAGGAATCTTATACGTATTATTATTTTCGTCTTTTTTATTTTCGCTAAAACGAATTACATTACCCTCTAGTAGACCTAACCCTTTAATGCCCCCATCCTCATCGCTATGTTGCATAAGTGATTGCAACCCCAAGCATATACCAAGAAAGGGTTTATTTTTTATACAACTTATAATTACTTCATCAAGTTTTTTGTCTCGAAGGTTTTGCATGCATTGTCCAATCGCTCCCTGTCCCGGGAAAACAATTTTATCTGCACTCATAATAATCTTTGGATTATCAGCAATAATTATTTCATCTTTATTGCCGGCTACGGTCTCAAGTGCCTTAGAAACAGATCTGAGGTTGCTACTACCGTAATCAAGAACCGCTATCTTTGCCATAGTTTGGTATTTTTTATAGCGAGCCTTTGGTAGAAGGCAGAATATCTTTCATCGCAGGGTCAATCTCAACTGCAATTCGAAGAGACCGACCAAATGCTTTGAATATTGTTTCAGCAATGTGATGTGAATTACGACCTCTTATATTATCTATATGCAGGGTCATCATTGCATGGTTAACAAATCCTTGGAAAAACTCTTGACTCAAATCGACATCAAAATCACCCACCTGACCTCTAGTGAAATCAGCATGCATAAACAGACCTGGCCGGCCAGAAAAGTCCAGAACAACACGAGATAAGGACTCATCCAGCGGCACATATGCATGACCATAACGGGTCAATCCCTTTTTATCACCAATTGCTTTTGCAACCGCCATACCTAAAGTTATACCGAGGTCTTCAACAGTATGATGATCATCGATATGAGTATCACCAGAAGCTTTAATGTCTAGGTCAATCAAACCATGACGAGCAACTTGATCAAGCATGTGGTTTAAAAATGGTACTGGAGTATCTAAATTTGACTTGCCTGTCCCATCCAAATTTACCGTAATGGTAATCTGGGATTCGATTGTGTTTCGAGTAACTGTAGCTTTTCTCTCGGCCATGAGATTCTCCAACTTCTTTCACTGCATTATACCTTAAAAGTAATGCTAGATTTATACCGGATTTCGCTAATTTATTTTTAATTAGTTGCGGTCGTAAAGGACAGAATTAGATGAGTGAGGTAACATACTGAGGTATTTTACATATCGTAATTACTAACCGAATTTAAGGGCTATTCGTGTCGACAATAACTAAATGGATCCTTCGGGCAGTCGGTTTTCTCGCTTCTTGTATCTTAATAGTCATATTAGGTTTTGCTTTACTAGTTGATCCTAATAATTACGCATCTGATTTAGAATTAGCGGCTCAACAAAATGGATTAGCCCTAAAAATTGAGGGAGATATAAATTGGTCCTTCTTCCCTAGACCGGGTTTGTCGTTCCAAAATATTAACTTTGACTATGCTCAGTTTGATCAAGGATTTGTTGAAACTTTGGTTGTCTCTTTTAACTGGATAGCCCTACCTAACTTATTATTAGAGCCACAAAACCTGCCATTAACGTCACTTAATATTCAAAACGGCCGTGTTCGTCATATGGATCCTGGTTTGCCACCAATTGTTTTGGATAACCTTAATGCATCTATTAGAAATTTCTCTTTGGATGGCAAATTTTTTGATTTAGATATCAAGTCCGCAAACTTGGCTGGATTGCCCCTTGGTGTCAAAGCAAATATTTCGGTAGACATAGTCCAACAGGAAATGAATAGCTTTGCTGCTAAAAATATCATACTTCGGGCTGATAGAGTCACCATCGAAGGAGAGTTTGAAGTCGACCCTACAAAAACTGAAATAATGGGCAACTTAAAAACTCAAAAATTTAGCTTAAAAAATCAAATCCAATCCATCCAACAACGATTTCCCTTTTTAACCTTCCCATCACTGAAAAATGATAAGGCCCTGACCGAAGTTTCAATTAGCACTGATTTTAGTATCAATCCTTTGGGATATTCTCGATACACTCATGAATTACTAATTGATGGCCAAGTTTTTGATATTCAGGTTGAAGCTGACCAAACAACTGGGAAAATGAGCACATCAATTGACTCGGATCGCTTCAGACTCAATGATTACTTACCAAATGGAAGCGCTCAAACAAACGCTTCCATTCTCACGCCCTTGGCTTTGCCCTTTATTTTTTGGCAAGGGCAGAGCGAAATTAACATTTCAGTTAATGAAATTGTTATGCAAGGGTATCGAGTTTCTAATTTCTATACTCAAGTCTTCGGTGCAGGAGATGTTCTCCAAATAACTACTCTTAATGCAGATATTTTTGATGGCCAGCTGAATGCTTCTGCTATCGTCGATCTCAGCGGAGAATCTCCACAAATCAGTCTAAAACCGACGATCGATAATTTGGATTTAGGAAAAGCATTAGCTATTTTAGAAGAAACCAATGACCTCAAAGGTCAACTGACTTTGGAAGCTGACGTGACAGCTTCTGGGCAAAACATGGACGATTTCCAACAGTCTATTTCTGGAAACGGGAAGCTTGTTATTTCAGATCCAATATATGAGCCTCTTAATATCGAAGAAATGGTATGCAATGCAGCAGCGTTATTTGATGGGACGGCATCCCAAGCCAATGCATACCCTCCAGAAACCGAATTAGATACCATAATCAGCTCATTTAGTTTTAATAGTGGCAACTTAAATATTGATCGCACTGATACTGCTGTTGGAAATATTAAAATGAATGTTCAAGGCAAAATAAATATGCTGCAGCAAAGCTATGGTATAAATGTGAACATGCTCGTCAATAGTTCCAAGACGAGTCCTAATGGCTGTAAAGTCAACCGACGATTCCAAAATCAAATACTTCCCTTTGAGTGCATCGGTAACCTTAACTCAAACAAACCCATGCCATCATCGTGCGTGCCTGACAAAAATAAGATAAAGCAGATAATGAGAAATTCTGTAATCCAGGGAATAGGCAACAAAATTTTAGGCGATGGCAACATTCTTAAAAATATCTTTGGTGGCCAATAATAAAAGTTATGACACCTATTCTTTTTCAACAATCCGTTCTAGCATGGTTCGATGATCATGGTCGAAGAGATCTTCCTTGGCAGAAAAATCTCTCTGCCTACCGAGTCTGGGTATCAGAAATCATGCTTCAGCAAACTCAGGTAAGTACTGTAATTCCGTATTATCAGCAATTCACCCAGCGCTTTCCTACAATCTTCGATTTAGCAAAAGCTCCAATTGATGAGGTACTGCACTACTGGACTGGCTTAGGTTACTACGCGAGGGCGCGAAACCTCCACAAGACCGCACAATATTTGGTTTCTGATTTAGAGGGTGAATTTCCTTCATGTGTATCAGATTTAATTGAGCTGCCTGGCGTTGG
>NZJM01000007.1 GCA_002692205.1 Legionellales bacterium | reverse complement strand
AATAATTATTATAGAATAGGTCAAGGTCTCCCGCTATAATTAAATAGTTTTCATTATTGATGATCGTTTCATCAGGGAAAGTAAAAGAATTTTGATCATTATCATCTTTCATTACCCAATTTGAAATATCAATTTCCATTTCTCCCGGGTTAAATAGTTCGATCCAATCACCAGACTCATGGTCATCATTTGAATTATAATTGATCTCATTGATCACAATTGAACCCGGGCTAAGCTCAGACTGGATAAATACTGCTGTTAGATAGAATGGGTCTGTTATATCAATTCGCATTGAATTACTTGAATCAGGAAATTGCAACCAGTGGCTAAATTCAAAACCATCATTTTGAATGGCCTTCACTTCGATTGGTACAGAAGGGAAATAATATCCTTGCCAGTTTGATTCTTTAATATCTAGCGTATTTATCTCAATGTATCCACCAAATGGGGGTGTTACGCTCAAATCTACTTGTGCAATATTAGGAAGATCAAATTCATCAATGATATGTCCGATGGCTCTAATCCTCCTTTGGTTTCCAAAATTTTCCATATTATTTAGCCTTGCTTCCCAGTTAACCGCAGAGTTAGGCCAGTTACCACTATTAAACCATCTATCTCGATGAGTAGGGATCATACTTGCAATATTGCCAGATATTGAGTCTAAGCGCTCTGATATGAACTCCGGCTGGAATACAGTATTCAACATATCACAATAAATATTAATGAAAGAATTCTTAAAATAATTGTTTTCCATCATCTTTCTAAAAATAAATGTACTCCAAGGAGGATTTGGCCATCCTGGACCATTAGGCTCAAGAGCAAAGCCTAGTGTGTTGAAGTTGTAAGCATTAGCATCCCAGATACTAAAACTAAAATCTGTATCATAAAGTATCCATCTCCATTTCCCTCCAACTCTATGGTCTCTCCAGAATTTAATATTATTCCCCGGCCAATCTCGATTATCTACAAATATTTGAAATGCTTGATAACTCATATATGATTCAATATCTATCCAATTTTCCAATGCATTTTGAACAATTGGTTCGGACATATCTTGATCATTGAGGTAGTCGAGAAGAATTTTATAATCTGAATTTGTACCATGAACTATGTTTTCATCATTGATCCCTTCCAGATCCAAAAGGTCTATATGTTCAGGAGCTATAGAGTGCTTTGAAGATAGAAAATGCTCATTCACTTTTTCTCTGAGATTCTGTATTCCCCAGAATTCACCGTTGATAAAAAGTATTGTCGGTCTGTACTTTTGAAGATCAATGTCAAGGTCATGGGCAAGACTTGTTGTGAACCCATCTCGAAGAACAGTTGATTCCCAATCATTACCTGAATTGCGAATTACAAATGCCTCGTAGCTGCTTGTTTCTGAATCGGGAAATAATGGGTAATCAAAACTACTTGGGCCTAAATAGCTTCTTGAAAATATTGATAATGACTTTTGTGGGAAGGCCCTGCTCCATCCGCCAAATATCTTGGCACCAGCATTTGCATTATATCCAGACCCATCCACCTCTAATATCTCAAAATGTATAGGGCGTTCCCAGTCCTCCCAGAAATTTGCTCCAAAGTAAGGAAATTGCCACTCTGCATTTGGTCCCATAACGTACATTCCAGTGTCCTCATCAAAGAAGCTATTGTTGTCTGTGCTTATAAAGATTGCTGGTAATTCCATCTCGCCTAAATCGTCCTCCAGGATATATGTCTTTGATTCTATTTCTGAGGGCACCCACTGATCTAAAAAAGCTCGTGCTCTTACTACAGTATTTAAGTTGATCACAATAGGGTATTCATAAGGAAGTCCATGGATTGAAGGAATACTTCCATCTAATGTGAAATAAATCGTTGCAGACTCATTGGGGACCGATAATTCTAATGATAATTGGTTTTGATCGTAGAAACCTGATCCAATAGAAAATTCAGGGGCTGCTAAGGAACCTATAAATGTTGAAGTAGAATTAGAGGCTCCAGGTGTTGGCTCATCAAATAAGGCCCAAACTTCTGTCTCTAATATTCTACCATAAGACATGTCTGTTTCTGTCTCACCAGCGGCTATTGAGTCCAAAATGATCTCACTTGGATCACTAAGTATAATTGATTCACCACTTGAGCTTATTTTAAAATTAGTATGAAGGAATGAAGGTGGTAGTCCTATTAGCTCATTAGGCTCAATTGTATTTTCTATTTCAATTTCATACCCAAGCGTTAGAAATGGTATACAGCTAAGGTCAGATGAAGTATTAGAGTAGTTGTGTACCTGTACTGCCAATGTGTTTGTTCCAGCTAAAATAGGAAATTCATTCAGATCAATAGGTATTCTTTCAGGGAATCCCCCTGAATATATTTCTGCCTCATGAAGAGCTGTGGTGGTAGTATTGTAATCAACATTAGACCCGGCTGAACCCAGATTAGCGCGAGAAAATTCTACTCCATTCAAATAGGCAATGTATCCATCATCATAGTCAATATGAAAAAGTGCCTTTAGAACAATAGATGGATCATCAACTTCAAAGTCTTTTTTAACAAAAACAGAGACAACTTGCGATATTTCCGTATTATCATCATTATCTCCATAGCCAAAACCACTATTACCTGTCGGCCAAAAACTGATATCAGTTTCGGGTAACTCCCAATTAGAAATAGGAGAGCTACTACCAACCCAGTATGACCATGAATCTCCCCAATTGATCTTTGCATCCCATTGGGCTATGATTTCTTTACGATCTTTATCAGAGGCAAATAAAACAATAAAACTATTTGGCTCTAAATGGAAGGTTGGGAATGTCCATTTAGATAGGTCACCCGGATCGTCAGTTATTCCAAACCCTAAAAGATCGATTGATTGATCTGTTGTATTAAATAACTCTATCCAGTCTGGGGTGTCACCATCTTCATCAAAGAGCGATGACCCATTACTAGAAACTATCTCGTTTAATTGGACCGTCTGTCCAAATAAAAACGACAAGCTGATAAACTGGGTTAATATTCTAGATCGCATGATTAGTTTAAATAGTTTTACAGTCCTCTAGTATGAAAGACCAAAGCCAAATGGAAAAAGAGGGTCATAGTCTTTATCACCTACATTTAGTGGAAGCTGCGAGGTGTCCCTTGGCCATGAGTAACTAAGCTCTCCTGTAGGCGAATGATCCCCAAAAAGCACATCAGTAATTCCCTCGCCTGCCATACCTGGTAGCCAAGCAGCAAAAAAGCCATCCCATCTATCAACATGGTCCTTTATGATTAATGGTCTGCCAGAAAGCATGATAACAATGACCTTACTATCTGCCTGATAACATTTTTCCAGCACTGCTTCATCGAAAGGGCTCAGCCCAATACTGGGATTGTCTCCATAGCCTTCAGCATATGGGTACTCCCCGATTACAGCTATGACTGTGTTCCCCTTAGATAAATTATCCGCTCTAGGGTTATAATCAACCAATTCTTTTTTATTCGAGGCTGATAATATTGCTTCTAGAACTGTTGTCCCTGCTGGTTGGAATGGTTTTATTTTCTCAAATGCTGACATTTCTTTTTCGTTTACTTGACCATTAGAGTTTTTATCAACATCTTTCATCCAGTTATCTACAGCACCTTGATCAAACTTTTTATCATAGATGCTTTTCATAAAATTTGATAATTCAGATTTTTGAACCGAATTATTATTGTCTTTGTCTAGTATTGCAAGATCAGGGGTAAACCTTCCTTGCCATTCAACTGTCCATCCACCATTTTGCATCCCAAGGTTATTTGCACCAGAACCTACTACAGTAAGTTTTGTTTCTTTACTAAGAGGCAAAATGTTGGATTCATTTTTAAGTAAGACCAAGCTCTTACGAACTGATTTTCTTGCTAATTCTCTGTGGTCATCAGAACCTACCTGGTTTGCGTATTCTGTTTTTCCAAAAGGATCATTGAAAAGATCCAGGTCATATTTAACAGTTAAGATCCTGCTTACAGCATCATCGATCCTTGACATTGGTATAGACCCTTCTTGGACTGATTCTCTTAATAGTTGAATAAAGGTTTTATAATGATTTTGACCATACAACGAACCTGGTACCATTACTAGGTCAATCCCAGCATTTATTGAAGTGATTATATCAGACTTATAGTCGCCTGGTATCTCATCTATTCCTGCCCAGTCCGTGACAACTAGACCATCAAATTTCAGTTCTTTTTTCAAAAGATCATTTATCAGGTATTCGCTTCCGTGGCATTTAACGCCATTCCAACTATTAAAGCTGATCATGATCGTTTTAACGCCAGCGTTGATAGCCTCTCTATAAGGAGGCAGATGTACTTTTCTTAATTCTTCTTCTGTTATGCTAGTGTTTCCTCGATCGATCTTATAGGTATGCATTCCTTCTTGGAGTGTGCCGGTTTCCCAACTTGTACCACCATCGCCAATAAAATGCTTTGCGCAAGCGGCTATTTTTCTACCATTTAATTTGTCAAGTTCGTCTTCATACCCAGTAATGGCAGCATGCGTAAGCCTTGTAACTAGGCTAGTGGATTCACTGAAGCCTTCATATTGTCTACCCCAACGATCATCTTTTGGTACTGTAATGCAAGGAGAGAATGTCCAGTGAAGACCTGTGGCACCTACTTCTACTGCTGTAGCTTGGTTGATCTGATAAACCAATTCAGGATCATTGGCACAACCGAGTCCAATATTTTGAGGAAATATAGTTGCGCCTACAACATTGCTATGTCCATGAACTGCATCAATACCGTAGATAAGAGGTATCTTTAATCGTGTTGAAAGTGCCTGCGTCTGGTAGCGGTTTACCATATTGACCCACCCCTTTGTGGTATTATCATCAGGGACTGAACCTCCACCGCTTAGTATTGAACCAAGGAAATAGGTTGCTATGTCTTCTTCACTATCGAGCATTCTCTTATCTACCTGGGTCATTTGACCCACTTTTTCATCCAGGGTCATTTGCTCAACTAGCTGCTGTACAAAGGCAGCCCTTTCATTGTCAGTATTTGCGCAGCTATTGAAACAGGTAATAAGTGTTATTAGCCACAAAATATTATTTAGTTTTATTATTCGCATGGGTCCTTCTTTTTATTATTTCTACTGGAAGCAGAGTGGTTGTTGAATTTTGTTTTTTAATCTTTTTACTTTTTATTTTTGTTCTTAATGAATCGAGTGTCGCTTCGGCTAAAACATCGAGATTTGTCCCGATAGTAGATAGTTTTGGATAAAACACTTTACTGTAAGGCATATTGTCGTAGCCGATAACCCCAAAGTCCCCAGGTATTTTGGATCCGTTCTCTAGTGCTGTATGTAGAAAACCAAGAGCCATTTGGTCATTTGAGGAGAAAATACCAATGTTAGTTAACCCTTCTCTTTCGATATTCTCATAAGCTGCCTCTCCGGAGCTAAATGAATAGTCCCCTTGAAATTCCCAATTGATCGTATATCCTTTTTTTACCAAAGCATCGTTAAATCCATTTTTTCTTAGGCTGGCTTCCCATTTTGCCATTGGTCCAGTAATAATACCAAAATCCCTAAAACCAGACTCCATAAGTGTTTCTGCGGCAAGCCTACCTCCTTCATAAGAGTCGAATGTAATGGTGGGGAAAATATTTCCATTTACAGGGGCAATTGATATAATGGGAAATGTGTCTATTTTTTTTGAGATCATTTGATAATCTGCACTTTCTAATGTGGGGGCCATTATAATTATTCCATCGTGAAATTTAGATATCAAATGCACTTGCTCGGTCAAATTCTCTGAATACTTTGCAGAATGGATACTGATCTGAATGTTCATTTTTGATGCGATCCTGTCAAAGCTTTCATATAGGCATGAATAAAATTCTTCTGCGTCATGTTGTGTCACCAGTGCTACATCGATAGGAATATCTATATTATTATATTGATTGAGTGATGCTTTATAGCCTAGGTCACGTGCTGTATGAATTATATCATATACACTTTGGGATCTTCCTTTCGCTTTCCCTGAAAGGACCCTTGAAACAGTTGCGATAGAATAACCTGAACGGCTCGCTATTTCTTCTAACTTTATTCTCATTTGCAAAAAAATTTAAACTTTATAAAAATAATTTGCATAGTTTTATTTATTTAAGTTAGGTTTGGAGTTCACAGTCAAACACAACCTTAAATAACTATCTGATAAATTTTAGATGTTTTACACGAGAGGCGTTAGTTTAAACCATGGATAATTTTGCACTTTTAAGCTTTTTATTGGCAACCGCTGCAGTTGCTTTTTTTACATATACTATTGTGCAGCGAATGAAGAAGTCAGATAATCCTACTGAGGAATATTTTACTGGCGGTCGAGCACTCACCTGGCCTATCGTAGCAGGGTCATTGTTGTTGACAAACCTATCCACTGAACAATTAGTAGGGCTAAATGGTGATGTATTTGGTGATAAAGCGCTTGTTGGAGTTGCATGGGAAGCTCTGGCTGCCTTTGCAATGATTGTAACAGCATTGATCTTTCTTCCCACATATCTTGCTAGTGGCTTTACTACGACTCCGGCATTTTTAGAAAAAAGATTTGATAAGACAACCCGGTCTATGGTATCGGGCCTTTTTTTATTCGGATATGTGACAGTCCTCCTGCCAGTGGTCCTTTATACAGGTTCACTTGCTTTGAAGGGAATGTTTGATCTTGAATTCCCAATTTGGATGATCGCCGCTACCATCGGTGTCTTGGGGAGCTCGTATGCGATTTTTGGAGGACTAAAATCAGTTGCGGTCAGCGACACATTAAATGGAATAGGGTTACTGATCGGTGGGCTAGCTATTCCAGCTTTGGCGCTTGCTAAACTTGGTGATGGATCTTTTTTTGAAGGCCTTTCAACACTTTTTAACTCGAAGCCTGAATACCTCGCAGTCTTGACCCAAACGAATGTCGATGAAAAAGTCGTATCCGTTCCCTGGCCTACACTCCTAACTGGGATGATGTTCATTCAAGTCTTCTACTGGTCAACCAATCAAGTTATTGTGCAACGTGCTATGGCAGCTAAAAGCCTTGCAGAAGGACAGAAAGGTGTCCTATTTGCATCGGCGATGAAATTGGTAGGCCCTATCATGCTTTGCCTGCCAGGAATAATCGCATTACATCTTGCCGATATAAACATGTTTGGCGAAAATGCTCTGGTCATAACAAAACAGGATCAAGTCTATGGTGCTGTCGTTAAGCATGTTCTGCCTAGTTGGTCAATAGGGTTATTTGCAGCTGTTCTTCTGGGTTCAATACTTAGTTCATTCAATAGTGCATTGAATAGTGCATCCACATTATTCAGTTTACAATTCTATAAAGGATATCTGAATACCCAAGCCACAGATGATGAGATCGTTAATACTGGAAAACGTTTTGGTATGGCCCTTGCCTTAGCATCTATTATCATTGCTCCTTTATTAGCTCAGATGGAATCAATATTCACCTATTTACAAAAAGTCAATGGTATTTATAGTGTTCCAATTATTGCAATATTCTTACTGGGTATTTTCACAAAACATATTCCCGCTATAGGGGCAAAAGTAGGCATGGCAGTAGGTTTTTTGTTATATGCTTATTTTGTGTTTTTCCCAATAGAGAATCTGCATTGGCTCCATATGTATTTTATTAGTTTTACATGGTCCATAATGGTAATGCTTTTCATTGGATATTTATATCCAAAGAGTGAAGCAGAGATTGCAGCAAGTGAGGAGAGGGAACCTGCACCCGTGGACATGACACCATGGAAGCACGCCAAAAATGCCTCCTATGCGATCATGGCCTCAACGGTTGGCATATATCTAATACTATCAATGATTTCAAATTAACTTTTTAATAATTAAAAAAATGGAGAAAAAAATGAATAAAATGTTAACAATGATCATAGCTCTTTTGATCCCGGTGCTTTCTTTCGGCCAACAGATCGATGGGTTCAATTCAGTTCCTGATACAAGCTATTGGGATTATGAGATCTCTGCAAGTGCAGATAGTACTCTTAGTTTTATTAATGCCGGTTATGTAACAGACCCTCTTTCAGAAGGCAGCCATGCGCTACAATTAGACTACAGTGCCCACAATATAGAAGGCTGGGGTGGATATGCAAAAATATATCATATGCATCCAGAGCTTGCCAACGGAGGTACGTATGATTGGTCTGGATATGATTCATTGTCTTTAAGCTATTATGTTTCATCGCCTCAATCAGGAACAAACAATGTTGAGTTCAGGCTAAATTTGAGTGACTATTCGGGTGCGCCTGATGATACATATACTGGTCTTGGAGAATATTTCTATTCATTTCATAATATTTTGAGTTCAGAGCCAGGTTGGAATACGATCACAATGCCACTAGTTCGAAATGATTCTTGGGACGGTGGTGGTTTTAATTTAACAGGATGGTCAGGCGACTCAGATGATGGGCAGCTAGATATTCATGCAATTGGAGGATTCCACTTTGAATTTTCAATTGCTGGTAGTGGTGAGGGCGATCATACTATAGGTACAGTGGTTCTTGATAACATGACCCTGACTGGATATCAAGGGATGGATCTTGTCATCTTCAACGGTCTAAACTCTCCTCCCGCCTGGGAACCATTTTCATGGGGTGGTGCACAGCTCTACGTTACAGAAGGTGCGGGATTTGATGAGGGCACTAACGCTCTTACCTATGTTCAAGAAGATGCATGGTCTGGAGCTGGATTCAATATGAGTCCTGAAGTAGATCTATCAGGTGGTGGTGAGTGGCTTAGTGATTCACTTGGATTTCACATGCATTCAGAAGAAAGTGCTCCGACACTAAGGCTCCAGTTTGAAGATGGAACAGATAAAGTTGGGTTGAATTTCGATCCAGAAGCAGACGGTGGTTGGCATCACTATAAATTTGCATTGGCAGATTTTACATATTGGGATGGTTCAACATCTTTTGACACGAGTTATATAACTGTTTTTCAGGTAATGGGTGAAGGTAATGGTTCGTCCGGTAGGACTTTTCATTTTGATAATGTTTGGACAGGAACACCAGACTTTGATGTGATTGCGCCAGATGCTCCTGGTAATATTGGAGCTGTTCCAGCAAATTACTATAATCTTGTAACCTGGGCGGATGTAGGCGGTGAAAGCGATGAATTTTATCATGTGTATGCAAGTTCTGAACCTATTTCAGATCTAGATGATAGCGGGGTCGAGCTGGTTGCATCTAATGTTTTAGAAGGCTCACAAGCTGCAGTTCACTATCTTTATTCTCCATTAGAAGATGCCCCAGTTTCATATTTTTATGCAGTTGTATGTGAGGATGCCGCTGGGAATGAAAGTGAATTAGGTGCTTCCTCGAGTTCTATTACAAATACTGCTCAAGGAATTCCAACCATATCTCTCGATGCTCCAGCAAACTTTGTGGCTGATGGAGACCTAAGCGAATGGGAAGGAATTATGCCTTTTGTGATCAATCCAACTACTGGTCATGTTGCAGTGGGCTCCGTTGATAATGATGATGATCTCACAGGGACGGTCTATTTAGCGATAGATAATGATTATCTTTATTTCGCTGCTGATGTAGTGGATGATGATTACTATTTTGGTGAAGGAGACTGGTGGAACCAGGATGTTTTACAACTTTTCTTTGGTCTTTATGATTGGAGAGGACCAAAGCATACGGCTATAAATAGAGGAAATGAACCAGACTACATATTTTACGCAAACGAGGTGGGTCTAAATATGGATATTTCCAATGGTGGTACTCTTGCGGCTTCTGGTAGTGATGATTACTATTTTGAAGGATTTGATCCAGACTATGCTACCGAGGGAAGAATATCTCTAGATTCAATAGCAGCAGCTAATGATGATGCCAGATTCTATCCCGAAAATGGAATGCGTATTCCACTTGATATATACTTTCACGATAATGATAATGGTACATGGGAAGGGAACGTAGGTTTCTCACATCTTGCCACAGATCAACAGTGGAATAATCCAAGTGAATGGGCATATACATGGATAGGTGATCAATCAACTGTTGCTGGAATAGACGATGGTCAGTTAATAGCTGAGGACTTTGAGCTATATCCAAACTATCCGAATCCTTTT
>NZJM01000006.1 GCA_002692205.1 Legionellales bacterium | reverse complement strand
TATTGCTACTGGAACAAACTCTTTAGGTATATCGATACCAAATAATTCACTAGTTTTAGCACAAATTGTGGCAACAGGTTCGCCTGAAACGACTCTCTCATTCTTTAGCTCTATATTAGCTCCCATTAGCTTTAAAATTTTTATCATCGCACTTCGAGTTGGATTAACGCCAACATTATCTAAGATTATATTTGAATTAGGTGTTATTACTGCAGCTACAATAAAATAAGCAGCAGAGGAAAAATCCCCTGGCACATTAATTTCACAACCAATTAATCTTTTTGCTTTTTTTATAAAAATTTGATTAGACTTTTTCATCACTGGATGCGAAAAATTTGACAGCATTCGTTCAGTATGATCGCGAGTTTGTGTATCTTCAAAAATTTTTGTAGTACCTTCTGCATAAAGCCCAGCTAATAGTAAACAAGATTTTAGTTGGGCACTAATAACAGGTAGCTTATAGTCAATAGATTTTATTTCCTGATTACCTTCTATTTTTATTGGCAATGTTCCGGAAGTTGTGCAGCTAATTTTTGCATTCATTTGTTGAAGTGGATTTATAATTCGAGACATTGGTCTTTGCATTAAAGATTCGTCTCCAACTAATTTAGAATTAAATTTCTGGGATGACAGAAGGCCCGCTAATAATCTTACAGATGTCCCTGAATTACCAAAATCAAATGTCGGATTTTCAGCATACAAACCATAAAGCCCAACTCCTCTGACTATAGTATTTTGCACATTATTTTCAATATTAACTCCCATTTTTTTGAATACTGTAATGGTTGCTAATGTATCATCGGCCTGTAAAAAATTATTGATTTTTGAGTTCCCATCGGCAATTGCTGCTAAAATAATGGCTCGATGTGATATTGATTTATCGCCAGGAATTACTGGTTTTCCTGACACTGAATAACATGGTTGAATACGAAAGGTAATACTATCTTTTGAGCTCATATTAATATTTGTATCAATCAGATTATCTGTTACTTTGTTCTTTATTAAATTTATCTCTCGCTTCTTTAGCTCGCGTAAAAATTCTTAATAACTCATCACTATCGGATTTTTCAATAGCTATTTTTAATTGATCGATATGTTTTGAGAATACACCTAAAGTTTGAATTAACGCATCACGGTTTGAAAAGCAAATATCATGCCACATGTCTGGGCTACTAGATGCAATCCGAGTAAAATCAGTAAATCCTCCAGCAGCATATTTAAAGATTTCGTCTCTTTCTTGCATGCCAGCTAAACAATCAACTAAAGCATAAGCGAGCATATGGGGTAAATGACTCGTAGCAGCTAATACTTGATCGTGATGCTCAACAGCTAAATCGACAACTTCCGCCCCAGCTGATTCCCACATCAGCGAAATAAGCTTGTGGGCCTCGAGTGATGTTTCCTTTAAAGGAGTTAATATAACCCGATGATTAACAAATAAACTTTCAAATGAGGCCTCAACACCATTTTTTTCAGTTCCTGCTATTGGATGCCCCGGAACAAAATTATTAAATTTATTTCCTAACGATTTTCTCGCGGCACTCACAATACCTCCTTTCACACTTCCAACATCAGTAATTATGGTTTTGCTTGACACACTATCGGCTATTTTAGGCAGTATTCTCTCTGATACTGATAAAGGCGTACCTATTACAACAACATCAGCATCTTTTACTGCCTCTGAAATATCCAACGAATAATCATCGATAATATTTAATTCGAGTGCTTTTTTTAATGTTTCTTCAGATCGATTACAACCTGTAACTCTAGCTACTAACTTAGCCTTTCTTAATGCACGAGCCAATGAACCGCCAATAAGCCCGACCCCAATTATTGATAAATGATTTATTAGCATATTGTTTACTTCAGTATTATCTTGTGCAGCTCTTTAATAAACTTTCTATTTTCATCTTCTAGTCCAATACTAATACGCAAATGATTTGGCATATCATAATCAGGTATTGGTCTCACAATAATTCCTGCTTTAAGTAATTTTTGATAAATTACCGATGAAGGTTGCTTAAAGTCAACACATATAAAGTTGCCTTTTGAAGGAATGTACTCCAAATTCATTTCATCAAAGGCGTGAGTCAACTGCTTCATTCCATCATTATTTATTTCAATACTTTTTCTTATATATTCTTTGTCATCAAGTGCTGCCTCGGCTGCAATCAATGCAAGTGAATTATTATTAAAAGGTTGCCTTACTCTATTCAATAAATTTGCAGTATCCGGATGGGATAATGAATAACCAATCCGAAGTGCTGCTAAACCATACGCTTTTGAAAAAGTACGAGTAACAACCAGATTATCAAAATCATTTATCCATTGACTACAATCTGGATATTCTTTGTCAGCTTGTGCATAGTCAAAGTATGCCTCATCGACTAAAACAATTGTATTTTTTGATATTTTTTCAAGTAAATTTCTGAGACTTTTACTATCAACCCATGTACCTGTTGGATTATTTGGATTAGCAATAAACATTAATCTTGTTTTAGTATTTACCGATGCTAGCATCTCTTCTAAATTATGACCCCAACCGTTAGCTGGTATTACTACATGCTTCGCACCTACAGCTTGAGTAACTAATGGATATACTGCAAAAGAATGTTTAGAATAAATTACTTCATTATTACTTGTTACAAAAGCACGCGTTACCATTTCCAGAATATCATTAGAGCCATTTCCTAATGTAATATTTTCGGTTTTTACATTATGTTTTGATGCTAGTTTTTTCTTTAAATTGAATCCATCCCCATCTGGATAACGCGATAAATCTTTTGATGCGTTAATTGCATCTAGAACACTTTGACTTGGCCCTAGAGGATTCTCGTTAGACGCGAGTTTAACAATTTCCTCTAAGCCCAATTCACGCTGTAGTTCCATAATTGATTTTCCCGGTCGGTACGGGGTAAGGCCTAAAACACCTATAGTAGCAAGTGAAAACAAATCGCAGGACATAATATATTTATAGTACAGCTCTTGGGTATGAGCCCAACAACCTTACCATTGCTGCGTGCTCCTCTAACTCACTTAGTGCTTTTTTAACTGAATCATCATCAGCATGACCCTCAATATCAACAAAAAAAACATAATCCCACATTTCACGTCTCGATGGTCTTGATTCAATACGAGTCATACTCACACTATTTTTTGCAAAACATCCTAACATTTTATGTAAGGCTCCTGGCTTGTTCGCTGCAGAAAAAATTAAAGAGGTTTTATCATTGCCTGATTTTGAACAAGGTATTTTTCCAATCACTAAAAAACGAGTTGTATTGTCGAGTTCATCTTCTATGTTTATCGCAATTTTTTTTAATTCATACAACTTTCCAGCAGAGTCACTTGCAATAGCTGCTGCATTATTTTTTGTGCACGCAGTATGAGCTGCCTCTCCATTACTAGTAACTGATATACGCTCTGCCTTAGGCAAATAAGTATCCAACCAAGCACGACATTGCGCTAAAGATTGTTGATGTGAATAAATCTTATTTATTTCCTCAAGATTATCATGTTTACTCAAAAGGTGATGATGAATTCTCAATTCGACTTCTCCACAAACCATTAAGCTAGAGTGGTTTAACATGTCTAGTGTGTGATTCACAATACCTTCAATTGAATTTTCAATTGGTACTACACCATAGTGAGAGGCATTTGATTCAACTTCTCTAAATACTTGATCAATTGTGCCGAACGCCGATGTATTAACAGAGTGACCAAAATGTTTTAATGCTGCTGTTTGTGTAAATGTTCCTTCAGGACCTAAATAAGCGATATCTAATACTTGCTCTAATGCTAAACACGCTGACATGATTTCTCTAAATAATCGAGCCATCTCCTCTTCAGAAAGAGGGCCTTTATTATACTCAATTATTTTCCTTAAAATTTGGGCTTCTCGTTCAGGTCGATAAAATTCGAAGGTTTCAGAAGAATCTGTTTTTACTTTAGCAATATCTAAAGCTAGGCGTGCGCGGGCACTAATAAGCTCTAACAAATCCTCATCTAAAGAATCTATGCTCGCCCTTAGTTCCTTGAGTTTTTTTTCTTCATTCATAAAAAATATACTTTTTTAAAAAAATTCGTAAACTTATATTTGAATATTTCTTTGAATCCTAACTACCGTTATATTCAATAATACGTTCGATACCAGCCAATTGCTCAAGTTCACTAAGATTAACCAATCTAACGCCTTGAGTATTGCGTCCAAATATTGAAATATCTTTAACAGGAGTTCTAATCAACGTCCCTTGGTCACTTATCAGCATTATTTCGTCATCGTTTTCAACAACAACCGCACTAACAACGGACCCGTTTCTTTCGGTGACTTGTATTGATATGACCCCAACGCCTCCCCTTGATTTTTGTGGGTAATCCTCAATATCTGTTCGTTTACCATAACCATTCTGGGTGGCAGTTAAAATCGTGGCTTCCTTGCTTTCCACAATAATAAGTGAAATAGCTTTTTGCCCCTTATTTAGACGGATACCACGAACACCTTTTGCGGTTCTACCCATTGAGCGTACATGAGTCTCGGGGAATCGAACAACTTTTCCAGCATCACTAAATAACATAATGTCATGCTTTCCATCAGTCAATTCGACTCCAATAAGCTTATTTCCATCCACAAGCTCAATTGCTCTTATACCACTTGGTCTAGGTCGTGAGAATTCAATTAGCGATGTTTTTTTAACAGTTCCATCTGCGGTTGCCATAAATACAAACCTGTCTTCAGCATAATCTCGTATCGCTAATACGGCATTAATTTGCTCTCCTTCTTCTAGGGATAATAAATTGATAATTGGTTTGCCACGAGCGGTCCGGCTCGCTTGTGGCAGTTCATATACTTTCAACCAATAAAGTTTACCTCGACTTGAAAAACATAATAACGTGTCATGTGTACTTGCAATAAATAACTTGTCTATAAAATCCTCATCCTTGACAGAGGTAGCTGCTTTGCCTCGCCCGCCTCGACGCTGTGATCTATAAACACTAATTGGTTGTGATTTTGCATAACCCGCATGTGATAAAGTTACCACAACATCTTCTTCTGTAATCAAATCTTCCATGCTTAAATCTTTTTGTGTTTTAATAATCTCCGTTCTACGATCATCCCCATAACGCTCCTGTATATCTTTCAATTCATCATGAATAACTTTCATTAATCTTTCTGGTCTCGATAAAATATCTAGTAAATCAATAATTGTCTCTAATAAATCCTTGTATTCCCTAAGTATCTTATCCTTTTCTAAACCAGTTAATTTTTGTAAACGTAATTCAAGAATCGCTTGTGCCTGTTCAGGTGATAAATGATACCCATCTTTACTTAGTCCAAATTCATCTCGTAAATTATCAGGACGAGATATTTCAGAATTAGCATCTTTCACCATCTCAATAACAACATTTGATTCCCAAACAACTTTAAGTAATGCTATTTTTGCTTCTGCTGGGCTAGCTGATTTTTTAATCAATTTAATTACGGGATCGATATTAGCTAGTGCGACCGCTAAACCTTCTAAAATATGTGCGCGTGCCCGTGCCTTACGTAATTCAAAAACAGTCCTTTTAGTTACTATTTCTCTGCGATGACTTATAAATGCTTCGAGTAGTTGTTTTAGATTTAAATTTGCTTGCGGCTTGTTATCAACTAATGCAACAGCATTAACACTAAAAGCTGATTGCATTTGCGTAAGTTTATATAGATTATTTAGTATAACTTTTGCTACTTCTCCTCGACGCAATTCGACTACTACACGCATTCCATCTCTGTCCGATTCATCACGAAGCTCCCGAATACCAGTAACTTTTTTATCTTTAACTAGCTCAGCTATCTTTTCTAGTAATTTTGCCTTATTGACTTGATATGGAAGTTCGGATATTACAATCTTATCGCCAGAATCACTTTCCTCAATATTGCTTCGAGCACGAACTTCAATTCGACCACGCCCTCTTTCGTATGCATCTCTAACTCCAGATGAACCATTGATTATTCCTGCTGTTGGAAAATCCGGTCCTGGAATATATTTCATTAATTCTTGTATAGTAATCTCTGGTGATTTAATTAAAGCCAAACATCCATTTATCACTTCCGTTAAATTATGCGGGGGAATATTAGTTGCCATACCAACAGCGATGCCACTTGACCCGTTAATTAGTAAATTAGGTATTCGTGTTGGCAGCACTATTGGCTCATATTCTGAGCCATCATAGTTTGGAGCAAATTCAACTGTCTCTTTGTCAATATCTTCTAAAATTTCATGAGCAACACGAGACATTCTGACTTCGGTATATCTCATCGCTGCGGGCGCATCACCATCTACAGAACCAAAATTACCTTGTCCGTCTACAAGCATATAACGAAGTGAGAACGGTTGTGCCATGCGAACAATTGTGTCGTAAACGGCAGTATCGCCATGAGGATGATATTTACCGATAACATCTCCCACAACTCGAGCTGATTTTTTGTAGGATTTATTCCAATCGTTACCCATCTCCTTCATAGCAAACAAGACTCTTCGATGAACAGGTTTGAGACCATCGCGAACATCTGGCAAGGCACGACCCACAATAACGCTCATAGCGTATTCCATGTAGGACTGGCGCATTTCGTCTTCTATGTTGACTGGTGAAAGCGTTTTAGCAAAATCAGATTGAGGCATAAATATCTACTATGAAGAGAGAGAAAATCCTTATTTTTTAGTAATTTTTAAAGGAAAAATTTTAACACAATATGCTGCTTTCCCCTACTAAATTTGTACTTTTAAACAACTGATTTTTATATAACTTTAACCAAAAACTGCATGCATTTTTTTTATGTCTGGCGCATGAATTATTCCCTTTTCGGTTACAAGACAGTCAACCAATGATGCTGGGGTAATATCGAAAGCAGGATTTAATATTTCACTTTCATTCAAAAAATTTTTTGATTTTTCAAAAGACATCACCTCATTAGCGGAGCGTTCTTCGATTGGTATCTTTTCTCCTGACTCAATATTCATATCAATTGTTGAAGACGGAGCTACCACCATTACTTTCACGCCATGATATTTTGCTGATAATGCATGGGAATAAGTTCCAATTTTGTTTGCAATATCACCATTGGCAGTAATACGGTCTGAGCCGACAATTAGCCATGATATATTTTCTGATCTCATTAAACTTGATACAGCCGAATCAATTAATAAGCTTACAGGGATATTATCTTGTTTTAATTCCCAGCTTGTTAATCTAGCTCCCTGAAACCATGGACGTGTTTCTGAAGCAAAGACTTTAGCAAGTAATCCTTTTTTGTGTGCTGTTCTTATCACACCCAAGGCTGTACCGTATCCACCTGTTGCTAGAGCGCCCGCGTTGCAATGCGTGATGACTT
Organism: Legionellales bacterium; assembly: GCA_002692205.1. Taxonomy (GTDB): domain Bacteria; phylum Pseudomonadota; class Gammaproteobacteria; order Eutrophobiales; family Eutrophobiaceae; genus UBA11869. Next base: position 5,417 of record NZJM01000006.1, on the reverse strand, counting down.
TGCTATTTGGATTAATTAATTCAGCGCCAAGACGACCCATTTCATGATTAGCAGAAATATCTTCATCATGTATCCTAATTGCAAGTTTTAGAAGGTCTTCTTCAGGATCGCCATCAATAGCATGAAACTCTTCTCGCATTCTAGAAATTGCCCAATTTAAATTAACAGCAGTAGGTCTAGCAGCAACAAGAGCCTCTAAGCTTTTTTCAATATCCGTGCGCCATGAATTAGGTGAATCCTCATATGCCGAAATTGCTGCTAGAACGACAGCGTATGCTGCCGCTATTCCGATTGCCGGGGCCCCTCGAACTACCATTTCTTTTATAGCATTCGCAGTATCGAATGCAGAACTATAACGCTTATAAATCACTTCATTTGGTAGTTTTCTTTGATCCAATAGCACTAGGTTCCCTGCATCCCATTTGACTGCAGAGAAGGATTCAATATGTTGCTTAGATTTTTTGTTTTTCAATAGCATTCTTCATCATTAATGAATTATTATAGCATTTAAAAATAATTGGAAATCCCTGTCAAAATGAATGTTGATACATTAATACATGCTAGATGGATACTACCTGTCGAACCAGAAAATATTGTTTATGAAAACTATGCAATAGCAATCAAAGACGACAAAATAAAAGCATTATTAAGCTCGGATGATGCCAGAAAAAAATTTACTGCAAAAGAAGAAATAACCTTCAAACATCATGCTTTAATACCCGGTTTAATAAACTCACATACGCATGCTAGCATGTCGTTATTTCGTGGCCTAGCGAATGATTTGCCACTAATGGAATGGCTGAATAATTATATATGGCCAGCGGAAAAAAAATGGATTGCTCCGGAGTTTGTTATGGATGGCACTAAATTAGCGATTGCCGAAATGATACGCTCAGGGACAACCTGTTTTAATGATATGTATTTTTTTCCTAATATTTCTGCAGAAGCTTCTATTGATGCTGGGATCAGGGCTGTAATTGGTTTGATTGCTATAAACATCCCAACCTCATGGGCAAACAATGACGAAGAATACTTGACCAAAGGTATTGGTATTCATGATACCTATAAACATAATCCACTAATTAATACTGCATTTGCTCCACATGCACCATATACCGTATCCAATGAGTCACTAAAAAAAATAGCTTTTTTGGCTGAAGAACTAGATATTCCCGTTCATATGCATATTCATGAAACGAATGATGAAATTAAACAAAGTATCAAAGAGCATGGAAAACGTCCTCTTCAACGTCTAGATGAATTGGGTTTATTGAGTTCACGTTTAATGGCAGTCCACATGACACAATTAGAAGATAACGAAATAGAACTACTAAAAAAATACAAAGTGAATATAGTTCATTGTCCGGAATCAAATTTAAAACTAGCAAGCGGCTTCTGTCCTGTCGGTAAACTACAAAATAATGGAATTAATGTTGCGATTGGAACAGATGGGGCTGCAAGCAACAACGACCTAGATATGCTTGGTGAAATGCGAACAACAGCACTACTTGCAAAAGGTGTAGCGAAAGATTCTACTTGCTGTAATGCTCACACAACTTTAAAAATGGCTACTTTAAACGGAGCTATTGCGTTAGGCCTAAATAAATCAATTGGTTCGCTAAAAAAAGGTAAGCAGGCGGATATTGTAGCAATTGACCTGGAAAAAATAGAGACTATTCCGCTCTATGAATCCATTTCTCAAATTATTTACTCAAGTACTCGTGAGCAAATAAGCGATGTTTGGATTGCCGGCAAAAGATTACTATGTAATAGAAAATTAACAACTTTAAATTTAGAAGAATTAATCAGTAATGCTAAATTATGGGAAAAGAAGATTAAAAATCAAAAACTAAAAAATACCTGAATATTGATTCCATTTATTAACAATCGCACAAAACAAATGAGCGGTTTGCTCGGCATCATACCGTGCTGAGTGTGCATCTTTTTCACTCCATTCTAATCCTGCCGCCAAAGCAGCTCGAGATAATACCGTTTGTCCATAAGCAAGACCTGCTAATGTTGCAGTATCAAAAGTACTAAAAGGATGGAACGGGTTACGTTTAATATTATTTCTCTCAACACATGCATTTAAAAAACTTAGGTCAAATGATGAATTATGCCCTACCAGTATGGCTCTCGTACACATACTATCTTTTGTTTTTTTACGAATTGAAGCAAATATTTCTTTAAAAGCATCACTTTCACTAACTGCGATTTGTTTTCGAAAAGGATGTTCGGGATCAATGCCCGTAAATTCTAAGGAAGCCTCATCAAGATTAGCTCCCTCAAACGGTTTAATATGCTTAGATATGACTTCATCAACGCACCAACTATTTTGATGATCAAGCTTTAAGGTAACAGCAGCAATTTCCAATAATGCATCTCTTGTCGGATCAAAACCCGCTGTTTCAACATCAATAATAACAGGGAAAAAACCACGAAATCGTTTAGCAATTGTTGACTCTATCTCGCTCATATATTAATCATTTTTAAGTTGCCAAGCACAGGTCTCTCCGGCATGTAGTGGAACTAATTTATCATTGTCATAAGGCAAGGTATTAGGAATTTTTCTCTCCGCTTTGATTAGTGTTATTTTTTCATAATTACGTGGTAGTCCATAAAAATCAGCCCCAAAAAAACTAGCGAATGGTTCAAACTTATCTAATTTTTGTCTCTTATCAAAAATCTCTATATAAAGCTCCAAGGCATTATAAGCAGAGAAAACTCCTGGACATGAACAATTAATGTCTTTTTTTGAACGTGCATGTGGTGCGCTATCTGTTCCTAAGAAGAATTTTGGATTTCCGCTAGTTGCTGCGCTCAATATAGCTAACCGATCCTCCTCATCTTTAACAACAGGTGCACAATAATTATGTGATTGAAATGACTTCTTATTATTTATATTTTTATATAAATCATTACGGTTTAAAAGTATATGTTGAGGTGTTATTGTCGCAGCTATATTATTACCACCATTCAAAATAAAATCGACAGCTGTTCTTGTTGATATATGTTCTAAAACAATCCTTAATTCATTAAAACGATCTGATAGGGGTGCTAATACTTCCTCAATGAATACTTTCTCCCTATCATAAATATCAATACTTTCATCATTTACTTCGCCATGAATTAATAAAGGTATGTCATGTTTCATCATTGATTCTAATGCTTTATAAGTTTTTTTTAAATCCGTCACACCACTTTCAGAATTTGTTGTTGCACCTGCAGGGTAATATTTAATAGCTTTAATATGCTCATTCCTCGCAGCGGTAGTAATTTCAGAAGGAGATGTATCATCGGTTAAATACAAAGTCATGAGGGGTTCAAAATTAAATTTTTTATCAACACAGTGTAAAATGCGTTCCCGGTATAACATTGCCATATCCACATTTGTAATTGGTGGAACCAGATTAGGCATTACAATTGCTCTAGAAAATTGAGCTGCGCTATAATTGATTACACTAGCCATAGCTGCTCCGTCTCGAAGATGGAGATGAAAGTCATCTGGCTTTGTAATGGTTAATGTCTGCATAGGTTAAAGAAATGTATAAAATTTTATTAAACAAGAAGGTATCATAAGCATTGTTATTTGTCCGCGACAATGTTTTTTTATATAGAATATATTAATAATAACCAAAAAAATATTAAAAAAAAGAGGTGGATATGAAATACAACAAGCTTGGCCATACAAATATCGAAGTTAGTCAAATGTGCTTAGGAACAATGACCTGGGGCGAACAAAACACAGAGAAAGAAGCATTTGAACAATTAGATTTTGCAATCGAAGCTGGCATCAACTTTATTGATGTTGCAGAAATGTATCCCGTTCCACCACGTAAGGAAACATATGGATTAACGGAATCTTATGTTGGTAATTGGCTCAGCAAAAGAAAAGACCGTGATAACCTTATAATAGCAACCAAAATCAGTGCGAAAGCTGAGTGGCTACCATATATTCGCGACGGTCAGATAAAGTTGGATAAAAAAAATATTGTTCAGGCACTAGATGATTCGCTGAAGCGCCTTAAAACTGATTATATCGATCTATATCAAATGCATTGGCCTGAACGTGATACTAATTTCTTTGGAAGATTAGGCTATCATCATGCGCCCGATAAAGATGGTATCCCAATCACTGAAACTCTAGAAGTGCTTGGCGAATTAGTCCAACAAGGTAAAATTCGATCTATTGGGATATCTAATGAAACTCCTTGGGGATTATCTGAATATTTGCGTATCGCAAATGATAAAGGACTACCTAGAATTGTCAGCATACAAAATCCCTATAACTTATTAAATCGTACTTTCGAGATTGGGTTATCTGAATTTGCTCATCGTGAGCAAGTTGGATTATTAGCATATTCTCCGCTTGCCTTTGGTTCACTCAGCGGAAAGTATTTAGATAATAAAAAACCAGAGGGAGCACGCCTAACTTTATTTGAACGTTTTACTCGATATCTTAATCCGCAGGCATTAGAAGCTACCAAATCCTATGTTAAACTTGCAGAACAAAGTGGCCTAGACCCATCGCAAATGGCGCTATCATATGTTTCTAGCCGACCATTCTTAACTAGCAACATAATTGGAGCCACATCTATGGAGCAACTAAAAATCAATATTGAAAGTACAAATGTAGCGCTGACAAAAGATATCATAAAGGAAATTGAATCAATACATGAAAAAATTCCTAACCCTTCGCCATAATAAAGAACTTTAGATGACTTTATCTGTCCTAATACATGTATAATCAGCATAAAATCAAAAGAGTCATGTGATTATGGAACTATCAGCGCTTACAGCAATTTCACCGGTTGATGGTCGATACCAAAATAAAAGTACTATCCTTAGACCTATTTTCAGCGAGTATGGATTGTTTCGGTTTAGGGTAATCGCTGAGGTAGAGTGGCTAAAATCTCTTTCAAAGAATCCTGATATTAAAGAAATTGGTGATTTTTCTGCAAAATCAACCGCCTTTCTAAATAGTATAAAAAATGACTTTTCAATAGAAGATGCCCTAAGAATAAAAGGAATAGAACAAACGACAAATCATGATGTAAAGGCTGTTGAGTATTTTCTTCGGGAAAAAATTCAATCTGTTGAAGAATTAAAAAATGCCGCCAAGTTCATTCATTTTGGCTGTACTTCAGATGATATCAATAATATAAGTTATGCGCTTATGTTAAAAGAAACACGTGAAAACGTGTTGAGTCCAAAACTCAATGAATTAGTTGTAACATTAAAAAAGATGACTGCTGATTACGCTTCAGTTGCAATGTTATCAAGAACACACGGGCAACCCGCATCACCAACAACACTCGGCAAAGAAATCGCTGTTTATGTTGAGCGCCTATTGAAACAAATTAAAGAATTTGAGGATGTAAAATTACTGGGAAAATTCAATGGGGCTGTTGGAAATT
>NZJM01000005.1 GCA_002692205.1 Legionellales bacterium | reverse complement strand
TAAAAGAGTTAGTTGATATCGAGAATCCACTGCAAATCATTGCAGACAGGTTAGCACAGAAAACTCAAGTGATTTGTTTTGATGAGTTTCATGTTTCTGATATTACTGATGCAATGTTGCTTACAGGATTACTGGAGACTTTGTTTGAGAGAAATGTTGTGCTTGTCGCAACATCTAATCAACATCCAGACCAACTTTATCATGATGGCCTACAAAGAGAGCGTTTCTTACCCGCAATTTCTTACATAAAGGAGAATACAAAAGTTATCAAGATTGACTCAGGTATCGATTATCGACTGGAATTTTTTGATCATGCTGAAATATATCACACGCCACATGATGAGAATGCAAACGCTATGCTTGAAAATGACTTTATACACTTATGCCCTGATAAAGGCACCATAGGTGTTGCTCTTGAAATTGAAGGGCGAGAAATTGAAACGATACGCTGTGGAGATGGGGTTGTATGGTTTAATTTTGAAACGATTTGTTCTGGACCAAGGGGGGTCGCAGACTATATTGAGTTAGCGAGACAATTTCAAACTGTGCTCATTTCAAATATCCCCGTTATGAATGATAATGATAATGATATGCTGAAGCGCTTTATAACATTAGTTGATGAGTTTTATGATCGCAATGTTAAATTAATTATTACGGCAGAAAACATTCCCAAAAAACTATATAGAGGCAAATTATTAGTAGAGCCCTTTAAAAGAACGAAGAGCCGTCTAGAAGAAATGAGAACCCATGATTATCTGGCGAGAGAACATCTACCATAAAATAAACCAACCAAATTATTGACAATAGGGTCAATATTGACTATTTTTGACGAATGCGCCGATTTGAAATCAGCTTGCGGGCGCTATAAAAATACCGCTAAAGAGACAACCTGCTTTAGCCCAAGCTGAACGCGGGTTTTTTTGTGTAAACTTCTTGCGTTTTCTTGGCATCAATTTATCAGGCTGACTCTTAATACTTTTAACTTGTTTAAAGAGGATGTCATGATGTCAGACGAAAAATATAAATCTTTCGGGATAAGAGGAGTATTATTGTTCATACAACAATCTAAATTGATGGGTAGCACGGTATAGACCATGTATAAGTATGATAATTACGACCAAACCATTGTAAACGAGAGGGTCGAACAATTTAGAGATCAGACTCGCCGTTATTTAGCGGGCGATTTAAGCGATGATGAATATCGTCCCTTACGTCTAATGAACGGGCTTTATATTCAGACACATGCACCAATGTTAAGGGTGGCCATTCCGTATGGTTTATTATCCAGCGAACAATTAAGAATGCTTGCACATATCTCAAGAAAATACGATAAGAGCTATGGCCATTTTAGCACTCGACAAAATATACAATTTAATTGGCCCGCTTTGGAAACCGTGCCTGATATCCTAGCGGATCTTGCAACAGTAGAAATGCATGCAATACAAACCAGCGGTAATTGTATTCGCAATACAACATCAGATCAGTTTGCTGGGATTTCAAAAGATGAAATTGAGGATCCTAGACCATATTGTGAAATTATAAGACAGTGGTCAACATTTCATCCCGAATTTTCCTTTTTACCAAGAAAGTTTAAAATTGCGGTATCAGGCTCTAAAGGCGATCGTGCTGCTGCAATGGTTCATGATATTGGATTATATTTGGTTAATAATGAAAAAGGAGAGACTGGTTTTAAAGTTTTTGTTGGCGGCGGATTAGGAAGAACACCACATATTGGTAAATGCATAAGAAATTTTCTAGAAAAAAAATATTTATTATCATACATAGAGGCTATATTGCGTGTTTATAATAAGTTTGGTCGTAGGGATAATATTTACAAAGCCAGAATAAAAATATTAGTTAATGATGTTGGGCAAGAGGAATTCGGTAAACAAGTTGAGCAAGAATGGCTACATATTAAGGAAGGGATTCTAAAGCTCGGTCAGAAGGAAATAGATCATGCCAAATCTTTTTTTACATCACCAATGTATAGTAAAGATGCTATAGACGACGATAGTTTTGAAAAAGCAAGAACAGCCAATGAAGATTTTAAAAACTGGGCGACTAGAAACTTATACTCCCACAAAGCTCCTGGCTATAGGGCTGTAATTATCTCACTAAAGGCCCCAGGAATTGCACCTGGTGATGCAACGGATGAGCAAATGGACTTTATATCAGACTTGTCTGATGAATATAGTTATGGAGAAATTGTTGTTACTCACGATCAGAATCTTGTGCTACCAAATGTCAAACAGGGTGATTTATTTGCGTTGTGGGAAAAATTGAAAACTAAAAATTTAGCAACATCAAATATCGGTCTTCTAACAGATATGATTTGTTGTCCTGGATTAGATTTTTGTTCATTAGCGAATGCAGGATCAATTCCGATTGCAAAACAAATTAATGAGAAATTTAATGATTTAGATTACCTGCATGATATCGGTGATTTAAAAATAAAAATGTCAGGTTGTATGAATGCGTGCGGGCATCATCATGTTGGTCATATAGGAATTTTGGGAGTTGATAAGAAAGGTCAAGAATTTTATCAGCTCACACTGGGCGGGTCATCTGAAAGTGACGCATGTCTTGGTGACCGTCTTGGGCCTGCAATACCAAAAATAGATGTTGCAAATGTAATCGCTAAATTGCTTGATGTTTATGTCAAGCTACGTGAGGAAGATGAGAGATTTCTTGATACATACCGTCGCGTTGGTATCGCACCATTTAAGGAAAATGTTTATGCGAGTCATTAAAAATAAATCAATTATTGATGATGAATGGTCATTGAAAAGAGAGATCGGAAATACTGACCCAATACCCAGTGGTAATGTTATTTTACCATTTCCTTTTTGGCAGGCTAATCGAGATGAATTAATTAATAGTAAAAAGTGCCATGCGATATGGATTGATGGTTCAATTGAGATAGAAACTATAGCTAGTGATTTACAATATTTTGCTCTTATAGCTCTCGATTTTCCCACTTTTAAAGATGGTCGATCATATTCTCACGCGCGTCTTTTACGCGAGCGTTATGATTTCAAAGGTGAGTTGCGTGCTATTGGAGATGTTTTACAGGATCAATTATTTTTTATGGAACGTTGCGGTATTAATAGTTTTCGAATACGCGACGGGAAGGATATTGAAAAAGCACTTGAAAGTTTTAATGTTTTCAGTGTTAATTATCAAGGAGCCGCAGATGACTCGGTAACAATTAGTCAACAACGTAAGTTTAAATAGTTAATACTGTTACAGATGGTTTGTTGAGCGCAGGATCACTTTGAAATCCTTGCACCAGCAGTATTTTTTGTCCACTTGTAGCGAGCTTTTCTTCAATTACAACATTTCTAGCAACGACAGCCGGATCTTTTTCTCCAATAATTTTTAAGAGACCTTCTTTTTTAAAAAAACTTATCCATCCTGATATGGGTTCTGTTTTTCCGGCTAATTTACCACTTTTTGGCTGTGATGGCGGTGTTTCAGCAATGCTAATTTCGAGCTCTTGAATAGTTTTGTTATTGAACTCTTGAAAACGTTGCCAATAGAGATCCCTTGCTGAGTTCTTAAGAAAAGGTTTTTTAGGTTGTGATATAACTTTAATTGTAGATTCAGAGAGAATTGGAATCACACCCCAATACATCAAAATCTTTTGACATACATCCCTTGTTTTGGTTATTGCAATGACTGGTGCAGCTGGCCTAGCCGAACTCATTGTCGCAGCAGTCGCTCCACTTTTTGAAATAACAACAACTGCACGCACCTTAAGATCATGAGCTAATTGAGACACCGAGTTTGCCACCGCATCCCAGACTGGGATTGCTGATTTACTCTTGTTATTAGAGACTTTTGAACCATATACATCATTTGCCCAGAGATATAATTCAGTTTGTCTTGCTATACGGTCCATCATTTTTACTGCATCTATTGGGAATGCCCCCACCGCTGTTTCTCCTGATAACATAATCGCATCTGTTCCAAGAGTTACCGCATAAGCTACATCTGTTACTTCAGCACGGGTGGGCCTTGCATTTTCAATCATCGACTCTAACATTTGGGTCGCTACAATAACGGGCTTAAATTTCTTTCTAGCTAAATCGATTAGTTGATGTTGTGCGACTGGTACTTGCTCGGGGTTTAGTTCAACACCTAAATCACCGCGCGCAACCATGATACCATCAGCTGCTTTAATTATTTCTTTTGCATCCTCTAACGCTTCCGGCTTTTCAATTTTAGCAATTATTCGCCCACTGTTTGAATTTGCATCAATTAGTTTTTTTAAATCATATATATCGGATGCCGACCTTACAAATGATAAAGCTAAAAAATCAACACCAAGTTCAAGAGCTAGTTTTGCATCTTCTTTATCTTTTTCAGTTAATGATGGGGCTGATACCTTAACTCCCGGAAGATTGATTCCTTTATGGTTACCCAATAAACCGCCATAAATAACAGTACATTTTATTTCTGTACCAGAGATTTCATTTACCATTAGCTCAAGTGTGCCATCTGCTAATAATATACGATTCCCAACTTCTACATCTTCTGCTAATTTTTTATATTGGGATGGAATTAAATCTGATGTTCCGATAACTTCACGTGTTGTTACAGTAACAGTTTGATTGTTTACTAATTCAACTTTATTATTTTCAAATTTACCTGTGCGTATTTTTGGGCCACAAAGATCAGCAAGAATACTAACTGTTTTATTTAGTTCTTTTGCAGCTTTTCTTATTCTTGCGTAGGTTTCTCTATGATAACTATGATCTCCATGTGAAAAGTTTTGCCTAAATACATTTACACCCGCGTTAATTAAATTTTTTATTTGATCAGGTTCACTGCTTGCGGGTCCGAGTGTTGCTATAATTTTTGTACGTCGAATTTTAAGCAGGTTAGATTTAGTATCAATCAATTTGAAAGTTACTCTCTATATAAAGATTTATATTTATTACGTTTAGTTTAATATCTTAGAATGGAATATCTTCATCGAAATTATCCATAGGCGATTCAATCGAAGCTGATTGTTTTTTTTCTTCGGGTTGTTTTTCTTCTTCAGCTGAAGCTGTCGAGTTTGATGGCGAGAAACCCTGATTATTTAAATTATTATCCTTACTTCCAAGCATTTGCATCTCATTAGCTACAATTTGTGTTGTATATCGGTCATTACCTTCTTTGTCCTGCCATTTATTCGTCTGAAGTCGTCCTTCAACATAAACTTGCCTTCCCTTTTTTAGATATTCACCAACAATTTCAGCTAGTTTTCCAAAAAATACGACACGATGCCATTCAGTCTTTTCTTGTTGCTCCCCACTATCTTTATCACGCCAAGATTCTGTTGTTGCGAGACTAACGTTAGCGACAGCATTACCGCTTGCGCCATATCTTACTTCCGGGTCGTTACCTAGGTTACCAATAAGCGTGACTTTATTTACACCCCTTGCCATTATGATTTTCTCCTCATTAATTGCAGTTTAGGCTATATTAGCCTGCTTTCCTTTTCATTGATATTCTCTCTTCAGACTGCTTTTTCTTCAAGCTCATTTTTACCTAACTTCTCAATTTTGGATAAAATTATCATCAGGCATAACCAAATAAAAGTTATCAATAGGCAAAGCAAATGAACACTTGCAAGACCATGATGCTGCATAAAGAAACCACCCACCAATCCACCTATAAAGATACCTATAAACTGTGAGGTTGAGTAAACTCCAAGCGCAGTTCCCTTAGTATTTTCATACGTTGTTTTTGAGACCATAGATGGAAGAAGTGCTTCTAAATAGTTAAATGCACCAAAGAATAGTATTAGAAAAACAATCATTATATTTAAATTAAAATCAAATAAAGCCAGACCAATCTGAGAACATGCTATTAGTAAAATACTGCATATTAGGAATAATTTTTCTTTTTTTAAGCGTTCTCCAAAAAATATGAACGGCACCATAATAAATAAGGATAAAAATATGACTTTTAAATAAATTTGCCAGTGTATTGCAGGGATAATTTGCATAGATTCTTTCAATGAGACTGGAATGGCAACAAAGTTTGCCATTAAGATTAGATGCGAAGAAAAAATACTGATATTTAGTTTAATTAGTGCCGGGTTTGAAAATACAGCTTTTATTTTTTGCGTATTTAACTCATTTATTTTTTCGATTTTTATTGTAGGGTTAGGTACGATCGTTAGTAAAGCTATAATTGCTAATACTGAAAAGCAGACACCAAGATAAAATAAACCATCTATTCCAATGTATGTGTATAGTATTGGACCTGCTATAAAAGCAATTGAAAATGCAGCACCAATACTGATACCTATAAAAGCCATAACTTTCGTTCTTGATTCTTCTTTAGTAAGGTCGGCCGCAAGTGCCATGATAGCTGCGGCAACTGCTCCAGCACCTTGCATAGCACGTCCTATCAATAAGCCATAGATAGAATCTGCCATTGCTGCAATTAAGCTTCCTAGGCCGAAGATTATTAGGCCTAGCACAATGATTGGTTTTCTACCCCATCTATCTGATAGCATGCCAAACGGAATTTGAAAGACAGCCTGTGTTAAGCCGTAAATCCCGAGCGCTAAACCCAGTAATTGGGGTGTTGAGTAGATATAGTCATCATTTGCCAGACTTAGAATCGGCAAAATCATAAATAGTGGCAACATTCGCAGAAAGAAAACTAATGCGAGTGATAAAGCAGTTTTTAATTCTGCAGCTGACATAGACATTGGACTCGTTTATTTGAACTTAATTTGGCTTGAAGTTAAAAAAACATTTATATTAGCAGGTTGCTTCTAAAATAGTGAAATATTTATAATGGATACAATTCGTATACGTGGCGCTCGGACTCATAATCTGAAAAATGTCGATTTAGATATTCCCAGAGATAAATTAGTTGTAGTGACAGGGATATCTGGCTCCGGAAAATCATCATTAGCGTTTGATACAATCTATGCAGATGGCCAAAGACGCTATGTTGAGTCCTTATCTGCATACGCAAGGCAATTTCTTTCAATGATGGAAAAACCAGATGTTGATCACATTGAAGGCTTGTCACCTGCAATTTCAATCGAGCAAAAAAGTACTTCCCACAATCCCCGTTCAACAGTAGGTACGATCACAGAAATTTATGACTATTTAAGGTTATTGTTTGCCCGCGTTGGAATACCTCATTGCCCAAGCCACAGTATTCCATTGCAAGCACAAACAATTTCACAAATGGTGGATCATGTTTTAAATCGTTCAGAAGAAGAGGCTTTATTATTGTTAGCGCCTATTATAAAAGAGCGTAAAGGGGAGCATCTTCAGGTAATTGAGCGACTACAGTCAGAGGGCTTTATTCGCGCCCGCATTAATGGGGATATCATAGAGCTTGACCAGGCACCTAAGCTAGAATTACATAAAAAACATACAATAGAAGTTGTCGTTGATCGCTTTAAGGTTAGAGAGGACCTTCGTTTGCGTTTGACTGAATCATTTGAAACAGCTCTTAGGTTATCAGAGGGCACCGCACTTATTGTTCCAATGGAAACTAAAAGTAGAGCAACCGAGCAGTTATTTTCATCTCGTCATAGTTGTAGTAAGTGCGGGTATAGTTTGAATGAATTAGAGCCAAGATTATTCTCTTTTAATAATCCTGTGGGCGCATGTTCTGAATGTGATGGGTTAGGCGTAATTCAATATTTTGACCCAGATAAAGTTGTTCAAAATGTAGACTTAAGTTTACCTGGCGGAGCGATAAAAGGTTGGGATAGAAGGAATATTTACTATTTTCAGATGATTAAATCAATTTCAGCTCACTATGGATTTGATATAGATTTGCCATTCAAGAAACTTCCAAAAAAAATAAAAGATATTTTATTGTACGGAAGTGGTGATGAGACCATCAAGTTCGAATATTTGCGTGGAGGAAAAAAGTCAATAATACGCAGTCATTCATTTGAAGGCGTTATTCCTAATTTGCAACGACGTTATCTTGAGAGTGAGTCAGCAATGGTGAGAGAAGAATTATTGAAATATCAGCATCATAAGTCCTGTCCTCTTTGTTCAGGAACAAGATTAAATGAATCTGCACGAAATGTATTTATTGAAAATATTACCTTGCCTGAAATTACAGCTATGTCAGTTAATGATGCTAAATTATTTTTTAAATCACTTAAGTTAACTGGTGCGCGAGGAGAAATCGCATCAAAGATTTTAAAAGAGGTTAATGATCGCCTTATTTTTTTGGTTAATGTTGGCTTAAATTATTTAACTTTAGAACGTAGTGCCGAGACTTTATCCGGAGGTGAGGCACAACGAATTCGTTTAGCTAGTCAAATAGGCGCTGGTTTAGTCGGCGTGATGTATATTCTTGATGAGCCTTCTATCGGATTGCATCAAAGAGATAACAAGCGACTTTTAAAAACATTATTTCATTTACGCGACTTAGGTAATACTGTAATTGTTGTCGAGCATGATGAGGAAGCAATTAACGCTGCTGATCATGTTATAGATATTGGTCCTGGAGCAGGAATACACGGAGGAAGCATTGTTGCACAAGGAACACCAAAGAAGATTGCATCAAACAAAAAATCTTTAACTGGTCAATACCTCGCTGGAACAAAAGAAATAAAAATCCCAGATAATCGCACACCATTTGATAAGAACAATACTTTGGAGTTGAAAAAAGCAAGCGGCAATAATCTAAAACAGGTTAACTTGACAATTCCATTGAGTTTAATGACTTGTGTCACGGGCGTATCTGGTTCTGGAAAATCAACATTAATTAATGATACGCTTTATCAAATAGTCGCACACGAAATCAATCGCGCAAATACTAGCCCTGCACCTTATGATTCCATTGTCGGTTTGGAGCTTCTGGATAAAGTAGTAGATATAAATCAAAGCCCGATTGGACGCACGCCAAGATCTAATCCCGCAACTTACACCGGGTTGTTTACACCAATTCGTGAATTATATGCTGCAACACCTGAAGCACGTTCCCGAGGTTACAAATTAGGACGTTTTAGTTTCAATGTTAAAGGGGGGAGATGCGAAGCATGCCAAGGCGACGGATTAATAAAAGTAGAAATGCATTTTTTACCCGATGTTTACGTGCCTTGCGATCTATGCAAAGGTAAGCGGTACAATCGTGAAACTTTAGATATTCGTTATAAAGGAAAAAACATACATGAAACGCTTGAGATGAGCGTGGAGGAGGCTAGAGAGTTCTTTGATGCAATTCCTACTCTGGCACGTAAATTACAAACTTTAATGGATGTTGGATTGTCATATATAAAACTCGGCCAAAATGCGACAACACTCTCAGGTGGAGAGGCACAAAGAGTGAAATTATCTAAGGAGCTATCAAAAAGAGATACCGGTAAGACACTTTATATCCTCGACGAACCAACAACAGGCCTTCATTTTCATGATATTCAGCAACTACTTGATATACTGCATAGACTAAAAAAACATGGCAATACAATAATTGTGATAGAGCATAATCTTGATGTAATTAAAACTGCTGATTGGATCGTTGATTTGGGTCCAGAAGGTGGTGATGGGGGTGGAGAAATAATAGCAGTTGGCACACCCGAGCAATTGGCAAAACATCCTGTGTCATACACTGGTAAATTTTTAAAACAGGTGCTTAGAAAATCAAGAAGCAATAAAAATATTAAATTAGTAAAAGCATCTTAAAAAATAATGCTTTTGTTAAAGTTTATTAATATTTGAGTATAGGAGATTTTGATTTATGAGTGTTCTAATATGTGGCTCAATAGCATACGATCATATAATGGTCTTCCCGGATCAATTTAAGAACCATATTCTTCCGGATAAAGTGCATATTCTTAATGTTTCTTTTCTCGTTCCTGAAATGAGAAAAGAGTTTGGCGGGTGTGCCGGCAATATAGCCTATAATCTTAATTTACTCGATAAATCACAAGCTTTACCAATGGCAACTGTTGGGAAGGATTTTCATTCTTACAAATGCTGGATGGATAAACATAAAATTAATCAAAAACATATAAAGATTATTCAGGATTCATTTACTGCGCAAGCATTCATTACAACCGATATGGATGACAATCAAATTACCGCTTTTCATCCTGGTGCTATGAATTATTCTCAAGAAAATAATATAAGAGATGCTGAGAAAACGGTCTTAGGAATTATTTCACCTGATGGTCGTGATGGTATGTTGAGTCATGCACAGCAATTTGCAGATGCAAATATTCCTTTTGTTTTTGACCCTGGGCAAGGGATACCTATGTTCAGTGGCGAGGAGATTAATGATTTTATTGAAAAAGCAACATGGGTAACAGTTAATGATTATGAGTGGCAAATGATAAAAGATAAGACCAGTCTAACAGAAAAAGAAATCACAGAGAGAGTTGAAGCATTGATTGTTACCTACGGTGGGAATGGTTCAAAATTTTTTACTAAAGAAAAAACAATTGAGATTCCCGCAGTTTCACCAAAATCAATAACTGACCCAACAGGTTGTGGCGATGCTTATCGCGCTGGGTTGCTCTTTGGTTTGATCAAGGATATTGATTTGGAAACATCTGGAAGGATTGCGACAATGATGGGGTCAAAAAAAGTATCTAGCCATGGAACTCAAAACCATTTATTTACATTGGATGAATTTAAGTCACATTTCAAAAGTGAATTTGGGTACGAATTTTAGTGTCATACAACTGCTTGACCTGCCTCACAACACGCATCATCTTCATCAGGTAAGCCACCACCAACACCAATACCACCGATACAATTTCCATCTTTTATAATAGGGCGCCCTCCAGGACTGGGTAGTGCATTACCTGGAATTACACTCGGAACAGAAAACCACAAGAGCGGGTTTTGATCTTTAATGCTATCGATTTCCATTGTTGACCGTTTAAATGAAGCAGCAGCCATTGCTTTTGCTTTAGATGTATCAAAAGTATAAAAACCAGCACCATCAGCTCGCGAGAAGTAAACCATTCTTCCTGATTCATCAACCACAGAAACGCTCATTTGGCGATTTAACTCTTTTGATTTTCTATGCGCAGCTTTCGCAATTTTTTCTGCTAACTCAAAAGTCATTTCGATCATTTTTAATATTCTCCATATTTTTTAAAAGTAGAGCATATAAAAAAGCCCGCTTAAAGCGGGCTTTTTTTATACTAATTAAAAATTACGCGACCGCCTGTTTTGCTGATTCAAGACGTTCCTTCAAAGCGCTAACTTGCTGACGTAATTCTTCAGGTAAATGTTCACCGAAGCTATCATAGTACTCCTCGATACCCGGCAACTCTTGCAGCCAGCCTTCAATATCAACGCGTAATAAGTTTGCTTTATCAGCTTCATCCATTTCTAGATTATTAAAATCAATTCCGTCAAGAGTCGGCATCTTGCCAATTGGCGTATCAATCGCATCGACTGAACCAGCACATCTCTCAAAAACCCACTTTAATACTCGACTGTTCTCGCCAAAGCCAGGCCACATAAATTTTCCAGCCTCATTTTTGCGAAACCAATTGGTGTAAAAGATCTTAGGTAATTTAGCGCCTTCCTTTTTACCCATTTTTAGCCAGTGTCCCCAATAATCCGCCATGTTGTAACCACAAAATGGCAACATCGCCATTGGATCACGACGTAATTGTCCAATTGCACCAAATGCAGCAGCTGTCATTTCAGAGGCGATAATCGTGCCAATGAAAGTCCCATGATTCCAATCCAGTGCTTCTGTGACCAAAGGAACAGTAGTCGCTCGGCGTCCACCAAAAAGTATTGCATCAATAGGCACTCCTTTCGGGTCTTCCCACTCATCAGCAATCACAGGACATTGTGCTGCTGGCGCTGTGAAACGTGCATTAGGGTGAGCAGCAGGAGTATCAGAGTCAGGTGTCCAATCATTACCTTTCCAGTCAACTAAGTGCGCTGGCGGTTCTTCTGACATTTCTTCCCACCAAACGTCACCGTCGTCAGTCTCTGCTACATTAGTAAAGACCGAATTTGATTCAAGCGAGTACATTGCATTGGCATTGGATTGCATACTTGTCCCAGGAGCAACGCCAAAAAAACCAGCTTCTGGATTAATTGCATATAGTTGTCCATCACTACCGTATTTCATCCAACAGATATCATCACCTATTGTTTCAACTTTCCAATCAGGAATAGTTGGCGTAAGCATTGCTAGGTTTGTTTTACCACACGCACTTGGAAATGCTCCGGCAACGTATTTAACAACACCCTCGGGGCTAGTTAATTTAAGGATTAACATGTGTTCAGCGAGCCAGCCTTCATCCCTTGCCATTGTTGAGGCTATTCGTAATGCAAAACATTTTTTACCAAGCAGTGCATTACCACCATAACCCGAACCAAATGACCAGATTTCACGCGTTTCTGGATAATGAACTATATATCGGTTATCAGGATTACATGGCCATGGAACATCTTTTTCATTTTCAGCTAGTGGAGCTCCTACTGAGTGAATACAAGGAACAAAATCACCGTCAGTTCCTAGTACATCCAGAACTTTAGTGCCCACACGAGCCATGATGTGCATGTTTGTCACGACGTACGCGGAATCTGAAATTTCCACACCAATCTGAGCAATATCAGATCCAATAGGGCCCATACTAAAAGGAATAACATACATAGTGCGTCCTTTCATGCAGCCAGTGAATAATTTATTTAGCGTTCCCCGCATTTCCTCTGGTGCGCACCAATTATTAGTAGGTCCAGCATCTTTCTCTTCTTTTGAGCATATGAACGTGCGGTCTTCGACACGCGCTACGTCAGCAGGAACAGAGCGAATGTAATAACTATTGGGACGTTTTTTTTCATCTAATTTTTTAGCTGTTCCGCCACTAACTAAAATATCCCACATTCTTGACCACTCATCTTTTGAGCCGTCACACCAGACAACATCTTTGGGCTGGCAAAGCTTTACCATTTCATCAACCCACTGCTGCAGTTTCTTATTTTCTGTAGCCATTAGTTTTTATACCTCATTCTTCTAGGTTTTAGTTTTTTGATTCTATAGACAGTGATTTCCCTGTTCTCAATGAAACCATCTATAATTAGATTTGTTTTTTGCTGTGATAGTCTACTAAATAGCTAATATATATAGATATTTTGCGAAACTTAATCTCATAATGTTGCAGTGCAAAAAATACTTCTAATGAGATTGTGTATCATTCTTGTTTTTAACGACTAAAT
>NZJM01000004.1 GCA_002692205.1 Legionellales bacterium | reverse complement strand
TCATAACCATGTTCATTAACATGCACATCTAACATGAATTGAATTAATGCTCTATGAAGGCGAGCAATTTGCCCTTTCATTACAACAAAACGAGAACTCGTAATTTGAGCTGCTGTGTCAAAATCAATTTGTTGTAATGATTCACCAAGATCAACATGATCAATTGGTTTAAAATTTAAAGTTGGCCGTTCACCCCATTCTCTTACTAATTTATTATCCTTTTCAGTTTTACCTATTGGAACTGATTTATGAGGGAGATTTGGAATTGTTATTATCAAATCATACCAAGTTTTTTGGATCTTAATTAATGCTTCTTCATTATCATCTAGTTGTTTTTTTATTAATGAAACTTTTTCAAATAACTCAGTAGCATCATCACCTTTAGATTTTAGTTCTCCAATTTCCTTAGAAATAATATTTCTCTGCGCTTGAAGTTTTTCGGTTTCTATTTGTATAGATTTTCTTTTATTCTCAATTTCCTGTATTTGATCTTTATCGATTTTAACCCCGCGACTTTCCAGGGCATTAACAATATTATCTAATTCGTTTCTTACTAAATGTGGATCTAACATTAAAAATAATCCTATTATATTTGTCGTGCAACGTTCATGCCCAACCAACAACCACCTATGCAAAGTATTATACTAAGGGCGATATTCAATCCGGCTTTTGTTAATTCGCCAGACTCAATTAAATTCATTGTCTCAATTGAAAATGTTGAAAATGTTGTAAAGGCGCCAAGAAATCCAACTGTAATGCCAGTCCGCAATTCTTCACTTATATTAATTTTTTCAATTGCCAATATATAGACACTACCTATTATAATTGATCCCAGTAAATTTACAGCTAATGTCCCATATGGGAAATCTCGTCCTAATAATAAATAGATACTTGAAGATATACCATATCTGCATAATGTGCCCAATGCTCCGCCTATAATTACCAGTATAATTATAATCATTTTTGTAATTTAGCCTCTTTATCTCGAGCTCTTAATGTTGCTAGTTTTTCAGCAATTTTAATCTCTAGGCCCCTATTAACAGGATGATAGTACTCTCGAGACGACACGCCTTCTGGAAAATAATTTTCTCCCGCAGCATAAGCATCAATTTCGTTATGCGCGTATCGATAATCTCGACCATAATTTAGATCTTTCATTAATTTTGTTGGTGAATTACGTAAATGAAGCGGAACATCTTTACTTCCCAGATCTTTAGCATCTTTTGTTGCTTGATTATAGGCCGAATACACAGCATTACTCTTTGGGGCGCAGGCTAAATAGACAATAGCCTGTGCAATTGCTAGCTCACCTTCTGGAGATCCTAAGCGTTCTTGTGTTTCCCATGCATCTAATGCTAGACGAATAGCTCTTGGATCAGCATTACCGATATCCTCAGATGCTATTCGTACTACACGGCGTGCAATATAAAAAGGATCACATCCCCCGTCAATCATCCTAACAAACCAATAAAGTGATGCATCGGGGCTTGAGCCTCTGACAGCCTTATGTAGAGCAGAAATTTGATCATAAAAAACTTCACCTCCCTTATCGAAACGCCTTAATGAACCATCTTTGAGGACTTCATTTATCAACTCATTAGTTATTTCTTTATCAGTTAGGTCGGATAGAATCTCAAGTAAGTTAAGCCCCCTACGCGCATCACCATCAGCCGAATTTGCCAACTTGATTAATACATCATTTTTTATCGATAACTCTAACGTTCCTAAACCATTAGTTTTATCAAGTAATGCCTGATTAAGAATTTTCATTATATCTTCAGTCTCTAAAGATTTTAAAACGTAAACTCTTAATCTAGATAACAATGCATTATTCATTTCAAATGATGGATTTTCTGTTGTGGCCCCAATAAAAACAATCGTTCCATTTTCGACATAAGGTAAAAATGCATCTTGTTGTGTTTTATTAAAACGATGAACTTCATCAACAAATAGTATTGTATCTTTATTGTAAACATCCCTATGATTTATTGCCTGATCAATTGCCGAACGTATATCTTTTACGCCGCTCAATACAGCAGAAAGTGCTAAGAATTTGGCGTCACAAGAATTTGAAATTAATTTTGCTAATGTTGTCTTACCAGTTCCAGGGGGACCCCAAAAGATCATTGAATGCAAATTTCCCTGCTCTATTGCTTGATATAGAGGCTTGTCATTACTTAGAATATGCAACTGACCGATATATTCATCTAGTTTTTTAGGCCGCATACGATCGGCTAATGGTCGATAGTCGTTGCTCATAAGTTAAACTCTGTATTGATTAATTTCTCTCATCAAAAATATCTATATTCTCTGGCATTTTAAAATCAAAAAATGAAATTGGTAGTTGAGTGTTTTTTTGTATATCTGAAAAATCTATACGAGTAGTTTGCCCGAGATTATCGGCGATAATCATCATTCCTAATTTATTTTTATCAAATCCTATTTTAATGAAATCATATTGTGCCTCAATACTTCTTGGAGTTAACTCAATCCAATCGTAACCTTCAATAACACCCAAACTAACTTGCACAAAATATTCTTGAATTGAATTATTAGCTAAAATAATACCAGCAGGTGTTTCATTTATTCTTTTATCAACATTTTTAATCGTAACTTGTTCTAGATCTTCATCAAAAACCCAAAGTAATATACCATTTGAAATTATTTTTTGTGAGTATGGGTGTTGATAATGCCAATAAAATTTACCTGGACGCTGAAGGTACAACACTCCACTTGTCATTTCGAGTTCTTTCCCTTTTTCATTTACTAGTCTTTGAGTAAAACTAACTTCAAGTGAGTTGAGATTTTTCAAGAAGAGCTCCAATGGATTATTTTCACTTGCACTATGTACCATAGAAGCAGAAGCAAGATATATAAATATCAATACTACTAATTTAAATTTAATCATTTTAATCTTCAGTTGGTGGAATTAATATTTCACGAGTTCCATTGGATTCGAGAGGCCCGACTAGACCGCTTTTTTCCATTTCTTCAACAATTCTTGCTGCACGGTTATAACCTACCCTTAATCTTCTTTGAATATACGAAATTGACGATTTACGTGTCTCAATAACAATCTGAACGGCTTCATCATATAGCGCATCGTTTTCACTACTGGGGGCATCAACTCCAGGTATCGCTTCTGCCCCACCCTCGTTTGGCCCCCTGAGGATATCATCATTATATTCTGGGCTACCAAGTGATTTTAAGTTACTTACAACCTTATGGACTTCCTCATCAGAAACAAATGCACCATGTATGCGCTCGGGATTACCACTGCCTGGTGGTAAAAATAACATATCCCCATGACCTAAGAGTTGTTCAGCACCTACTTGGTCCAAAATTGTTCTTGAATCAACTTTTGCTGAAACCTGAAAGGCTATTCGGCATGGAATATTTGCCTTAATAAGTCCAGTGATTACATCAACGGATGGGCGCTGTGTTGCTAAAATTAAATGAATTCCTGCAGCTCTTGCCTTTTGAGCGAGACGAGCGATTAATTCCTCAACTTTCTTACCCGTAGTCATCATCATGTCAGCTAACTCATCAATAACAACTACTATATATGGTAATTTTTCTAAGTATGCGATGTCATTTTCATCAATACCTTTATAAAATGGATCTTCTATAGACTGCCCCTTATCGTTTGCTTCTTTTATCTTACGGTTATATCCACTTAAGTTGCGAACACCAAGTTTAGACATAAGTTTGTATCGTTTTTCCATCTCCGCAACACACCACCTTAATGCATTTGCTGCTTCTTTCATGTCCGTTACAACGGGTGACAATAGATTTGGAATACCTTCATATACAGATAGCTCGAGCATTTTGGGATCTATCATTATCATACGAACATCTGATGCTGTAGATTTGTATAGTAAACTCAGTATCATTGCATTTAATGCAACAGATTTACCCGAGCCAGTTGTTCCCGCTACCAATAGATGTGGCATCTTATCCAAATCAGTAACAACAGGAACACCGCTAATATTTTTACCTAAAGCTAAAGCTAATAATGAGTTTACCGATTCATATTGACTTGTATTTAGAATTTCACCCAGTGTAACCAATTCACGATTTTCATTTGGAATTTCGAGACCTATGTATGATTTTCCTGGTATCACATCAACAATACGTACGCTTATAACAGCGAGCGACCTAGCTAAATCTTTTGAAAGATTTATAATTTGATTTCCTTTAATGCCGGGAGCTGGCTCTAACTCAAAACGAGTGATAACTGGTCCCGGATGAACAGCAACAACCTTTACCTCAACACCAAAATCCTTTAATTTTAATTCAACCTGTCTGGACATAGCTTCAAGCGTTTCTTTAGAATACTGGCCTATCGAAGGTGCAGGTTCATCCAATAAATCCAATGGAGGTAAAACTGTTTCGATGGCTGGTTCAAATAAATTTTCTTGCTTTTCCATTATAGACCGAGCGCTTGGTTGTAAATCAGAAATAACAGGCTCAATTTTTGGTGGTTCACGCTCATCAATAACAAGTTGCTCAACTTTTAAAATATCACCTCTTAATTTACGTGCTCGACGGCCCTCGATATGATCTCTAAATGACGACAAATAATTTCGAAACTGAGCAACGCCATTAAAAACAAACTTACCTATCGAATCGACTACCCATAACCAAGAAAGGCCTGTGTATAGTGTTAACCCAACCATAAACATGGCGAGCATAATTAGCGTGCTGCCGTCAAAACCAGTTAAATTCAAAATAATAGGACCAATAGCATTACCAAGAATTCCACCAGCACCTTTTACTTCATGCGGCAACATAGAACTTGGATCAAAATGCATCCATAAAATCCCACACCCACCAAATAACGCAAGAAAAATACCAAGTGAACGAATTGAGAAAACAAAATAATCAAAAGCTTTTTTATTGGATTTTGCTTGATATAGTCTTAATCCACTTAAAATTAATGCTAACGGAATGACATAGCCTAAATAACCAAAAAAAGATAACAAAATATCTGCAATATTAGCCCCTATCGTGCCGGCACTGTTCTCAATATTTTGATTACTAGTTGAGTAGGACCAAGATGGATCATCTGGAGTGTAAGAAAATAAAGCAATTCCAAGAAAAATAGTGATAATAACCGAAACAACAACCATCGCTTCTCTTATATTTTTTAAGAGAGTATCAGATACTCCCTGTATATTTTTTATTTTACGAGACGCTTGTTTCACATTAAACCTTTTTATTAAATTATAACAATAATTATATGATTATAATAGATTTTTTCATACAAAAAAATTAATAGAAAAATCCCTCTCTCAAGAGACTTTGCTGATCATAGCGCTATAACGTACCATACCGCAGTCTCAATTTTATCATTCATTACCACACTTTAGAGATGTCACAATAACTGTATGACAAAAGAGCGTCACATAAGGCTACTAATACTAGGCTCAGGACCAGCAGGGTATACAGCTGCATTATACGCTGCGCGCGCAAATCTTTCCCCTGTATTAATAGCCGGCATACAACCTGGTGGGCAATTGACTACTACTACGGATGTTGATAACTGGCCTGGAGATATTGAAGGATTACAGGGGCAGGATTTAATGGATCGAATGCTTGGACATGTTACGCGATTTGATACAGAAGTTGTCCCTGATCACATCTATCAAGCTGATTTATCCAATCAAAGTCTTAAGCTAACTGGCGAACAAGGAATATACACCTGTGACGCGTTAATCATTGCAACTGGTGCTACAGCTAAATACCTAGGTATACCTTCCGAAGAAAAATACAAAGGTAAAGGGGTGTCGGCATGCGCAACATGTGACGGTTTTTTTTACCGTGATATGGATGTTGCAGTTATTGGTGGCGGTAACACGGCTGTTGAAGAAGCTCTTTATTTGTCAAATATTGCTAATAAAGTTACCGTCATTCATAGAAGAGATAAATTTAGGGCTGAAAAAATGCTCATTGACAGATTGCTAGAAAAAGAAAATGTAGAAATTGAATGGAATTACACCTTAAATGAAGTTCTTGGAGATAATACAGGTGTATCGGGTATTGAAATATTAAGCACTCAAAACAAAGAAACAAAAAATTTAGCTGTGAAAGGAGTTTTTATCGCTATTGGACACCAACCAAATACTAAAATATTTGAAAAACAGCTTTCGATGGAAAATGGATATATAAAAACTAAAAGTGGACTTGAAGGCGGGGCAACTTCGACGAATATTCCTGGTGTTTTTGCGGCTGGGGATGTCTCGGATCATATTTATCGTCAAGCTATCACATCAGCGGGAAATGGATGTATGGCCGCATTAGATGCGGAAGCTTATCTTGATAAATAAAAAAAATATAAAAAATGAAAGCTATCTCGATTAAATCTATTGGGAAACCTGATGTATTAAATATTAACGATATCCCAAAACCTAAAATCATGGAGAATGATGAGGTTTTGGTCAAACTTAAAGCTGCTGGTGTCAATCCTATCGACACGAAGCTCAGATCAGGAGCCTACCCAATAGATAATTTTCCAGCTGTACTAGGCTGTGATGGAGCTGGTATTGTCGAGGAAATTGGTTCAAAAGTTGATAAAGTCAAAAAAGGTGACTCAGTATTCTTTTTCCATGGCGGTATTGGGGGTGTACAGGGTAATTATGCTCAATATAAAGTCCTCAACCAGGATTTTATTGCGCATAAACCGAAATCGATTTCTTTTATCGAAGCTGCTGCTGTACCGCTAGTATCAATAACAGCATGGGAAGCACTGTTTATGCATGCCAATATAAAAAAAGACGATAAATTGTTTATTAATGCAGGTGCAGGTGGTGTTGGACATATAGCAATTCAATTAGCTAAATATCGCCAAGCGATAGTACATACTAGTGTCAGTAGTGATAAAAAGAAAAAAGTTGTTAAAAATTTTGGGGCAGATCATATATTTAATTATAAAACAGAAGATATTAAATCAAGAATACTAAAATTAACTAACAATGAAGGTGTTGATGTTGCTCTCGACAATGTTGGCAACCATGAAATAGAAGATATCATATCAATAACAAAAAATTATGGCCATATGGTAACGCTTTTACAACCTAACAATAAGATAGATTGGTCATTAGCTAGGTTCAAAAATTTGTCATTAAGCTTTGAAGTTATGCTAACACCGCAATTATATAATTTAAAAAATAAACAAATTGAGCAAACAAGAATTTTAGAAAAAATTACTAATCTTATTGATGCAGATAATTTAAAAATTCACATTAGCGAAGTAATGCAACTAGAAGATGCTGCTATCGCCCATAAAATGATTGAAGATGGGCATACAACAGGGAAAATAGTATTAAATATCGAGTAAAGATAAAATAAAGTGACAATCAAAATACATGCTGCTATAAAATCTATACTGACTATTGTAATTTTAGTATGGTTACTAATGTCATTGATAGTGTTTTTTAATCAGAAAAATTTAATTTATGTTCCTTTAAAAAAATACACCAATACACCTAAAAGCTATGGTTTAGATTTTGAGAGTATTAAGCTATCGACGAAAGACAATGAAACGATTAATTCCTGGTTTATTCCGCATAAAAACTCTAGAGCAACGTTGCTTTTTTTGCATGGTAATGGTGGCAATCTTTCAACACGACTAGATAGCATAAAAATTTTTCATCAACTTGGACTGTCAGTTTTCATCATTGACTACAGAGGTTACGGGGAAAGTAGCGGATCTCCATCAGAAGAAGGGACATACATTGATGCTGAGACTGCTTTAATTTTTCTTAAAGACATAAAAAATCTTGCTGAAGATGAAATTATTATTTATGGTCGTTCATTAGGCGGAGCTGTTGCTATATGGCTTGCAAATAAATATAAATCATTGGGATTAATCGTTGAGTCGAGCTTTACCTCTATTATCGATATGGGTAAATATAAATATCCCTATTTACCAATTAAGTATCTTGCAAATATACATTATCCATCAATAGAAATAATTTCGAATGTTAATACTCCCAGCCTTTTTATACACAGTAAGCACGATGAAATCGTCCCTTATGAGTTCGGCAAAAATTTATTTAATAGTGCAAATGAACCTAAAGATTTTTTAGATATAAATGGATTACACAATGATGGATTTTTAACTAGCGGCAGAATATATACTGTTGGTATTGAAAAATTTTTAAAAAATAAACTCAAAAAATGAAAATATTAAATACAATAGAAAAATTAGGTAATAAATTACCAGATCCATCAATATTATTTATTTTTGGTACATTTTTTGTATTTATTTTATCAATGGTCATCTCTAATAGTGATGTTTCCGTAACAGATATTAGTGGGAATAAAATTATTATTAATAATTTATTTTCTTCTCATGGAATATGGTGGTTATTGTCAACAATGGTTAATAATTTTATCACTTTCCCTCCGCTTGGAATCGTTCTTGTTGGCATGCTGGGAATTGGTCTCGCGGAAAAAACTGGATTTCTTCCAGCATTGTTACACTCTATTATAACTAAAGTGCATAAACGCATGCTTACACCAATGGTTATGTTATTGGGTATTCTTTCATCTATTGCCTTAGATGCAGGTTATGTTGTTCTTATCCCTCTAGCAGCTGGTTTATATTTAAGTGCTGGGCGCTCTCCACTTCT
>NZJM01000003.1 GCA_002692205.1 Legionellales bacterium | reverse complement strand
GAAGATGGCTCAATGGCGAGACGAGGTGATTTAGAGAAGTTTGCAGTGAAACATAATCTTAAAATAGGGACAATATCTGACCTGATTAGTTATAGAATAGAGAACGAAAAAACGGTAGAGCATATTACCGAATGTAATCTTCCCACTGAATATGGGGAATTTGTTCTGCATGCATACCAGGATAAGTTACAAAAGAAAATGCATCTAGCTTTAGTAAAAGGAACACTCATACCTAGTGAGCCTACCTTAGTGCGTGTACATGTTGAAAACCCAATTTCAGATTTAACTGGTAGTATAGCTAAAGATCGCGGGTGGCCTGTTACAAATGTTTTAGAGCGTTTCTCTAATGAAGAAAGAGCTGTCTTAGTGATTTTATGTAATCAATATACATCCATTGAATTAATTAATCAGATAGAGTCTTATAGAATTCCTAAAAAAAAGGTTGATAGTAAGACCAATGTGACTTGGGATACACGGACTATTGGCTTAGGCGCCCAAATACTATTTGATTTAGGCATTAAAAAAATGAGATTACTAAGTGCTCCAAAACATATACATGCTCTTTCAGGATTTGGCCTTGAGATTGTTGAATACATTAATGACTAGAGTGGATTATATAAAATTATATTTTGATATGTCAGCTATTAGGAATAAAAATAAGTATGAAAAAAAATAATATAAATATTGCAATTGTTGCTAGTAATTTTAATAAGGATATTGTTGATCGTTTATATAACGGAACAATAGAAGTGTTAAAAAAAAATAGCATAAATGAGGAGAGAATTAAGATCGTTAAAGTGCCTGGTGCATTTGAAATTCCAGTAGCTGTAAAAAAACTGATCGAAAAAAATCAATATGATGCAATTATTACTCTTGGAGTTATTATTAGGGGAGAGACTGCGCATTTTGAATGCATTTCTAATGAATGTGCCCATGGAATTTCGAAATTAGCAATACATAGCGGGGTACCAATAATTTTTGGTGTTTTAACTGTTAATAATAGAGAGCAAGCAATACAAAGATCTGATAGTACAAATAAGAATAAAGGATCCGAAGCAGCACAAGCAGCATTAGATATGATTGTAGCTTTATCGAAAATTTAGTCATTATGGATACAAAAATTAATAAGAAAAATATACGTGAACGTATTAAAGCAAGGCAAAATACAGTACAGGCTTTATATCAATGGCTTATTACAAATAAGGATTTAGAACAAGTTCTATCAGAGTTTGAAGATGATGAATATAAACTTGCCAAAACAGACGTCAATTATTTCAAAACTCTATTGAAAGGAACAATAACTTGTCATAAGGAACTTGATGCAAGAATCATTAACTTATTAGATAGGCCAATAGATGAACTTGATACTATAGAAAGAGCTATACTTCACATTGGTTGTTATGAATTAGAATACCATAATGATATTCCATGGAAGTCTATTGTAAATGAGTCTGTTGAACTTGCAAAAATATTCGGCGCAGAGGATTCATACAAGTATATAAATGGTATACTTGATAAAGTTGCAAAAGAGTTACGAAAATAATCAAACTAAAGGTCTTGCAAGCTAAGTTTTGAATGAATTTGAAATTATAGAGCATTATTTCAAGCCAAGATTACTGGATAATCAACGTGGACTTAAGCTTGGTATCGGGGATGATGCAGCAGTCATAAGTCTATCTAAAGATGAAGAATTAGTGGTCTCGATTGATACTTTAGTCGAAGGTGTTCATTTCTTAAAAGATACTTCTCCCAAAGATATTGCTAATAAGTCGCTTCTTGTTAATCTCAGCGATATTGCTGCAATGGGCGCAACGCCTAAATGGATTACTCTATCTTTAACGCTCCCAAGAAATAATTTAAGTTGGTTAGAAGAATTCTCAAATCAATTCAATAGCTTACTTGCAGAATATTCATTAATACTCATTGGTGGTGATTTAACAAATGGTCCTTTATCGATAACGATACAAGCACATGGGATTATTCCTAAAGGTAAGTTTTTGCATCGGGGAGGGGCAAAACCAGGAGATTTTATTTATGTAACTGGAGAACTAGGTGCTGCTGCATATGCCTTAAGATATTTGCAAAATTCTGAAGAAAATCTAACACCAACAAGCGATGAATTGAAAAGATTAAATAAACCTGAACCAAGAATTGGAACAGGATTGGAGTTGAGAGATATTGCGACAAGTTGTATTGATATATCAGATGGTCTATTTTCTGATCTCAGTCATATTCTTGAATGTAGTAAAGTGGGAGCAGATATCAAATTGAATGATATTCCTTATTCGAAGACTCTTTTGAAATTGAACAAAGATTTAGCCATTGAACTTGCATTAACTGGCGGTGATGATTATGAATTATGCTTTACCGTTCCTCCAAATTTGTCTGATTCCAATTTAGAAAAAATGATTACCACATCCAAATTTTGTAAAATCGGTAGAATTAATCAGTTAAGTTCAAAGCTCAATTTGATTGATGATGATGAAAAAATATATGAACTTAAATCAGTAGGTTATCGTCACTTTTAATTAATACTTTATGTAACCCAAGATAATTATTTTGGTTTAATCATTTCTTCGGGCCGGACAATCTTATCAAATTCTTCTTCTGTTACAAAACCCAAAGCTATCGCTTCTTCTTTTAGCGTTGTTCCATTTTTGTGTGCTGTCTTGGCGACGGTTGTTGCATTGTCATATCCTATTTTTGGTGTAAGCGCTGTTACAAGCATCAATGAACGCTCCATAAGTGATGTAATATTTTTTCGGTTTGGTTCGATTCCTAAGATACAATTATTTGCAAAGCTAGTGCATACATCTGTCAGTAGTCTTATTGATTGTATTAGATTATATGCAAGTACTGGTTTGAAAACATTTAGTTCCATATGACCTTGGCTTCCTGCAAATGTAATTGTCGTATGGTTGCCCATAACTTGTGAACATACCATTGTCACTGCCTCACATTGAGTCGGATTTACTTTGCCAGGCATTATAGAAGAGCCTGGTTCGTTTTCAGGTAAGCTCAATTCACCTAATCCCGAACGTGGTCCGGAACCAAGTAGTCGAATATCATTAGCTATCTTAAATAATCCAGTCGCTACTGTGTTAAGCATACCCGACATTTCAACATATCCATCATGAGCAGCAAGCGCTTCAAATTTATTTTCTGCTGTTTGAAAAGGTAATCCGGTATATTTTTTTACCTCTTCTGCAAAGTTTTCAGCAAATTTAGATTTTGCATTAAGCCCAGTCCCAACAGCTGTGCCACCTTGAGCCAAGGCTAATAATCGGGGGAGAGATTGTTCAATTCGCTCTATTCCATAGGATATTTGCTTTACATAACCAGAGAATTCCTGACCAAGAGTAAGAGGCGTTGCATCCTGTAGATGTGTTCGTCCAATCTTTATGATGTCTTGCCATATATCAACTTTTTTCTGAAGATGATCTTGGAGATATTTGAGTGCTGGCACAAGTTTTAATGATATTTCTTCTGCTGCAGCAATATGCATAGCAGTTGGGAAGGTATCATTTGAAGACTGACTTTGGTTGCAGTGATCATTAGGATGAACTGGTGATTTACTTCCCATCTCACCTTTAAGAATTTCAATCGCACGATTTGAGATGACTTCGTTAGCATTCATATTCCTTTGTGTCCCCGAGCCGGTCTGCCAAACAACTAAAGGAAAATGATCATTCAATTTTCCTTCCGCAACTTCCTGTGCGGCCAAAACAATAGCGTCACCAATTTCCTGATCTAAATCACCAAGCCTCATATTAGTTTTAGCTGCTGCTAATTTTACGATACCGAGCGCACGTATTAGAGGTAGAGGCATTGTTTCTCCGCCAATCTTAAAATTTCCTAATGAACGCTGAGTTTGCCCTCTCCAGTATTTATCAACTGGAACTTCAAGGGGCCCAAAACTATCAATTTCTGTACGAGTTTTTTTCATGATTTAGCTTACTACAGAGACTGGAATCTCCTCTATTTTTGATTTAGCTTTTAGCGCGCTTTTTTGAAATGATTCGATTTCATCAAAGTTTAAGTATTTATATATATCATCTGCAAGCGGATTAAGATCAGCAGCAAATTCCATATACTCATTCATAGTAGGAATTCGACCTAATATTGATGATACAGCTGCAATCTCGGCTGATGCAAGAAAGACATTAGCCCCATCACCAAGTCGATTTGGAAAATTTCTTGTTGAGGTAGAAACAACTGTTGATTTTGCTTGTACTCGTGCCTGGTTTCCCATGCAAAGAGAGCAGCCCGGCATTTCCGTTTTTGCACCAATTTGTTTAAATATGTCGTAGTATCCCTCTTCAGTGAGTCGATGTTGGTCCATTTTTGTTGGAGGGGAGATCCATAAAGTCGTTGGTATTTTATCTGATGATTTTTGTAGCATTTTTCCTGCAGCTCGAAAATGTCCGATATTCGTCATGCATGAGCCAATAAATACCTCATCAATTTTAGTTCCAGAAACTTCTGAGAGTGGTTTGACATCATCTGGATCATTTGGGCACGCTAATAAGGGTTCTTTTATGCTATTGAGATCAATTTCAAAGATTTTATGGTATTCAGCATCGGAGTCTGGTTCTAATAACACAGGCTTTTCGAGCCATGCTTCCATTTCTCGTGCACGTCGTTCAATAGTTCTAACATCACCATATCCCTCATCTATCATCCAGCGTAATAATGTCACATTAGACTGAAGATATTCAATGATTGGTTCTTTTCCAAGTCGAATAGTACATCCACCTGCTGATCGCTCTGCACTTGCATCAGATAATTCAAAGGCTTGCTCACATTTAAGATTAGGTAGACCCTCAATTTCTAATACTCGACCCGAAAAAATATTTTTTTTACCTTCTTTTTCAACAGTTAGATCACCAGTTTTTATTGCTGCATATGGAATTGCATTCACAAGATCTCTCAGTGCAATACCTGGTTGCATTTCGCCTTTAAAGCGTATCAATATTGATTCGGGCATATCAAGCGGCATAACGCCGGTTGCTGCAGCGAAAGCCACAAGTCCTGAGCCCGCAGGGAATGAGATACCAATTGGAAAGCGAGTATGTGAGTCACCACCGGTTCCAACAGTATCAGGTAATAGCATTCTATTTAACCACGAGTGAATAATTCCATCACCAGGTCTTAATGCAACACCACCACGTGTTTGGATAAAATCAGGTAACGTATGATGTGTATTGATGTCTATAGGTTTTGGATACGCAGCCGTATGACAGAATGATTGCATAACAAGATCACTTGAAAAACCTAAGCAGGCTAGATCTTTTAACTCATCTCTAGTCATTGGTCCAGTTGTATCTTGCGATCCAACAGTTGTCATTTTAGGTTCACAATAAGTTTCCGGACGAATTCCATCTACTTCACAAGCTTTACCAACAATTTTTTGTGCTAGCGTGTAGCCTTTACCTGTATCATTTACAGGATTCGGTTTACGAAATAAGTCACTAGGTTGTAGCCCCAATGCTTCGCGTGCACGGCTAGTTAAACCCCTACCAATAATAAGAGGAATTCGTCCTCCAGCTTGCACTTCATCAAGAATGATATCTGTCTTCAATGAAAAATCACAAAGTATTTCAGCTGTATTATTATTTTTTATAATTCCTTTATATGGAAAAATATCAATAACATCACCCATCTTCATTTTACTTACATCGCACTCAATTGGTAGTGCACCCGCATCTTCCATTGTATTGAAAAAAATAGGAGCAATTTTTCCACCCAAACAAAAACCACCATCTTTTTTATTAGGTATAAAAGGTATATCGTTACCCATATGCCAAAGCACAGAATTTGTTGCCGATTTGCGCGAGGAACCTGTACCAACTACATCACCTACGTAAGCAAGAGGGTATCCTTTTTCTTTTAGTTCCTTAATTTGTTTTATTGGACCAACCTCTCCCGGGTTATCTGGAGAGATACCATCTCTTTTCATTTTCAACATTGCCTGCGCATGTAGCGGTATATCTGGACGAGACCACGCATCTGGTGCAGGAGATAAATCATCTGTGTTTGTCTCACCTGAAACTTTAAAGACGGTAACCGTAATTTTTTCTTCTAATTTTTTTCTAGATGTAAACCATTCAGCATCAGCCCATGATTGCAGAACAATTTTTGCATATTTATTCCCATTGTCGGCTTTTTCCTTTACATCATAAAAAGCATCAAACATAAGTAATGTTTTGGACAGTGCTAATACAGCAGTCTCAGCTAAAATATCATTATCTAAAGATGCTATTAGGGGCTCTATATTGTAGCCACCAAGCATAGTTCCCAGTAATTTAGTTGCCTCAACTTTATCTATTAGTGGAGATTTAGCTTCATCTTTTATTAATGCGGCTAAAAATCCTGCTTTAATATAAGCTGCTTGATCAACACCCGCAGGTACACGATTAGTGATTAAATCTAAAATAAAATCTTCCTCACCTACTGGAGGTTCTTTAAGTAGTTCAATAAGAGCAGCAGTTTGTTCCGGATTAAGTGGCTCTGGAACAATTCCTGTATCTGCACGTTCTTTTATGTGTTGACGATACTCATCAAGCAAAATATTTCTCCTTTAGATTTTTTTATGGTGGGTATTTCTGGCTAAGAGAACCCCAGAGAGCGCGTTATTATAAATCAAATTTAATGGTAATTTTAGGTCAATTTTATTGGTTTTCTAATTTAAAGTATCAATTATTCCGCCACCCAAACATACATTTTTTTCATAAAAAACAATGAATTGCCCCGGTGTAATAGCTCTTTGCGTTGAATCAAAGCTAACAAAAAGGCGATTTTTCTCGTTTTTTTCAATAGTACAGTTTTGGTCGGTTTGGCGATAACGACACTTTGCTTTACATTTAAATGGCAAAGATGGCATCTCTCCAGATATCCAATTTACTTCAATTACTGTTAAATTTTTATGATGTAAAAAAGGGTGGTCATGATCTTGAGCAACAATCAGCTCATTTTTTTTAATTTCTTTTTTTACAACATACCAAGGCGCATCGGTTGCATTTTTTATTCCACCTATTCCAAGACCTTGACGTTGGCCGAGCGTATAAAAGAAGATTCCATCATGCTCCCCAATAGTCTTTCCACTAACTGTTCTAATTAAGCCAGATTCAGGTTTTATGAATTTACTAAGAAAACTACGAAATGGTTGTTCACCTATAAAACAAATTCCAGTGCTATCTTTTTTCGCATGATTTATTAACCCATTTTTTTTTGCTATCTTTCTAACATCTGTCTTACACAATTCTCCAATTGGAAATAGAGCATTATTTAATTGATTTTGATTTAGATGACATAAAAAATAACTTTGATCTTTATTACTATCATTTGATTTTAAGAGCTGTGATTTATTATTATTTTTCTTTAAGCAGGCATAATGTCCTGTTGCTATCTTTTCTGCTCCAAGATTTTGCGCATGCTCTAAAAAAGCTTTAAATTTTATTTCTCTATTACATAAAACATCTGGATTAGGAGTTCTTCCATTTTTATACTCTCTAAGAAATTTTTTAAATACTTTTTCCCAATAATTTTCAGAAAGATCAATTGTATTCATTGGTATTTTTAGTTTATCGCACACCAGCATTGCATCTTGCACGTCGTCCTCCCACAAGCATCTTCCATTTTCAGCATGGTCATTCCAATTTTTCATGAATATTCCCTCGACATCATATCCATTTTCTTTTAATAACATTGCGGCGACAGAGGAATCAACACCACCCGATATACCAACTATGATTTTATTATTTTTTGTCATTTGAAAATGAATTTATTAGTGTTAAAGGAAAATTTTTTCCGTCTTTGTAATCATTCACACATATGGAAACCATTGGACTACGCATTCTATTATTTTTTTTAATTTCTTGTTCACTCATCCATGTAGTTTGTATTATTCCCTCATCAAGTTTTCTATCATTATGTTTTTTTATACACAAACCATAAAAACAGAATCTTAAATAAGTAATATTAATATTATTTGCATTTGGGTAAAGATAAATTCCTATAAGTGATTTTGGCTCAAATTCAAATGTTGTTTCTTCTAGGACTTCGCGTTTTACAGCTTCTATCAGCGTCTCACCTTTTTCAAGATGTCCAGCCGGCTGATTGAAGACTAGTTTCCCATCAATCTCTTCCTCAACAAGAAGAAATTTGTCATTTTTTTCAATAATTGCTGCTACAGTTGTATTAGGTTTCCACTGCATTTTTAAATTCCTTGATTGTATCAATCGGTATACGGATAATACGTAACCTGAACTATATTTTTTTTAGGGAGCACAATGTCGAAATACGATATTTTTTTTCATAAAATTAGTTTAATAATTAGTCTAGCGTTGCTATGGATAATGTTATCAGGCCATTATACTCCATTGTTACTGTTACTTGGCTTATTATCAGTGATAATTGTAACAATTATTAGTTCACGTATGGGTCTAATTACTTTTGATCAACCTATATTGCAGCTTTATTTTATAAGATTTATTCCTTATGGAATTTGGTTAATTGGGCAAATAATGAAATCAAATATTGATGTTTGTAAAAGAATATTAAACCCAAACTTACCAATAAACCCTTGTTTGATAACTTTACATTTATCTCAGGCTAGTACTTTCGCTAAAGTGGTTTATGCAAACTCAATTACATTAACTCCAGGGACAATTTCTATCGATTTGGAAGATTCTAGCGTCGAGGTTCATAGTCTGTCAGCGACAGGGGCTGAAGGATTAAAAACTGGGAATATGGATAAGAAAATTACTCATGCCGAAGCAGCACCCTATGTTTGAAATTTCAACCTTCATTATTCTTTTTTCAATGTTTCTGGCGTTAGTGTCGGCAATTATTGGTAAGACAGTTTACGACAAAATACTCGCTGTTAATATATTTGGCACAGTTACCGTATTATTTATAGCCCTATTTGGTTTTTTAACAAAACGCCCCGAGTTTCTTGATATTGCTTTAGTTTATGCCCTAATTAATTTTATATCGACAATTGCAATTTTGAAGTTTTTTGAATATGGGGATATGAGTAGTAGTTCTATTGAAAAAGAAGAAGGGGATATTTGATGAGTAATATTGACATTATTAGTGGGGCACTGATAGTAGCAGGTTCCCTTTCTATTGTCGTTGGCTTGCTTGGTGTTTATCGTATGCCAGACTTTTTTACGAGGCTACATGCGGCTAGTGTAATTGATACATTGGGCACAATATTAATACTTTCTGGTTTAATTTTATATCAAGGATTTAATTTAGTAAGTGTAAAGTTGTTACTCATATTAATATTTATATTGATAACAACTCCAACTGCTGCTCATGCCTTAGCAAAGTCTGCTTTACATGGAAAAATAAAACCAATATTAGGTGATGATTAAGATGATTGTTATATATATCAACATAATTATCTTATTTTTATTAATAATTACAAGTATTGCTATTAATCAGCAAGATAATCTTTTTGCAGCTACAATGTTAACGGGCATATTTAGTTTATTGTCTGCATCATTATTTGTTTGTCTTGATGCTGTTGATGTTGCTTTCACGGAAGCAGCAGTTGGCGCGGGCATTGCGCTTATACTATTCTTGGGAACACTGGCATCAATAAAATATAAAGAAAAAGTTAAAAATAAAGTTTCTGTATCAGGATTATTATTGGTTATTCCAACAGGGTTTCTACTAATTTATGGTATTCATGATATTCCTAGCTTTGGAGCTTTGGATAATCCGGTACAAACCTATCTTGCAGATAGATATATAACTGGCTCCTCTAAAGAAATAGGTATTCCTAATTTAGTGACATCTGTCCT
The DNA here is from genome assembly GCA_002692205.1 of Legionellales bacterium. GTDB lineage: Bacteria > Pseudomonadota > Gammaproteobacteria > Eutrophobiales > Eutrophobiaceae > UBA11869. Next base: position 2,088 of record NZJM01000003.1, on the reverse strand, counting down.
AGCAAGTTATAGGGGTCACGATACTTTAGGTGAAGTTACAGTTATTTTTACTGCTTGTATTGGTGTCCTTATGCTCCTGGGAAGAAGCAGAGGGGATTACCGAGGAATAGTTGATAAGGAAGAATCATAATGGAACATCATTTAGTATTAAGCGTAGTAGCACGAATAATCATTCCTTTAATCATGTTGTTTGGTTTATATGTTCAATTTCATGGTGATTATGGCCCAGGGGGAGGGTTTCAGGCAGGAGTCATTTTTGCATCTAGTTTTATTTTATATGGAATCATTTTTGGTGTTAAAAAACTTCGTAGTGTTGTTAATCCTACTATTGTTAGGTGTCTAGCTGCTTTTGGTGTTTTACTTTATATTGGAGTTGGTGTCGTAGGAATTTTAAAAGGTGGTGAATTTTTAAATTATAATTTATTGTCAAAAACTTCCGAGGTAGGCCAACATATTGGAATTATGATTATCGAGCTCGGAGTTGGTATAACAGTTGCTTCAGCAATGATTATATTATTTTTTGCGTTTGCTAAACCTTAGTCATATTATTTTTTGATGTTTATTTTTTCAATTTCTGGATCAGACCATCGTCCTTTGATGCTGTATTGTTGACTTAATATTTTATCGATATTGGAGGGTATTGATTCAAATAATTCGCCTGCAAAGTATATAACTGCACCGACACCAACACCCACAGGACCGAATAGTGCACTTGCAACCGGTAAACTATCAGAAAATTTAGGTACAACAGTGGCAATCTGATCATAGTCTTCAGTATCTAGTCCAGTTCGCCCACTAATCATAATATCTCCAGCAGGGCCAATCATTTGTAGATTATTGGTATAGGCTTGTCCATTTTCAATATTAAAGTTTCCCTTAATATTATCGAAAGCGAAGCCTTTATCAAAAAAATCAGCAAAATCTAGTGAGAGTCTTCTTGGTAATGCTTGAATACTTAATAAGCCAAATAATCTTCCAGCTTTTGGTTCGATGTCGAGAAATTGTCCCTTTTCAATATTCATACTTAAGTTACCATTTAGATTTGAAATTTTATAATTCATTGGTGCATCGTTCCAATTAGCATTAAGTTCGATTGAGGTTTTACCATCATCAATATTCGCCGCGTCGTAATTAAATGTATCAAGCATTAATTTTATTGTTTTAGATTCAAATGAAATATGAAATTCAGACTTATTTATATTAGCAATATTTGACCAATTACCGTTAGCGTTTATAGTGAATCCAGGCTTAAAGAAACTCAATTCATTAATGACAATCATGTCTGTAGTATTTGTAGTTTTTATTTTTAATTTTCCTAATTTATTACCTTTGTATATAAAATCAGTAACATTAATATTAAGCTCAGGAAAATTATTAATATCATAGGTTAATTTTTTATTATTATTTTCTTTATCTAGTGATAATTTTTTTAAATTTAAATCCAAATATCCATCATTATCTTCCGTTTTTTTATTATATTTTGCTTTGCCATTAATTTTTTTACTATCAAAATCCATAACCCAACCAGAATTATTATTTATATTTTTTATAGCTAGATCAACATCATTGAATTTATTATCTAATATTTCAAAATTCCCAATCGTTACTTTTCCGATAATTTTTTTATATTTTTTTGCATTATTTATTTCAGAATTTTTATTATCAAATAACTTTCCCCAATCTGATAAATTTAAATTCTCTAAATTACCGATTATAGATATATTATTATCCATATTATTTTTCGGATGCTTTGCTCCAAAACCAATGTTAATATTTTTTACAGCTTCATCTTCGATAAATATGTCTGAAAATATCAAATCATTATATTTCATATTGATTTCATATTGAGGTGAATTATTAAAAATTATAAGAAGTTCCAATATTTTTACTTGGTCACTATTTTTCGTTAATGGTTCTGGTAATTTTATTGTGAGGCCCGTTAGGTTAGATGTTAATTTAATAACATTCTCAGAACTATCACTACCACTTATATTTTTCCCATATGCAAGGTTCCATATGCTTTCGCCACTAAAATAATTATTAAGATTATCGATCTTGTGTTCTAGCTTTGGAAAAAATGTAGTTATT
>NZJM01000002.1 GCA_002692205.1 Legionellales bacterium | reverse complement strand
AATCACTCGCAGATAGCATTAAATTATTGGTAGATGATTTAAAGCTTAGAGAGAAATTTGGAAAACAGAGTAGAGTTGTTGTTGAAAATACCTTTTCAAGTGAAATTATAAATAAGCAAACAATTAGTTTTTATAAACTATTATTTAATAAAAAATGAACATATTAGAATTAGTAATAATATTTAGTTGTATTTTTATTTTTTCGTTTTTACTGACGCGGTATATCATTGCTTTTGCAACAGCGAGAGATATTGTTGATATTCCAAATGATAGGAGCTCCCATACAGTTACGACACCAAGAGGAGGGGGTTTATCTATTTCTCTGTCATTAATTGTGTGTCTAGTATTTGTTATGAAGACTCATAATAATATCCCAGATCATTTATTATTATTTACATTTTGTATTATGCTTATCTCAATTATAGGGATTGTTGATGATCTTAGAGGTTTAAGTATCAAGATTAGAGCATCACTATATGTATTAATTTCTACAGTTTTTATTTCAACCGTATTAAATCAAAATATATTTGAATCATATTATTTCATAATTCTGTTGATAATTCTTTTATCGTGGTTCATAAATATGTATAACTTTATGGATGGAGCTGATGCTATTTCTAGTATTCAAGCGATTGTCTGCGCCTTACCTATAGCTATTATTTTTTCATCTATCAATCAAAATGCATTCGCGGTATTTTGTTATGGATTGACTGCTTCATCTCTTGGTTTTGTAATATGGAATTGGCCTCAAGCTAAAATCTTTATGGGCGATGTGGGTAGTTGCGTAATTGGTTTTGTTTTTGGCTGTTTAATGATATTTACGTATTTATCTAATTATTTCTCACTATATATATGGTTTATATTACTTTCTTTTTTTATAGTGGATTCTTCATTAACTCTCGTTATGAGGATTATAAGAAGAGAGAAATGGTACAAAGCCCATAGGTCGCATTCATATCAACGAGTGTTGCAGATGGGCTATAGTCATAAGAAATTGGCTATAATCTTTATTATTTATGCTTTATTAATTCAATGGCCTGCGTCATATATTGTATATAAAATGTCAGATGTAGGCGTGTATATTACGGCTGTAATATATATTTTTTTGATGTGTGTGTGGTATGTTGTACAGAAAAAATATAGGCAAATTACTATTAGATGAAGAATTTTTTCAATCTTAATAAGAAAACACAAGTTATATTGCATGACCTATTTATGTCTGTCATTGCTTGGGAGCTTGCATGGTGGGCGAGGTTTAATTTTGAATTTCCATTTGCTGAATGGCAAAAAAGTATATACATAATCCCTGTTCTATTATTTGTTCAAGGCATTATTTTTTGGCGGTTTCATCTATATCGAGGTCTATGGCGATTTGCTAGCATCCCCGATCTCTGGAATATATTTCGTGCCTCAATAGCGGGTGGCTTATGCTTAACACTGGCTTTTTTCATCTTGTTTAGGCTTGAGGGTATCCCCCGATCGATATTAATACTTTACCCCTTCTTTCTAATTTTTCTGCTTGGCGGACCTAGACTAGCTTATCGTTTATGGAAAGATCGAAGTTTTTCATTTCAATCAGATGAAGGTTGCTCAAGAGTTTTGATAATTGGTGCTGGCCGTGCTGCAGAAATGTTAATTAGAGAAATTATGAGAGATCGCAATTATTTACCAGTTGCTATTTTGGATGATAATGAATCTCTAAAGGGATCTGAGATTCATGGAGTAAAAATATACGGAAATATAATGCGTACAGAAAATATTACAAAAACATTTGATGTTGATTTAATATTTATATCAATACCCTCTGCAACGAGTAGTCATATGCAAAGAATATTAGAAATATGTGAAAAAACCAATATACCGATGCGTACTTTGCCAGGTATCGAGGATATGGTTGGTGAGAAGTCTGCACTTTCAGTACTGCGAGAAGTTTCTATTGAAGACTTGTTAGGTAGAGAAAAAATTGAATTCAATTGGCAAGATATCCAAGATAGTATTGCAAATAAAACCATACTAGTTACCGGTGGCGGCGGATCTATTGGTTCTGAATTATGCTTACAGATAGCAAGACTTGAACCAAAAAAATTAATTGTTTATGAAAGAAGTGAATTCAATTTATACAATTTAGAAAGAAAACTTGTAGCTCATTATCCAGAAATTTCATTAAATCTAGTTCTCGGAGATCTGTGTGATAAAACTAAAGTCGATTACATAATGAAAAAATATATGCCTAATATAATTTTTCATGCTGCGGCATATAAACATGTTCCAATACTTGAGAAAGAGCCAAGAGAAGCTATTAGAAATAATGTTATTGGTACAAAAAATATAATCGATGCTGCTGTAGAGAATGAATCTGATAGATTTGTGTTAATTTCAACTGATAAGGCGGTAAATCCAACTAATATCTTAGGCATGACAAAAAGGATATCCGAGTTATATAGCGAGCTTATCAATTCAACAAGCAAAACTATATTTTTAACTGTCCGTTTTGGGAATGTATTAGGTTCAGATGGTAGTGTTATTCCTTTATTCAAAGAGCAAATAAGCGGAGGTGGCCCTGTCACCGTTACCCATCCAGATGTTACTAGATTTTTTATGACTATTAGAGAGGCTTGTCAATTAATACTCCAAAGCGGGAGTATGGGGAAGGGGGGCGAAATATTTGTTTTAGATATGGGTGAACCAATAAAAATAAGCTACCTTGCCGAACAGCTCATAAGATTATCTGGTTTGAAACCAAAAGATGATATAAAGATTGCTTACACAGGACTGAGGGCTGGTGAGAAAATTTATGAAGAATTATTTTATGAAAATGAAATTCAAGAAAAAACAACACATAAAAAGATAAAACTTGCGCGACACAATGTTAGCTCGATAAATATTATGGAGAGAATGGAAAGATTAATTGCTGCATATAATGATTATAATGAGGATGAAATTTTATCAATTATGGAGCAGACAATAAAGGAATCTAAATTAAGTAATGATAATGTTGTGCAGATGAATAAAACAACAACCTAAATATAAAATTAATCAGTTATGAAAAAAATTACAAAAGCTGTATTTCCAGTAGCTGGTTTAGGCACACGTTTTTTACCTGCGACAAAAGCAAATCCTAAAGAGATGCTTCCTATTGTTGATAAACCTCTGATTCAATATGCTGTAGAAGAAGCAATAACTGCTGGAATAACTGAACTTATTTTTATAACAGGTAAAACAAAAAAGACTATTACTAATCATTTTGATAAAGCACATGAGTTAGAAATTGAGCTTGAAAAGCAAGGCAAGACTAAAGAATTAGAGATTGTAAGAAACATTATACCGGATAATGTTACTTGTATTTATATTAGACAATCAGAACCTTTGGGATTAGGACATGCTGTATTATGTGCAGAGCATGCAGTAGGAGAAGAGCCTTTTGTTGTAATTTTACCAGATGATTTAATTGATAATGACAATGATGTTGCAACAGCTCAACTTATACATCAATACAATAAAACTGAGAGTAGTATTGTTGCTGTTCAGAATATCACTAAAGAGGAGACATCAAAGTACGGAGTAATCGAAAAGGTCTCTAATTCTCATAGTAAAACATACAAAATTAAAAATATTATAGAAAAACCAGATCCCGAGGAATCACCATCAACACTAGGTGTTGTAGGACGATATGCTCTTTCTCCAAAAATTTTTAAGTATCTAAAAGAAACTGAAAAAGGAGCTGGAAATGAAATACAGCTTACAGATGCAATTAAAACTTTAATAAAAAAAGAGTCCGTCTATGCGTGTGAGCTTGAAGGAGTAAGATATGATTGTGGATCAAAGTTTGGGTATATGCAGGCTTCAGTAAAATATGCACTCAAGGATAAGGATATAAGCGAGAAATTTCTTGAATTAATAAAAACAATTATCAAGTAGTCAAAAGCGCATGTTATAGGTAAAAAATAATTACTGCAGTTGTGATTGTTTATATTTTAAAAGGGTTTTAAAATAAAGGGTTTCTTTTGAAACCCTTTTTTATTTGGCTCCCCGGGACGGGCTCGAACCGCCGACCTAGTGATTAACAGTCACCCGCTCTACCAACTGAGCTACCGGGGAAAATTGAAGTTTCGCATACTACTGACGGCTTCAGACATGGTCAACCATGAATCCTTGTTATTTTGTTGCCGCGTTAATAATTCTTTCCATCCCTATTTCAATATTCTTCATACTTGTGGCAAATGATATTCTCATGCATCCAGGTGAGCCGAACGCTGAACCCGGGACCATAGCAACCTCTGCCTTATTTAAAAAGTACTCGGCCAATTCTATATCATTAGATACCGAATCTATTTTTTCAATAAGATTATTCATATCAGGAAAAATATAAAATGTACCCTCAGATTCCATGGTACTAATCTCCTGAATTTCCTTTAAAGCATCTACCACCACATCATGTCTTTTTTTGAATATATCAACATATTCTTGAATAAAATCTTGTTTTTCATTTAGTGCTGTAGCTGCAGCAGCTTGTGCAATTGAGTTAGGATTTGAAGTGCTTTGAGATTGAATTTTCTTCATTTCTTTTATAATTTCTTCAGGTCCTGCGGCATATCCAATACGCCAACCTGTCATTGAATAAGCTTTTGAGACTCCATTTACTACGACAGTACGGTCATAAAGTTCCGGAGAAACATTAACAATGTTGCTAAATTTTTCTTCACCCCAGAGTATATGCTCATAAATATCGTCAGTAACAACTATGACATTTGGATAATTGAGTAAAACCTTAGCTAAAGAACGCAACTCATCTTGACTATAATTTGCCCCAGATGGATTTGAGGGGCTGTTAAGTATGATCATTCGTGTTTTATCAGAAATTGCTTTCTTTAATTTATCAGCATTTATTTTATAATTATCATCTACCGTAGCTTCGATAATAACTGGGACAGCTCCCGCTAGTATTGTCATATCTGGATATGATGCCCAATAAGGAGCAGGAATTATTATTTCATCTCCAGGATTTAGGGTAGATTGAAATAAATTATATAGACTATGTTTTGCTCCACAAGAGGCTAGAATTTGATTATTTTTATAGTCAAGATTATTTTCTCTATGGAATTTGTTTATTATTGCTTGTTTTAAAATTGGTGTACCATCGACAGGAGTGTATTTGGTCTGACCGCTATTAAGCGCATCGATTGCAGCTTTTTTTATGTGTTCTGGCGTATCAAAATCCGGTTCACCCGCACTAAGACTGATAATATCTCTCCCTTGGGAACGAAGTTCAGCTGCCCGTGCAGAGACTGCAAGTGTAGGGGAAGGTTTGATGCTCTTAGAGCGTTCTGACGAAAATGTACGCAACGATATTATCTCCTGACGAAAATTACTAAAAGGCTGTGTAATATACTTGAAAGTTAATATTTAAAAAACACAAAATTATGAAAAGATTTTCACTGACATCCGAGTATCTGCCAGCTGGTGATCAGCCAGGTGCCATAAAGAGCCTTATCGAAGGCTTAAAAAACGGATTAGCAAGCCAAACTCTTCTAGGAGTAACGGGCTCTGGTAAAACTTTTACCATCGCGAATATTATAGATATACAACAAAGACCTACGATGATTATTGCTCCAAATAAAACATTAGCTGCTCAATTATATGGTGAAATGAGAGAATTTTTTCCAAATAATGCTGTGGAGTATTTTGTCTCCTATTATGATTATTATCAGCCCGAGGCTTATGTCCCAACAACCGATACTTATATTGAAAAAGATGCTTCAATTAATGAGCATATTGAGCAAATGCGATTATCTGCTACAAAAGCAATACTAGAACGCAAAGATACAATAATTGTTGCCACGGTCTCCGCTATTTATGGGTTAGGCGATCCATCTAGTTATTTGAAGATGGTATTACATCTTGATCGTGGCGATAGCATTGAACAAAGAACACTGCTTAGAAGACTTACAGAACTCCAATATACTCGAAATGAAATAGAGCTTCACAGAGGCATGTTCCGGACACATGGAGATGTTATTGATATCTTTCCTGCTGAATCAGAGCGAGAAGCAATACGAGTTCAATTGTTTGACAATGAAATTGAATCTATCAGTCGTTTCGATCCGCTGACAGGCGCAGTTTCGCAAAATTTGCCTCGTGTCACAATTCATCCAAAAACACATTATGTTACGCAGAGACAAGTTTTATTGGATGCGGTTGAATCTATTAAGATTGAGTTAAAAGAACGTCTTAAAGAGCTTGAATCAAGTAATAAATTAGTCGAGGCTCAACGTCTTGAACAAAGAACTCAGTTTGATATCGAAATGATAAATGAGATTGGTTATTGCTCAGGAATTGAAAATTATTCACGATATTTATCGGGAAGAAATGCTGGCGAACCACCTCCGACATTGATTGATTATTTGCCAGATGATGCATTAATGATTATTGATGAAAGTCATGTTAGCGTACCTCAACTGGGTGGAATGTACCGTGGAGATCGATCTCGAAAAGAAAATCTTGTCGAGTATGGTTTTAGGCTGCCATCTGCTCTTGATAATAGGCCTCTCAGATTTGATGAATTTGAGAAATTAGCACCTCAAACTATTTTTGTATCTGCTACACCTGGCCCTTATGAAAATGAACATTCGTCCAACTTAATTGAGCAAGTTATCAGACCTACTGGTTTATTGGATCCAAGCATTGAAGTAAGGCCTGCAAATTCACAAGTTGATGATTTGTTATCTGAGATTAATTTACGAGTTGAGCTGAATGAGCGAGTCTTAGTTACAACACTCACTAAGAAGATGTCAGAGGACTTGACCGATTATCTTTCTGAGAGTGGTCAAAGGGTCAGGTACCTTCACTCAGATATTGATACTGTTGAAAGAGTAGAGATTATTCGTGATTTAAGAAAGGGTGAATTTGATGTTCTTGTAGGCATCAACTTGTTACGTGAAGGATTAGATATGCCCGAAGTTTCTTTAGTAGCAATACTTGACGCAGATAAGGAGGGCTTTTTACGTTCAGGGACAACTTTGATACAAACAATTGGGCGTGCAGCAAGAAATATCAATGGAAAAGCAATATTGTATGGAGATAAAATTACTAATTCGATGCGTTATGCTATTGATGAAACCGAGAGGCGTCGAGAAAAACAAGAGCAATATAATAATGCTAATAATATTATTCCAAAAGGTATTAAGAAAAATATTATGGATATTATGGAGGGAGCACATAAGGATAAGAAAAGCTCTAAAAATAAATTACGTAATAATGATATAAAAGAAATTCAAAATCTTCCTCCAGAAATAATGGTAAAAAAAATAAAGGCCCTTGAAAAAAGAATGTACCAACATGCTCGTGATTTAGAGTTTGAAGAAGCTGCGAATTTAAGAGATCAGATTGAACTTATGCAAAAAGACTATTTAGTTTTTAACAATATGCATGCTGGTTAATGATGTCGTTTTAAGTATAATTTATTGTTGATGCTTTTAAAATTGACCAACAAACTGTATGCTATTTTCCTTTCATAGGCGCGTAGCTCAGCTGGTTAGAGCACTAGCTCGACATGCTAGGGGTCGTCGGTTCGAGTCCGACCGCGCCTACCAACATATTGGTGTTGGGAAAGTTGACCTCTATTTTGGTGGTCCTTTAAGCACGTGGCCTGTTGTGGGGGTCACCACTGATTAAAAAGGAGCAGATATGCCCACGATTACATTGCCGGATAATACTCAACGTGAATATAAGGAGCCTCTTTCAATCATGCAGGTTGCGCAGGATATTGGTCCGGGATTAGGAAAGGCGACTATTGCGGGATATATCAATGATGAATTACATGATGCTTGCGAATTAGTTGAAAATGACGCCCATTTACGGATTATTACTAATAATGATCCAGAAGGTATTGAGATTATTCGTCACTCTTTTGCTCATCTTATGGGGCATGCAATTAAGCAATTATTTCCAGATGTTAAAATGGCTATCGGACCAGTTATACAAGATGGTTTTTACTATGATGTTGATACAAAGACCCCCTTGACTCCAGATGATGTACAAAGAATTGAAACTCGAATGAAAGAGCTTATTAAAAAAGATTATGATGTCATTCGAAAAGTAGTTTCCCGAGATAAAGCGATGCAGACTTTTATCAAAAGAGACGAACCCTATAAGCAAGAGATTATTGACGAAATTCCTGAGAATGAAATCATTAAGCTTTATTATCATGAGGAATATACAGATATGTGTCGTGGACCTCATGTGCCAAATACTCGCCACCTTCGTTATTTTAAATTAACAAAATTAGCTGGTGCTTATTGGCGAGGTAATTCGAAAAATAAAATGTTACAACGTATTTATGGCACAGCTTGGAAAGATAATAAATCGATGAAGCAATATTTAGTACAGCTTGAGGAAGCTGAAAAAAGGGACCATAGGAAGCTAGGAAAAAAACAAGATTTATTTCATTTTCAAGAAGAAGCTCCGGGCATGGTTTTTTGGCATCAAAAAGGCTGGTCGATTTATAAGGTTATCGAAGAATATATTAGTGAAAAAATGAAACAACATAATTATGAAGAGATCCATACCCCACAAGTTGTTGATATAAGTTTATGGAAGCAGTCTGGGCATTGGGATAAGTTTCGCGATGACATGTTTACAACAAGCTCTGAGAATAGAGACTATGCAATCAAACCAATGAATTGCCCGTGTCATGTACAAGTATTTAATCAAGGCTTAAAGAGTTATCGTGAACTTCCAATAAGACTTGCTGAATTTGGTTCATGTCATCGGAATGAAGCATCAGGAACATTACATGGGTTGATGAGGGCGCGAAATTTTATTCAAGATGATGCTCATATCTTTTGTACCGAGGAGCAAATTCAAGATGAAGTATCAAATTTTATTACTATGTTATTTGAGGTTTATAATGATTTCGGATTCGATGAAATAATCATTAAGTTTTCAACTCGTCCTGAAAATAGAGTTGGAAGTGATGAAATCTGGGATAAGGCTGAAAATGCACTCAAATTAGCAATAGAAAAAAATAAGCTAGAATGCGAGTTACAACCTGGAGAAGGTGCATTCTATGGGCCAAAAATTGAATTTTCATTAAAGGATTGTATTGGGAGAATATGGCAGTGCGGAACAATACAGGTTGATTTTTCTATGCCTGAATTGTTAGGAGCAAGTTACATTGCTGAGGATAGTTCGAAACATACCCCTGTTATGCTGCATAGGGCTGTCGTGGGCTCAATGGAGAGATTTATTGGTATATTGATTGAGAATTATGCCGGTTCTTATCCAGTATGGTTGGCTCCAGTTCAAGTCGTTGTGATATCAATTACCGAAAATCAAAGCAAATATACAAAAAAAGTTTCGAATTTATTGAAAAAACAGGGTTTTAGGGTCGAACATGACTTGAGAAATGAGACGATCGGGCTTAAAATTCGCGACCACGCTATGCAACGTGTCCCATACCAGATAATTTTGGGGGCTCGAGAACAAGAAGAAAGCACTGTGGCAGTTCGCACTAGAAATAGCGAAGATTTGGGTTCGATGACACTAGAAGATTTTATTAAACGTTTGAAAGATGATTCAGCATATCTTGGGCGTATTAATTCGGAGGATTGATTTATTAGTTTACAAAAACAAACACGTCTTAATGAGAATATAACCTCACCTGAGGTTCGATTAATTAACGCTGAAGGCGACCAAGTTGGTATAGTTACGATTGATGAAGCTAAGAAACTTTCGGAAGATTCCGAATTAGATTTGGTTGAAATAGTTCCTAATGCTGAGCCACCTGTTTGTAGAATTATGGATTATGGTAAGTATGCATTTGAGCAAAATAAGAAAAAGCATGCTGCTAAAAAGAAACAGAAACAAATACATGTAAAAGAGATTAAATTTAGACCAAGTACAGAAGAAAATGATTATCAGGTAAAATTGCAAAGCTTAGTGAAATTTCTAACAAGTGGAGACAAAGTTAAGGTTACACTCAGATTTCGTGGTAGAGAAATGGCGCATCAAGAGCTTGGCAGTAAAATGCTAACAAGAATCCAAAATGATCTTGTTGAATATGGAGTTGTTGAACAATTTCCAAAATTAGAAGGTAGGCAGATGGTGATGGTTTATGCACCAAAAAAATAGTTATCGTAAATTATTTATTAAGTGGAGTTATTAGGTAAATGCCAAAAATGAAAACTAACCGCGGTGCAGCGAAGCGCTTTTCAAGAAGTGCCTCGGGAAAATTTAAACATCGTCAGTCTCACCGTAGTCATATACTGACAAAAAAGAGCACTAAACGTAAGCGTCAATTACGTGCAATGCTCGCGATTCATGACAGTGATCAAAAAGCAATAGCTCGATTGGTCCCTTATT
>NZJM01000001.1 GCA_002692205.1 Legionellales bacterium | reverse complement strand
TTCATAAAATCGACCTTTCCACAATTACGAAACATGGGGTCAATGAGCCAAGGGTCTATATCAATCAACTCTGCAAACTCCCTTGCGACCTTCTGATAAAAATTAAAATGGCCTGACTTAAGTCGTGATGACCAACCTAAACTTGTGGGCGGTGTTATCTTTTGTTCAATATTCTTTAATATTTCTGGTAAGCCGCCAGAAAGATCATTATTCAGCAGTATCAAATCCGGATTGAAATTCTTTAATAAAATACGATCTTGATCTCTATATATAGGCTCAAGCAACACAACTTTTGATGAATCTAGTTCAATTTTTGTGGGTGCAGTTATTTCCTCCATATAAGTACCAATTCTTACTTCAAACCCCGCTTTTTGAATTATCGATTGAAGAGCAGCGATATTTTCTAAATAAAATAAATTACGCGTGTGGTTTTCAGGGATAATTAATATTTTATCAATTGGTAACTGAGTATGTTCAATGGCCATTTGCGCAGCATGAATACATAATGATTCAAAAGATGAATTAAGATTATTAAAACCTGATGGAAATAAATTCGTGTCAACTGGTGCAATTTTATAACCTGAATTACGTATATCAACCGAAGCATAAAAAGGAACTCTTACATCTCGCCAGACACTTCTAAACCAAGACTCAATTGTTGTCTGATTATCTAGTATAGTGCGCTCAAGGCTCTGCAATGGACCAGTTAATGCTGTGGTTAGATGAGGTACAATTTGATTTTGATTCATTATCATCTTATTAATTTAGATCGCCCCATAACTGTTGCGCAATACTTAATCCGCAAACTACAGCAGTTTCTGCTCTTAATACTCGAGGCCCTACATTAACAGCTGTATAATTATTATCTAATGCTTTTTTAAATTCGTCATCGCTAAAACCACCTTCTGGGCCACTCATTATTATTATTTTCCCATTTTTGATATCAATTTCTGATATTTTTTGCTCAGCGCCCGGGTGTAATAATATTTTCGTTGTATCAGTAAAAAGACCGACTGATTCATCAAAAGTTATGGGGCTTTCTAATTCTGTCAATATACTACGACCACATTGTTCGGTCGCTCCGATAATAATCTTCTGCCAGTGTATTAATTTATTATCTTCCCTATTGTTCACCAACTTTATATTACTAAATTCGGAGATAATAGGAATTATCTTTCTAACACCAAGCTCAACTGCCTTTTGTATTGAAAAATCCATCTGTTGGCCACGCGTCACTGCTAAACATATTGTAATATCAAGTGATGACTCTTTATTATTTTGCCTCTGCTCGCCCACTTTAATCTTAATAGCTTTTTTCCCTCTCTCAACGATATGTGAATCAAATTGAAATCCTGAATGATTGAACAATGTTATTTGATCATCAACACGTAACCTAAGTACATGCATAATATGATGCGCCTTATCTACAGGAATTGAGATGATTTCTCCAGATATAATCTTTTGGTCAATATAAACTCTAGGTATACGCATTACTAATCAAGCCATTTTTATAATATATTTAGATTTTAATTTGTTTTCTAGAGAAAAGTAATTAATTTTCATTAAATCTTCAAATTTATTATAATCGAGACTTATTACACAAAAATTAATATCAAATAAAAATTTATGATAAAAAACTTAAAATCATATTTAGATGAATTTTTTCAAGAGTCACATAATGAAGATGTGTCACATGAAAAAAAAATAGAGTTAGCTACTGCTGTTTTAATGATTGAGATTAGCTTAGCTGATGAAAATACCGGCGATGAAGAATATAAAATAATAAAAAACATATTATTAGAAAAATTTAATCTAGATAAAAAAGATATAGATGAACTAATATCGCTCGCTGAAGAAGAAGTTGACCACACAGTATCTTTGCATGGATTTGCTGAGTTGATAAATAATCATCTTTCCCCAGAAGAAAAAACTGAGATTATTGAATACCTATGGCGAGTTGCCTATGCTGATGCTTATATTCATAAGTATGAAGAATACTATATTAGAAAAATTTCTGATTTATTGCATGTTTCTCACTCTGACTATATTCAAACAAAGTTAAAAGCAGAAAAATAATTTTTTGTAATATTTAAAATATAAAACTAATTAATTTTTCTTTTATCTAATCCAAGGTTTTTCCATATAAGATCGCTCGCAGCAGATCTATTCATCGTGAAGAAGTGCAGACCGGGGACTCCACTACTAAGCAATTGATCGCATAGCTCGGTTACCACATCAACTCCAAATTTAAAGATGGCATCACGATCATCACCAAAATCATACAATTGTTTTAATATCCATCGTGGTATTTCCGCGCCACACCCCTCAGAAAAGCGAACTAATTGCGTGCAGTTAGTTATCGGCATAATTCCCGCAACAATAGGTACGTTTACATTCAGCTTTTCACAAGACTCAACAAAACGATAATACGAAAATGGATTATAAAAATACTGTGTGATAGCGCTATTAGCACCCGCATCAATTTTTCTTTTGAAGTTTTGGATATCTACAGCTGCACTTTTCGCTTGAGGATGAAACTCAGGATAAGCGGCAACTTCAATATGAAAATGATCGCCAGTTTCCTTTCTTATAAACTCAACAAGCTCATTTGCATGTTGAAATTGCCCATATCCCACAGTGCCTGAAGGTAAGTCTCCACGAAGCACAACAATACGATCAATATTATTACTAATATAGTTTTGTAACATATCGTTAATGTCATGGTCCCAATTACCAACACAAGAAATATGAGGGACACATTCAATGCCCGTTTTATCTCGAATATCCATTACAGTTTCGAGAGTCATATTCCGGGTGCTCCCACCAGCACCATAAGTTACGGAAAAAAAATCAGGATTTAATTTAGCTAATTCAATCTGCGTGCTTTGCAAGCTTGCAATTGAATCTGGTGTTTTTGGAGAATAACACTCAAAACTAAATTTTGGTTTATACTGTTTTTGTGATTCCATTAGCCTCTAGTACCTATAGTGATCAGACTTATATGGTCCCTCTACATCAACATTAATATACTCGGCTTGTTCTTTGGTTAAAGATGTTAGTTTTGCCCCAATCCTATCGAGATGTAAACGTGCTACTTTTTCGTCGAGATGTTTAGGTAAGACATAAACGTCATTTTCATATTTACCACCATCTTTATACAATTCAATCTGTGCGAGGACTTGATTAGTAAATGAATTTGACATAACAAAACTTGGATGCCCCGTTGCACAACCGAGATTAACCAAACGTCCTTTAGCTAAAAGTATAATTCTTTTGCCATCTGGAAAAATAATGTGATCAACTTGAGGTTTAATCTCTTCCCATTGATATTTCTCTAAACTTGCAACATCAATCTCATTATCAAAATGACCAATGTTACAAACAATAGCTTGGTCCTTCATGCGAAGCATATGTTCATGACGAATAATATTAAAATTCCCGGTTGCTGTAACAAAGATATCAACTTTATCAATGACGTCTTCTAATGTAACAATACGAAACCCTTCCATTGAAGCCTGTAATGCACAAATCGGGTCAATTTCGGTTATCAAGACGGTAGCTCCGAGACCACGTAACGATTGTGCGCTTCCCTTTCCAACATCGCCATAACCTAAGACTAACGCAACTTTTCCAGCAACCATTACATCGGTCGCACGTTTTATGCCGTCTACTAATGACTCTCGACATCCATATAAATTATCAAACTTAGATTTTGTGACCGAATCGTTAACATTAATCGCGGGAAAGGGCAGCTCATTATTCTTTTTCATTTGATACAAACGCTGAACGCCAGTTGTCGTCTCTTCTGTAACACCTTGAATTGATGCTAACGTACGCGAATAAAAATTTTTGTCCACTGCTAACCTATTCTTTATTGATGCATATAAATATGTTTCCTCTTCAGATTCTGGATTCTCGATAAGTGACAAATCTTTTTCAGCTTTGGATCCAAGTATCAATAATAGCGTGGCATCTCCGCCATCATCTAAAATCATATTTGGTGCCCCACCATCAGACCAGGTCATAATCTGATGGGTATAGTCCCAATATTCTTCGAGTGTTTCGCCTTTATAGGCAAATACAGGTATACCCTTATCAGCAATTGCGGCGGCGGCATGATCCTGAGTTGAAAAAATATTACATGATACCCAACGAACTTCAGCGCCAAGTTCACACAAGGTCTCAATCAACACTGCTGTTTGAATAGTCATATGAATTGAGCCTGCAATCCTTGCGCCCTTTAGAGGTTTTTCTTTTGCATACTCTTTACGAATTGCCATAAGTCCTGGCATTTCAGTTTCTGCAATACGAATTTCTTTGTGGCCCCAGTCAGCTAAAGAAATATCGGCGACATGGTAGTCAGATGTAACTGGTTTTGCTGCTACGCTCATATTGTTCTCCTTATAAACAAAATAAGCGAGCGCCGTTGGAATGATTTAGTCTATATCTGAGCCTAGCGGATTTAACCGTCGCAACGCCCCTCAGAAAGACATTTTTAACTATCAGCGGCGAAGTATAATACTCTGGGCATTAAGTTTCAAAGAATTACATCAATTGTTGTTTCAAAATCTCGACTTTGTCTATCCTTTCCCAAGGCAAATCAATATCTGATCGACCAAAATGCCCGTAGGCTGCTGTTTGCTGGTATATAGGTCTTAATAAATTGAGCATTTTGATAATTCCTTTGGGTCGAAGGTCAAAATTCTCACGAATTGCATTAATTAATTTTTCTTGGTCAACCTTACCCGTTCCAAATGTTTCAATGCTAATTGAGGTTGGTTCAGCAACACCAATAGCATATGACACTTGTATTTCGCATCGTTCAGCGAGTTCTGCAGCGACAATATTTTTGGCAACATAACGTGCTGCATAGGCAGCGGACCTGTCAACTTTTGAAGGATCTTTTCCAGAAAAAGCACCACCACCATGTCTCGACATTCCCCCATAGGTATCAACAATAATTTTTCGTCCAGTCAAGCCGCAGTCACCAACAGGGCCACCTATAACAAAGCGACCAGTTGGATTAACTAAATATCGAGTTTCGGTCGTAATCATATTTTTAGGAAGAACAGGCTTAATAATGTCGTTAATCACTGCTTTTTCTATCTCTTCGTGCGTAATATTAGGGTCATGCTGAGTTGACAAGACCACTGTATCAATTGAAGTTGGTATATTATTTTCGTAAACAACGGTTACTTGTGACTTAGCATCCGGCCTCAACCAATTCAGTTGACCACTCTTTCGAGTATCAGCCTGTTTTTTAACTAGTAAGTGCGAAAAGGTAATTGGAAATGGCATCAGCACATCTGTCTCATTGCAAGCATACCCAAACATCAATCCTTGATCCCCAGCACCTTGATCCAAATCTTTACCCTCTCCTTCATTTACTCCCTGCGCAATATCGGGTGATTGCTTATCAATGCATATCTGCACCTCACAATTATCCGAGTCAAACCCCAAGTCTTCTGACGTATAACCGATCTCTCGAATTGTATTACGAGCTACGGCTTCATAGTCAATATTTGCCGATGTTGTAATCTCGCCAGATAAAACTACCATACCAGTATTAATCATAGTTTCGCATGCAATACGCGCAGATGGGTCTTCGGTGAAAATTGCATCAACGATTGAATCAGAAATTTGATCCGCTACCTTATCGGGATGTCCTTCAGAAACAGACTCTGATGTGAATAAATTTGTTTTGGTCATTAATCTTCCATATTGTTTAGTATTTTTGATTTACGGAATTTTATCCTTAATAGAAAAATATCTCACGAATTAAAAAAAGTATTCTATAAGAAAATAAAATTCTTACATTAATTTCTATATTAGGTACTATTAATCTATGGTTTTAAAAGAGACACCTACGTGTGAATTTGGTGAAAAAGCATTTGATTTCAAACTTTTGGGAACTGATGGAAAGTTTTGGTCATTAGCTGACTGTGTAGGTGATAATGGAACCTTAATAATGTTTATTTGTAACCATTGCCCTTATGTCAAGGCAATACAATCTAAGTTAGTAGAAGACACAAAAAAAATGTTAAAAGCTGGGGTTAAAAGTGTAGCGATTATGTCAAATGACCCTGAAGATTACCCAGAGGATTCTTTTGAAAATATGAAAAAAATCTCTAGAGATTATAATTATCCTTTCCCATACCTGTTTGACGAGACACAAGAAATTGCCAAAACATATAATGCTGTCTGCACGCCTGATTTTTTTGGTTACAATAAATCTCTTGATTTACAGTACAGAGGTCGTTTCGATGAGACTGGCATGAAGCAGTCGAGTAAGGAATCGAAACGTGATTTATTGGAAGCAATGCTGCAGGTATCAAAAACATCAAAAGGCCCTCAAGAGCAAATTCCCAGTGTGGGTTGTTCTATTAAATGGAAGATATAATTGTCGAGAAACTTGCTGCATCCATGCAGGTAAGCGACAATATCCAAATATTTATTTAGCCCAGTTATTTGCATCACAAGTTTTATAAATTTTTTTGTCAACTATAACAATCACCTTGGTTATTTGGCTATAATTTCACTGAACTTACTGTATCGCTAATTGACTGTCATTTTTAAAGATTTTTAGACCTACGCAGGGGGAAAATATGCTGTCGAAGCATAATTTAGCAAATGCAATTCGTGCATTAAGCATGGACGCGGTTCAGCGTGCTAATTCAGGGCACCCAGGGGCACCAATGGGTATGGCTGATATTGCAGAAGTGCTCTGGAATGATTTTCTAAAACACAACCCCAGCAACCCAAATTGGGATAACCGTGACCGTTTTATTATGTCAAATGGTCATGGTTCAATGCTTGTCTATGCACTACTTCATTTGACTGGCTATGATCTACCAATTGAGGAAATTAAGAACTTCAGGCAATTGCATTCTAAAACTCCAGGCCATCCTGAATATGGCTACGCACCAGGCATAGAGACCACAACTGGGCCACTTGGACAGGGATTAGCAAATGCGGTGGGTATGGCAATTGCTGAATCTGTTCTTTCAGCTAGGTTCAATAAAGATGAGTTAGATATTGTCAATCATAATACTTATGTAACAGTCGGGGACGGCTGTTTAATGGAGGGTATTTCTCATGAGTCATGCTCGCTTGCTGGCACGCTCGGATTAGGTAAATTGGTTGTAATATATGATAGCAATCAGATCTCTATTGATGGGGATGTTTCTGGTTGGTTCACCGAGGATATCCCAAAACGTTTTGAGTCTTATGGTTGGCATGTTGTTAAAAATATCGATGGCCATAATCCTAATGAAATTAAAAAAGGATTGGAGAGCGCAATCAAAAATACAACACAGCCTAGTATTCTATGTTGCAATACTATAATCGGTTGGGGGTCTCCTAATAAAGAGGGTAAAGAATCGAGTCATGGAGCACCGCTTGGTGATGAAGAAATTCAGCTAACCCGAAATAAAATTGGTTGGGAGCATGAGCCTTTCATTATTCCTGATGAATATTATGCAGCATGGGATGGAAAACTCCGTGGACAAAAACTAGAGGATGAATGGGAGAGCAAGTTTGCGGTATACGAAAAAAAATTCCCAGAACTAGCTGCCGAATATAAACGAAGAGTCCAAAGAAAATTACCATCAAATTGGTCTGATGTTGTGCATGAATATGTAAATCTAACAATAGAAAAGGCAGAATCAATAGCTTCACGAAAAGCATCACAAAATGCAATTGAGAAATTTGCAAAACATTTGCCCGAAATGATTGGTGGGTCGGCCGATCTTACTGGCTCTAATTTAACAAATTGGTCTGGCTCAATCATGATCGACAATAAAAATAAAAACGGTAATTATATTTCGTATGGTGTTCGTGAGTTTGCGATGGCAGCAATTAATAATGGCATTTCTCTGCATAGAGGATTTATTCCTTACTCAGGAACCTTTCTTATGTTTTCTGAATATGCCAGAAATGCATTGCGTATGTCCGCGCTGATGAAAATTCAAAATATTTTTGTTTTCACTCATGATTCGATTGGGCTTGGCGAAGATGGTCCAACTCATCAAGCGGTAGAACAGGCATCAACTTTGCGGTTGATGCCTAATATGTCTTTATGGAGACCATGTGATGCAGTCGAATCAGCATTAGCTTGGCAAGCTGCAATCGAACGCATTGACGGACCAACGAGTCTACTATTTTCAAGACAAAACTTAATGCATCTTAAAAGAACAAAGTCACAACTTGAGAATATAAAACGTGGTGGCTATACACTAATTGAAGGTAGTGAAGATCCAGAAGTAATCTTGATTGCAACAGGGTCTGAAGTTGAAATAGCTTTTAATGTGGCCACAAGATTAAACGAGAAGACTAATAAAATTAGAGTTGTATCTATGCCAAGTACTGATGTTTATGACAAACAAGAGATAAATTATAAAGAAACTGTTCTGCCTTCCTCTTGTCGTAATCGTATCGCTATAGAGGCTGGTGTAACTGATTACTGGATAAAATATACTGGATTAGATGGATTGACTTTAGGTGTAGATACTTTTGGAGAATCAGCACCCGCTAAAGAAGTCTTTGCGTATTTTGAACTAACAGAAAATAACCTTGAAAAAAGAATTACTAATTTATTGAAAAAGAAAAAAGTGTAACTTTTAAATGGAGCTATAAGAATGGCAATCAAAGTAGGAATAAACGGCTATGGGCGTATCGGAAGGAATATCTTGCGCGCTCTTTACGAATCAAAACGTAATGATGAAATTGAAATTGTTGCAATAAATGACTTGGGTGATGCAAATACAAATGCGCATTTAACACAGTATGATACTGCTCATGGAAAGTTTCCAGGTTCTGTTGTTGTTGAAAACGATAATATGATCATTAATGGAGATAAAGTTCGTGTTTTATCGGAGAGAGACCCGTCAAAATTGCCATGGAAAGAGCTCGGTGTTGATGTTGTTCATGAATCTACTGGTTTTTTTACTACCAAAGCAAAAGCGCAAGCTCACATTAGTGGCGGAGCTAAGAAAGTTATCATTTCAGCACCTGGTGGTAATGATGTAGATGCAACCGTTGTTTATGGTGTTAATGATGATGTGCTTCGCTCATCGCATACTGTTATATCAAACGCATCATGTACAACAAATTGTTTGGCGCCAGTAGCAAAAATTTTACATGAAAATATCGGGCTACTATCCGGCATCATGACAACTGTGCATGCTTATACAAATGATCAAGTATTGACCGATGTATATCATACAGATTTACGTAGAGCGCGTTCGGCAACTATGTCAATGATTCCCACTAAAACAGGGGCAGCAGCGGCAGTTGGCCTGGTCTTACCTGAATTAAATGGACTGCTTGATGGTTATGCTGTACGTGTTCCAACAATTAATGTTTCTATGGTTGATTTAAGTTTCTCTTCCGCAAGAGAAACAACGGTAGAAGAAATTAATTCTTTGATGAAACAGGCATCAGATGGTCCTCTTAAAAATGTGCTGATATACAATGATGCGCCACTAGTCTCTATTGATTTTAATCACAACCCCGCATCATCAGTATATGATGCTGAATTAACAAAAGTTATCAATGGTAATCTCGTTAAAGTCGTTGCTTGGTATGATAATGAGTGGGGATTCTCTAATCGCATGCTTGATACAACAATTGCACTAATGAATGCTAAATAAAAAATAATTCTAATGTCAATACTAGTTAAAATTGCTGATCTAGACTTATCAAATAAGGTAGTACTCCTTCGTGAAGATTATAATGTTCCTATGAAAGACGGTGTAATTTCTGATGACACCCGAATAGTAGCAACGCTTCCCACAATAAAACAGATTCTTGAAGGAGGCGCTAAAATTATTATTGTCTCTCACCTTGGTCGTCCTAAAGAAGGGGAGTATGATAAAAGTTTTTCTCTCGCTCCAGTTGCCAAGGCGTTAGGTAATTATTTAGGAGCAGAAATACCAATCATAAAAAATTGGACAAATGGTATAGAAATGTCTAATTGTAATATTGTGCTTTGTGAAAACGTTCGATTTGAAAAAGGTGAAGTTACTAATGATGATGATTTATCAAGAAAAATGGCGCAACTTTGTCAGGTTTATATTAATGATGCTTTTGCGACATCACATCGTGCTCAATCGTCTACTCATGGTGTAGCAAAATATGCGGCTGTATCTGCAGCAGGCCCTTTACTTATAAATGAGTTAAAAGCGCTAACGCGTGGTTTAAGAAAACCAGATAAACCAATTGTAGCAGTAATTGGTGGTGCAAAAGTTTCGACAAAATTGACTGTATTAGAAAAACTTTATGAAAAAATTGACAAATTAATTTTAGGTGGCGGTATAGCAAATACATTTTTAAAAGCAGCTGGATATGAAATAGGAAAATCTCTCTATGAAAAAGATTTAGTAGAAGCCTCAACAAAAATACTACGAGAAGCAACAAAATATAATTGCGATATTCCACTACCTGTAGATGTAGTTACAGGTGAAAATTTTCATGAAGAAACAGTTGCTACAATAAAATCTATTGATGAAATTGGAAAAAATGACATGATCATGGATGTCGGTCCAAAGACAATAGAAAATCTGAATAAAATAATTAATGAAGCTCAAACTATCGTATGGAATGGCCCGCTTGGTGTTTTTGAATTTGATCAATTCGCAAATGGAACAAAAAGACTGGCTAATGCAATCGCTGCAAGTAATGCTTATTCAATTGCCGGTGGTGGTGATACAATTGCTGCAATTTCTAAATTTAAAGTTGAAAAAAATATTTCGTATATATCAACTGGTGGTGGTGCTTTTCTCGAGTTTCTGGAAGGAAAAAAACTGCCTGCAATAGCAATACTAGAGGAAGCTGCTCGTGCCTGGATAGCGATGGAAAAAGGTAGGGAGTTATAATCAGTATAATTAATTTTATTAATATAATGCTTTAATACTACTTAACAAAAATAAAATCTAGATAATTAAATTAAATGAGAAGAACAAAAATTATTGCCACTCTCGGCCCTGCTACAGATAGTGCAACTGTACTAGAAAAACTAATAATTGCTGGGGTAGATGTATTTCGCCTGAATTACTCTCATCAAACACAAAAACATCATGAAGACAGAATGAAAGAAATACGTCGCCTTTCAACTAAACATAAACATGCCGTGGCTGTTATTGCCGATTTGCAAGGACCAAAGGTTAGAATCAAAAATTTTAAAACTGGAAAAATAAAATTAACTGAAGGAAGAAAATTCAAGATCAATACAGATTTATCTACTAATGACGGAGATAAAACACAAGTCGGGATTAGTTATAAAAATATATCAAAGGATCTAAAAATAAAGGATACATTATTAATCGATGACGGACGAATTGTTCTAAATGTTTTATCGGTAAATGAAAACATAATTGACTGCAAAGTCATTACAGGTGGGGAACTAACAAACAATAAGGGTGTTAATATCCAAGGCGGCGGCCTATCCGCTGACGCATTGACCGATAAAGATATCGAAGATATGAGCCATGCTGCTAAAATTGGTGTTGATTTTGTGGCTATCTCATTCCCTCGAGATGGAAATGACGTAAAAAAAGCACGTAAAATGATGAAGGATTGTGATTGCAATGCCCAGATAATTGCAAAAATAGAACGTGCTGATGCTCTAAATAATATTGAGGATATTATAAAAGAATCTGATGCCATTATGATTGCGCGTGGCGATCTGGGCGTTGAAGTTGGGGATGCAGCATTACCTCCAATTCAAAAGAGTTTAATAAAAAAAGCAAGAGATATGGACCGTGCTGTAATAACAGCTACACAAATGATGGAATCTATGATTGAGAATAAAATTCCAACGAGAGCTGAAGTCTTTGATGTCGCAAATGCTGTTATTGACGGAACTGATGCGGTAATGCTATCTGGTGAAACGAGCATTGGGCATTATCCTGATGAAGCTGTCAAATCAATGTCCCGTATTTGTGAAGAGGCGGAAAAACAGCATAGTGTCAGGGTTTCAGACCATCGTATCAATCAAAACTTTGAGACAATCACTGAAGCCGTTGCAATGTCGTGCATGTATTCAGCTAATCATATCGGAGCAAAAGCAATATGCTCGTTAACTGAAACAGGCGGTACATGTCTATGGATGTCTCGAATTAGTTCAGGCATACCAATCTATGCTTTTACGCGACACACTGGAATACGAAGACGTGTTGCATTATTTCGCGGTGTTTACCCGATGAAATTTGATATAACACATACAGACCCATTAGAAGCCAATAAACAAATGATTGACCAATTAATAGAACAGAATGTAGTAGAGGAAGGAGACTTCGTTATTATTACTAAAGGTGACTTACGTGGAAAAAGAGGAGCTACAAACAATATGAAAATCATTCAAGTTGGACAAGCTCTAGAGCATACACTTTAAAAAATTATTATTAAAAAATTTATGGGGAGAGAGATGACTACAACTGAACTGGAAACAACTGCAAAAATGATGGTTGCTAAAGGAAAAGGGATACTAGCTATTGATGAAAGTACCCCGACTATAAAGAAAAGATTTGATACTATTAATACCGAATCAACTGAAGAAAATAGAAGAGCTTATCGAGATCTTTTAATTACAAACCCAAACAGTAACAAATATATAAGTGGAATGATTCTCTATGATGAAACAATTCGTCAATCAACATCCGATGGAATACCATTTGCAGAAAAATTAGTAGCAGATGGAATCATGCCAGGCATTAAAGTTGACACTGGTGCAAAAGATTTTGCTTTACACTCAAATGAAAAAATTACTGAAGGGCTTGATGGGCTACGTGATAGATTAATGGAATATAAAACTCTTGGTGCAAAATTTGCAAAATGGCGTGCTGTAATAACAATCGGTAGCAATATACCAACGAATGCTTGTATTGAAGCTAATGCACATGCGCTGGCTCGTTATGCGGGATTATGTCAAGAAAGCGGTATTGTCCCAATGGTTGAACCAGAAGTATTAATGGATGCGGATAATACTATTGAAACCTGTTATGACGTAACAGAAAAAACACTATCAAAGTTATTTGCAACTTTGAAGAGTCAAGACGTAAGCATCGCTCATACTATTTTAAAAACCAATATGGTCATTTCCGGTAAAAAGTGCACTACCCAAGCAAATATCGATGAGGTGGCAACAAAAACTATAGAGTGCCTTTTAAAAAATGTACCATCTGAATTAGCTGGTATCGTTTTTCTTTCTGGCGGTCAAAGTGCTGAACTAGCAACAGCACACCTTAATACGATGAATCAAAAAAATAAGGATTTACCGTGGCCGTTAAGTTTCTCATATGGCCGCGCATTACAAGAACCCTGTCTTAAGGCTTGGGGTGGTAATTCAAGTAATATAGAAGTTGCGCAAAAAGCCCTGCTTCATAGAGAGAGGTGTAACGGGCTTGCCTGTAAAGGTGAATACGACTCAAAAATGGAAGATGCTGCGTTATAGCATTCTTCTGTTTACTAAGTAATTAATTCTCCTACCGGTATCAATTCCTCACCCCGATAAGCAAGTAGTGCGCCTGTTTTAATATCGAAATACCAGCCGTGAATATTTAATTCTCCACTTTCACACTTTTCTTTTATCCAAGGGAAAGTCATAAGATTATTTATAGAGTACTTAATTGAAATTTTTTCACAAATGTTACATAGCTCCTCAAAAGACTTATCTTTGTTTTTCTTTTGCACACTAAGTCTAGCATTTTCAGCGATACTCACCCACGGGTCGATAAAACTATAGTCTTCGTCAAAGCTGTGTTCGACTTCCATTAAAGCTTTAATTCCCCCGCACTGACTATGCCCAAGTACAATAATATGTCTAACCTTTAAATGTTTAACTGCATACTCAATTGCGGCACTTGTACACATTAGTTTTTTTTCGCTATTGCTAGCAGGAACAAGATTTGCAACATTACGAATAACAAATATTTCGCCTGGTGCAGTATTCATAATTTGTGCTGGCTCAACTCTTGAGTCACAACAAGAAATTACTAAAAACTTTGGCGACTGTCCCTCTTTTGATAGCTTACGGTAAAGGTCTTTTTGTTTCTCAAAATCTTGAGTCAAAAATTTTTCATGTCCTTCAACTAGTTTTTTTATTTCTGTCATAATATTTTAACTCTAATTACTAATTAATTATTTTATTCCTTGCTTCTTCATACTTTTCCGCTGTTTTTTTAATTATATCAATAGGTAATTCTGGTGCGGGAGATTCTTTATTCCAATCAAGTGTTTCTAAGTAGTCTCTTATATACTGTTTATCAAAACTGGGTGGGCTTATACCTATTTTATAGGACTCTGTAGGCCAAAAGCGAGATGAATCGGGTGTCAGCAATTCATCGATTAGTATAAGTTCATCATTATCATCAAGCCCAAACTCAAATTTAGTATCCGCAATAATAATGCCTTTGTTCTTTGTAAACTGCACTGCCTCATTATAAATTTTTAGACTGATATCACGAACTTTTTTAGCAAGCTCCCCACCGATTAGGTTTTTTGTTTTATCAAAACTAATGTTTTCATCATGATCGCCAACATTTGCTTTCGTTGCGGGAGTAAAGATGGGTTCTGATAATTTTTCTGCTTGCTTCATTCCAGAGGGAAGACCAATACCACAAATTTCTCCTGTCTTTTTATAGTCTTCCCATCCTGAACCAATTATATAACCACGGACTACAGCCTCGATAGGTAAAGGTTTTAGCTTTTTTACAATGGTGGCTCGACCTTCTAGAATTTTAAGCTCCTCATTACTATTAATTACATCGCTTATTGGTGTTTCCGCAATATGATTAGGAATAAGATTTTTAAAAAATTCAAACCAAAAATTTGAAACCTCTGTGAGCACATGTCCCTTGCCAGGTATTGGGTCTGGTAAAACAACATCGAATGCTGAGAGTCTATCACTTGTAACAATTAATAAGTGCTCATCATCTATTCTATAGATATCTCTAACTTTGCCGCTATTAATAAGTTCCAGACTTTTTATATCAGAGTGAAAAATTATTTTAGAATCATTTTTCATAAAATTATAAAGTGCAGTAATTATTTAAAAAGATATTTTTATTTCTGTTTTTTTGCCCATGAGTCCCTCAAAGAAACAACTCTATTGAATATGGGCCTACCTTCATCAAAATCTTTATTGTCGACACAAAAATAGCCGATTCTTTCAAATTGGAAAAACTGCTCTTTATTAGCCGATTTTAATGAGGGTTCAAGGTAAGCATTTTTTACTATTTTAATAGAATCTTTATTTAATAAATCCTTCCAGCCCTTCTGATGTTTATTACTATCAGGTTTTGGATCGTCAAATAATCTATCATATAAACGTACTTCGGTTTTGAAAGCATGTTCAGCTGATACCCAGTGTAATGTTCCTTTCACCTTGCGCCCATCCGCTGAGTCACCACCTTTCGTATCGGGGTCGTAAGAACAGTTCAACTGAACTATATTACCTGAATCGTCCTTAATTACTTTGTTACAAGTAATAAAATATGCATAACGTAATCTGACTTCTTTACCGGGGGCTAGGCGAAAAAACTTTTTTGATGGCTCTTCCATAAAATCATCTTTCTCAATATAAATTATTTTAGAAAAAGGAACTTCTCTCTCACCCATAGTTGAATCATTTGGATGATTTGGCACATCTAATTGCTCGAATTCACCCTCTGAATAATTCTCAATCACTACTTTCAATGGATTTAAAACGCCCATCACTCGTGGTGCGCGGCTTCCTAAATCCTCACGAACACAATTTTCTAATACACCTACATCAATAGTTGTATCGTTTTTGGTTATTCCTATCCTACTACAAAAATCACGAATAGCTTCAGCTGTATAACCACGTCGACGCATTCCGACAATTGTTGGCATTCGTGGGTCATCCCATCCAGAAACACTGCCATCCACCACTAATTCATTTAATTTCCTTTTACTGGTAATAGTATAGTTTAAATTTAAACGGGCAAATTCAATTTGCTGAGGA
>NZJM01000076.1 GCA_002692205.1 Legionellales bacterium | reverse complement strand
GTAAAGAAGAAGAAAAACAGAAAGCTGAAGCAGCCGAGCGTAAACGTAAAGAAGAAGAAAAACAGAAAGCTTTGCAAGAAGAGCTTGAGGCGGAGCAATTAGAGTATGATAAATCTGAAATATTAAAATATACTAGCCGGATTACGAGTTCAATTGAAAATAGGTTCAATAGAACTAACCTCAAAGAAGGGCTTTCCTGTAAAATTTTAATTAGAATGAATGAAGATGGAAAGGTAATCGAGTCAACTATTGTGGAAACAAGCGGCAACGGGTTATTCGATCAAAGAGCGGAAAAAGCTGTCTATTCTGCTTCGCCTTTACCGGTACCTAGTGATAGAAAGTTGTTTAACAAGTATATGCGCCGAGGAATTGAAATAACGTTTGAACCATAGGAATATAATTAAATCATGAGAATTATTATAAAATTATTTTTTGTTTGTTTTTTATTTATACCAATAAAATCTTATGCAGTACTTGAAATAAAAATAACTCAAGGTATTGAGCAACCCATACCTATTGCAATCTCATTATTTGGCTGGTCCCAAGCAAGTAGTATCCCGCCAATAGATATAGCAGAAGTTATAACAAATGATCTGACGAGAAGTGGCCGTTTTAATGTTATGGATGTAAAGGATTTGCCGCAAAACCCGAAAAATTTTGATGCTATTAATTTTGATGATTGGCGAAAACTTGGTATGGAAAATATCGTAATTGGTAATCTTGTCTTAACAGAGTCTGGCAATTACGATGTTAGTTTTAGATTGGTTGATATTTATCGTAAAAAACAAATTGCTGGTTTCCGTATACCAACGAAACCTAATGGGTTGAGACGGGTCTCTCATCAAATTAGTGACATTATATTTGAAAAATTAACTGGAATTGAAGGTGCGTTTAATACACGTGTTGCATATATAACCGTTAAAAAAAATAAAAAAAGAAAAGTACATACTTTGCATATAGCAGATGCTGACGGGGAAAATAGAAAAACGCTACTAGAATCACCGGAACCATTGCTTTCACCTTCCTGGTCTAACGATGGAAAAAAAATCGCTTATGTTTCTTTTGAAGGAAAGAGCTCCTCGATATTCATTCAAGATGTATCCTCTGGCAACCGAGAGCGTATTACAAAATTCAATGGGATTAATAGTTCGCCAAGTTGGTCCCCTGATGGCACTCAACTTGCCATTACACTATCTAAAGATGGAAATACTGAAATATACATTATGGATTTAATAACTAAATCATTAAAACGCATTACTAATCATGGTGGTATTGACACAGAACCAACATGGTCCCCAGACGGAAAGAAAATAGCTTTTACCTCGGACCGGAGCGGTAGCCCCCAAATATACGAGATAAATTTAGGTGAGGGTAAAGCTAAAAGATTAAGCTTTGAGGGAATTTATAATGCGCGCGCTAGATATTCACCAGATGGAGAATCCATTACACTAGTTCATTCAACTGGTGGCACATACCATATAGCGATACTCGATCTTAATAACAGTTCTATTACCATTTTAACTGAAGGCAAATTAGACGAATCGCCAAGTTTTGCTCCAAATGGAAGCATGATTATTTATGCAACAACGGGTCGGCGTGGAGGCCAATTGGCGGCAATATCTATCGATGGGCGCATAAAACAAAGGCTTGGTGTTGATTATCAAGGAGATGTGCGCGAGCCTGCGTGGGGACCATTTCTAAAATAGAACTTTAAAAAAGCTTCTATGCTCGTGCTGCATAGGAATGCTATGCTATAGAGAAACAGCTTGTTAAAATGCTGAAAAGGAGAAAATTATGTCTATTCGTTTATTATATGCAATTGCTCTAGCCTGTTTACTAACGGGATGTGGAAAAGACCAAATTAAAGAAGACGGGCCTGCTGAAGTTACCGACCTTAGCGCTGATTCCGTAGACTCAAGTGAAGAAGCGGCAAAAGCCTATGGTACCGATAGTGAATCGAGTTCGACATTTAGTGAGCTGGATGATCCGCAAAGTCCTTTATCAGTTCGAATTATCTATTTTGAATATGACAGCAGTGAAATAAGATCCGATTATAGATCGGCTATTGAGGCACATTCTCTTTATTTACAAAAAAATCCAAATACAACTATCACTTTAGAGGGCCATGCCGATGAAAGAGGCTCTCGTGAATATAATCTCGCATTGGGTGAACAACGTGCAAAAGCAGTTAAACAACAAATGTTACTCCTTGGCGCTTCTTCTGATCAAATAAGGTTGGTTAGTTATGGCGAAGAACGTCCAGCAACTGATGGGCATGATGATTATTCTTGGCAACAAAATAGACGCGTTGAAATCTTATATTAAACTAAAATAGCAATTTAAACGAATGCGTATTTTTATTTGTCTGATTACTTTTTCTTTGATTACGCTAGCTGATGAAAAGACCTCTAGTGAAAGCTTAACTCCTGTAATTGAGCCGATATCTAACAATATTACCGAACGTTTAGAAAAAATTGAAAATCAGCTCAATAACAATACCCTACTGGAAATGCTTGAGTCTGTTGATTCTCTCAAAATGGAGATAAATGCGTTACGTGGAGAGATTGAAGTCCAAACACATAACCTCGAAAAACTAAAAGAGAAACAACGTGATCTATATACAGATTTGGATAGTCGCTTAGGATCATTAGAGACCATAGGCACAAATAACAATGCAACTAGCGATATAACATTAACAAATGGTTCTGATGTAGATGATCTAGAAATATTGGATGCAACTGGAAGCAATGTTGATTTAGTAGATGAAAATAATTTAATGACTGAAGAAGCTCTAGTTATAGAAACAACAAGTAATATTGGAGCAAATAACGAAATCGACACTGCGGAGGCGCCTTTTGATCCGATGGCAGCTGAAAAAAATTATCGAGATGCTTTTAAGTTATTAAAAGAATCTCAATATGAAAAGGCATTAGAAGAATTCAAGAGTTTTCTGAAAATATATCCCAATAGCGATTATTCAAGTAATGCACAATATTGGATAGGAGAGGCTAATTATGTGATGCAAAGATATGAAATTGCTATCAATGAATATCAAGCTTTATTAAATACGTATCCAGATAGCCAAAAGGTTTCGCATGCATTGTTAAAAATTGGTTATAGCTTCACGGAGCTTGGAAATATCGCAGATGCAAAGAAAATATTAAAAGATGTTGTGAGACAATACCCTGATACCACCGCGTCAAAACTTGCAGAAGAACGTTTAAGAAAAATTAACTAATATCTCAATTCTATCCTCACTCAAATGAGATTAGGTAAAAACTCTTTTTCATTAGTTCAACAAAAAACTGAATTGGTAATTAATGAAATTTTCTATTCAATACAGGGAGAATCCTCTAGGGTTGGACTTCCTACTACTTTCATTCGATTAACCGGATGCCCACTTCGTTGTCAGTATTGTGATACTGAATATGCATTTACTGGCGGAGAAAAAATGAAAATTGAAACAATATTAGATAAAGTAAAAAAATTTCCAACAAAATATATTACAGTTACAGGTGGAGAACCTTTAGCACAAAAAGCATGCAATAAACTTTTAAAGTCATTATGTAATAACGGGTATGATGTTTCGCTAGAAACAAGCGGGGCAATTGACGTATCTAATGTCGATAAAAGAATAAAAAAAATCGTAGATATAAAAACACCTGGCTCTTCCGAAGTTGAAAAAAATAATTATGGAAATTTGAAACACTTAACAATCAGAGATGAAATTAAGTTTGTAATTTGTAACCGAGCAGACTACGTTTGGGCAAAACAAAAAATTATTAAAGAAAAAATGAGTAGTATTTGTGAAATATGTTTCTCACCTGTTACTGAGACTTTAGCGCCATCGGAACTTGCGAATTGGATTCTTGAAGATAGTTTAGACGTCCGCATGCAAATACAGTTACATAAATATCTATGGGGAGATGCCCCAGGAAAATGAAAAAATTAGATAAAGCTATCATTCTGCTCTCTGGGGGTCTCGATTCAGCAACAACATTAGCAATAGCTAAAAAACTTGAATTTGAATGTTATGGGCTTAGCTTTAATTACAAACAAAAACATATCTCTGAACTAATAGCAGCAAAAGATATCGCTCTGTCAATGGAGGTTGTTGAACATAAAATCATTGAAATTGATTTAGCTCAAATTGGTGGATCAGCTTTAACTGATAAAAAAATAGATGTTCCAAATTTACCAATAAAAGGGATACCAATTACATATGTTCCAGCACGTAATACAATTTTTTTATCATATGCTTTAGCTTGGGCTGAAGTAATCAATGCATCTAATATTTTTATCGGTGTTAACGCAATCGATTACTCTGGGTATCCTGATTGCCGACCTGAGTATATAAAATCCTATGAGAAATTAGCTGCATTAGCAACGAAGGCTGGTATTGAAGGAACTTCGTTTAGAATACATGCTCCACTTATTGAGCTTAGCAAAGCAGAGATAATTGAAAAAGGAATATCTCTTAATGTTGATTTTTCAAAAACGATTTCTTGTTACCAGGCAGATGACCGAGGCTTTGCTTGTGGTTCGTGTGATTCATGTAGATTTAGAAAGGAAGGATTCGAATCTGCTGGTATAGCCGATCCAACTAATTATTGGTAATTTATATAAAATATATTAGTTAATGAATTGTTTTGTTTTTCTAGACATAGGACGCATAGCTAATTGCTGTGTTTCTGTTAGGCGTATGTAATTGAAGTATCTTGTCCTTATCTCACGAACGTAAACTACTGTTTGCCCACAACGACAATCGCGTATTTTTTTTCCATTTTTTTTGTATGGTTTCGCCATAAGCAACATCGCTAATTCAACATTTTGGAACCATTTATTCTTATCTAGCCCCATTTCTTCAGCTAACGCTTGCGCTCTTTTTAGCCTTGTATAACCAGAATTATATGAAGCAACAGCAAACCACATTCTATCATTTATAAGTATCGTTTTATCAAATCTGTTTCTGAGTTGGCTTAAATATCTAACACCAGCATCAATACTTTTTTCAACATTTCTTGTATCTCTTAAACCCATCAATTTTGCTGTTGTTTTGGTTAATTGCATTACACCTTTTGCGCCAGCATATGAATTTGCATTTGGGTTAAACCGGCTTTCCTGAAACATTAATGCTGTAATAAGTCGCCAATCGAAGCCATACTTCTCTGCATAAAATTTTGTTTCATCCTGATAAGGCGAAAGTAGATTGGCTCTGTTTATCTTGTCATTGTATGATTCTTTTAGGTATGGTTGGTCAAAATACTTCGCATGTAAAACATTATATTTAACTCCACGATATTCGTTTTTAATAAACATATTAAGATCGTTATGAAGCTTATTATTTTTAGCTCTCACTGCCCAACGATGAGCCAATGGCTCAGATAAAATGAATTCTGTCTTTAAGCCCATTGCCTCTATCCGATTTGATCTTATTTGATGCCCCCCCATGACTGTCAGGTCATAAACACCAAATGCTACTTTTAATAGTACTGTGGCAATATCAGAATCTTCTTCTATGAGTTCAAAATCATATCCCTGATTTTTTAATCTAGTCATATGCTCCCAATAAGGATTATCTCTAGACAAACTTATTCTTTTACCAACCAAATCTCTTGTATCAATTATTTGTTGGTCTTTACTTCGCCCAATAATGACTGGGCTAGCATAATCATATGGTTTAGTATATTTTATTAGACTGTTATGACTTAACGAGATTGATGGCAGTGATGCAGCTACTATATCTCCTCTTCCTTTAAATAATAATTCAAACATTTCTTTTCGTGAATTAGCAACAACAACATCTACACGTAACTGATTTTCTTTTGCATATTCTCTTAGTAATTCATATTCAAACCCAATCAGTTTGCCATTACTTTGATAATAGTGTGAAGGGTTAGCATCTGTAATAATGCGGATTACGCCTCGCTGTTTAATAGATGGCAAATCGTCATAATGAATTGATGTGCTACCATGTAAAAGGTGCTGCTTATCCAAATATTGGTTTAATATTTTGTGTAAATCTTTGGAATTACGGCTTACTGCCCATGCCATACTTCTGTTATTAGTTAAACTGAGGCTAGCTTGTAGTTCATAATTCAATGTTCGTTGTTCGTCAAGAAAAATGCTGTCAAATGCTATAAGGTCATATTGCCCTGACTTAACTCTCTCCATGGTTTTTTTGTGTGAAATGTAATCGGGTATTTCTTGCAGGGTCATCCCAATTTCATTTTTTGATAGTTCAGTCAGATATTCCCATACTGGTGATGCTTTATATGCAGCTACATGTCTGCCTGCAAGATCACTAACACGTCTTATGCGGCTGGTATCATTGCGTTGTACTATTTTAAATTCAGAGTTTGCCCACGTATGCGTGTATTGGAGATGATCGTTATGATCTGTTGAAATATTCCGACTCTGCCCAACTATAACATCCCCTTTCCCCCTGACTAAGTCTATAACTAGATCCTTGCTATCTGAAAAGACCCAGGCAAGTTTCAAATTATACTCATCTGCAAATTCCTCTAATAGCTGCTTTTCAATTTTACTAACGACACAGCGACTACTTTTCTTTTCAACTAATACTCTCAGTACCCTGCGGTCTAGTATTGCCTCCATACCATTTTCAATGTTACCGCTTATATTAATATTTTTGAGATTTTGATTTATTTCATTAGATAATGGAGTGTTGCAAAAATTCTTCTCGGGCTGTTTATTGATGCCTTCTGCTGATACAAGGATTGGAGATAAAAATGCAAGTAAAGCAATTTTCAAATAAATGATGAAGCTTGAAGAATAATTAGTTCCTAATGTCGTCGAAAGCAGTCTCACTCAAATTGCCCATAAATTGAATAGGGCTCAAATCATACCTCATTTCTATAATAATATTCTATATGTTGTGTTACATTAAATTTGAAACCCAACATATTGATATATCAACAATATTACTATTTTATTAAAAAAACTGTTTTTTTGATAAAAAAAACTAGCTACTCGGCTCCCAAGTATGTTGAATTAAGAGGTTAGTTAGTGCTTACTTATTTCTAGTATATTGCTTATTAATTTTATCCAAACGCTCAGGAGTACCTATATCAAACCAAAGGCCCGTAAATTTTTGGCCACTTAGAGTTTTTTTCTCTATAGATTTTCGTAAAAGCGGCGCTAACGGATAACGCTTCTTTTTTGGCATATATTTTTTAAAAAATCTCGGGTGAAATAGCCCAATTCCGCTATAAGTAAGTGCCTCTGGTCCTGATTCAAAAATCTGTCCATCAGTCAAAACAAAGTCGCCTTCTTGATTATGTTTAGGATTACCAACAAGAACTATATGTGCATCAGAAGGACCTAAATTTTTAGGCAAAAGGTTATAATCAAAATCGGTAAAAATATCTGCGTTGGTAAGTATAAATGATTTTTCGCCTAGTAAAGGGAGTGCCTTCATTACGCCCCCCGCGGTCTCAAGCGGTAAAGAGCCCTCATTAGAATAACTTATTTCAACATCATAATTTTTTCCTGAACCTATAGTTTCTTGAATTAGCTCCCCTAAACGACCGGTATTAATTATGATTTTCTTTACACCGGCCATCGCTAATGACTCTATTTGATAAACAATAAGAGGTTTCCCGTTAACTTTGAGTAAAGGCTTTGGGGTCTCTTGCGTTAAACGGCCCATTCTCTCGCCCTGTCCCGCTGCTAGGATCATTGCTAGCATCTATTTCTTTCCTCTAATCTCGGTAGAATTAATTCTTCTATGATGATGCATGCCGGCTTTAACTCGGAGTATATCTCTCTTAAATCAAGAATATATGATAATGTTCTTGGGATATCTTTCACAAAATTATGCTTTCCGTCTCTATTAGAGAGGCGGGCAAAAATTCCGCAAGCTTTTAAGTGTCTTTGGACGCCCATTAAATCGAACCATCTTATAAATTCATTGCGATTAATTTTATGCTCAGACTTTTCTTCATGAAGTCTATTTAGATAAAAATCAACCCATTTACTAATTTCATTATGTGGCCATTTGATATAACAGTCTTTTAAAACAGATACCAGATCATAAGTAATGGGGCCATATACAGCATCTTGATAGTCTATTATTCCTGGGTTATTGTCCTTTGTTATCATCAAATTTCTTGAATGAAAGTCTCTATGAACAAATACTTTGGGTTGCTCCAATGCATTTTTTATTAATAAATTGAATAATGTATTAAACATGCTCACATGATTATCGGTTAACTCAATGTTAAGATATTTCTGTATTAACCATTCTGTAAATAATTCCATCTCGATTTTCAATAACGATGTATCATATTCGTCAAGGCCACCGATGTTGCTTGATAACTGCATAGTAATAAGCGCATTTATAGCATCTGAATATAGCTCATATACAGATGCGTTATTTAATGCATTGAGATAGAGGTCATTTCCAAAATCACTTAGTAATAAAAAACCTTTTTCAAGGTTGACGTTGTGAATTATTGGTGCATTTAAATGACATGCATGTAATTTTTTTGTAATTTTTATAAATGATTTACAATTTTCATGCTCGGGTGGAGCATCCATTATGATAAATGTCTGATTCTTAAAAAATAATCGGTAATAGGTTCTAAAGCTTGCATCCTCAGAAGCGGGCTCAATATTAAAGGCACTTGATCCCAAACTATCCGAAAGCCAATGTTCTAATGTTTTGTAACGGCTCATTCTAATTATTCTCAAATTACCAAGAACTATCTATTGTATAGAAGTTCAAATAAATACAATTAATATATAGAATCATCATATAAACTACCATCATCTTCAATTATTCTTTAATTAATATGGGAAAAATATTGTATGCCAAGCTTATCTTTATTATTACCGGTTATATTTGTACTAGTGGGGCTTGGTATACTTGTTTGGAGCGCAAATCATTTCATTGATGCAACTGCAAATATTGCTCTTCAGCTTAATATATCACCTCTTATTACTGGGCTTATTATTGTTGGATTTGCGACATCAGCACCTGAAATTATTGTAGGAATAAAGGCAGCCATGGAAAATAAAATTGATTTGGCTATAGGTAATGCAATTGGCTCAAATATCGCAAATATAGGATTGATACTGGGTTTGACTGCTATATTTTTATCTCCCATCACAATCAAAAGCACCGCAATAAAAAAAATATACATGCTAATGTTTATAGCCATGTTTGTTCCTCTCGCTTCAATGCTGCATGGGTCTGACTTGAGCCAGTTTGATGGATTAATTTTGCTGTCCTGTCTTATCATCTCATTTTTTCTTCTAAAGAAAATTGCAATGAATGTAGGCAGTGATGACCCTGTAAATAGTCAATTTTCAGATGAGCTCGATGGAATTAATAAAAAAACTAAAATAAGAACTTTTTTAATACTAGTAATGAGTTTTTTAGCTCTTTTACTGGGTGCATCAATTTTTGTTGACGGCGCAGTTGATATAGCTCAATTTTTCGGGGTCAGCAACCTTGTAATTGGACTCACTATCGTCGCTATAGGAACCAGCCTGCCAGAAATTGCGGCTTCGGCAGCTAGTATAATGAAAAAAAAGGCTGATATAGCCATAGGGAATATTATCGGTTCGAATATGTTCAATATGCTTGCAGTGCTAGGAATTCCGGCACTAATTCAAGGTTCTTCAATTAACAGACTTGATCCATATATTTTTATGAGAGATTTCACGGTAATGTTTGCTCTGACTATTATGCTTGCGATTATGCTATTTGGCTTCAAGGGGGTTAAACTAACGCAGACTAAAGGGGTGTTACTATTACTCTGTTTCATGATGTACCAGTACTTAATTTATAAAAGTATCATAGGCTAAAATTTGAAAAATATAAGTTCAGAAAAACTAAAGGCGTTAGCTAAAGCAGTAATTAAAACTGAACAAGCTGCGCTTTCTGCATTAGTAGATAGAATTGATAATAAATTTGTAGATGCTTGCAACATAATACTTGAGTGTGACGGGCGCGTTGTTGTTACCGGCATGGGCAAATCAGGACATATTGCCAATAAAATTGCAGCTACACTTGCCAGTACAGGAACACCTGCCTTCTTTGTGCATCCGGGTGAAGCTAGTCACGGTGATTTAGGCATGATTACTTCTATGGATGTAGTTATCGCGCTATCAAATTCCGGGGAGACTGATGAGATTGTCGAATTATTGCCAGTAATTAAGAGATTAGATATAAACCTAATAACACTAACTGGAAATCCAAAATCTACTTTAGCCAAAACATCCAATGTTAATATAGATGTCAGCATCGAAAATGAGGCTTGTCCGCTTGGACTTGCTCCGACATCAAGTACAACTGCAGCTTTGGCGATGGGTGATGCTATATCAATTGCGTTACTAGAAAAACGTGGTTTTGATGAAGATGACTTTGCTCTTTCACACCCGGGCGGCACATTAGGTAAACGTTTATTATTACGTGTAGACGATATAATGCATATAGAAAATGAAATACCTAAAGTTTTGCAAGATGCAACTCTCGGAGATGCCTTGATTGAAATGTCAGCTAAAGGTCTAGGAGTTACTGCTATTGTTAATAAAAATAATAAGTTTTTGGGAATTTTTACTGATGGAGATTTACGCCGTGTCATTGATTCTGGGATCGATTTCAAATTCTCTAAAATAAAAGATGTAATGACAAAAAATGCTAAAAGAATAACAGGTGATGCGCTTGCTGCATCAGCGTTAGCACTAATGGAATCATATAGTATTAATGCACTCGTTGTTGTTGATAAAAAAGAAAAGTTGTGCGGCATTCTTAATATGCATGATCTTTTGCGAGCTCGGGTAATTTAAAAAAATGGATGAAAAAGCACTTTCAGAAACTGCCGCAAATATCAAACTTGTGGTATTTGATGTGGATGGTGTTTTAACTGATGGAAAATTGGTTCTAGGTGAAAATGGAAATGAATATAAATCATTTCACGTAAGAGATGGTCACGGAATAGTTATGCTAATGGAGACAGGGTGTAATGTTGCTGTGATTACCGCTCGCTCGTCTAAAATTGTTGCTGAGCGGATGTCATCACTTGGGATTAAATATATCTACCAAGGAGAAAAAGATAAAGGAAAAGCAATAAAAAACTTATTTGATCAGTTAGGTTTGATGCCATCCGAAATTGCATATGTTGGTGATGATATAATCGATTTGCCTGCAATGAATAAAGTAGCATTACCGATTGCAGTCGCAGATGCTCACCCTGAAGTTAGAAAAATAGCAAAATTTATAACAAAAAATAATGGGGGACAAGGTGCAGCAAGAGAAGTATGTGAGCTTATTATGATTGCTCAGGATAATTTCAAAAAAATAATTGAATCATATCTTATTACATAGTTATATGCGGTGTATAAGTTGAATTGGTCATGATTAACACTCGATGGAAACTTGTTGTTTTACTTATAATAATTACTGTATTTAGTTATTGGCTATTAGAAAAACTTATTGGTGATGATAAAAAAATATTATCTAAACTGGCGCATTATCCAGATTATTATATGGAGAATTTTACTACATTAGAAATGAATGAAGATGGAACTCCTAAAAATCAGTTAACTGCGTCCCATATGGCGCATTATCCAGATGATAATACTACGGAGCTGGATTATCCAAAACTTAAAATATTCCAAACCGATAAATCACCAATGAATGTTAGCGCAGATAAGGGTTGGGTAACTTCTAGTAATGAGGTTATTTTATTAAGAGGCAATGTTCATGTATATAAGGTAGATGAAACTGGTGAAATGTCATTAGAGTTAATAACGGATGATGCTCGTGTTTTAGTTGATAAAAAATATGCTGAAACCGATAAACCTACAACGGTTATAACTAAAAAATCAACGACTAACTCGATGGGTATACGCATTGATATGCAAACACATAAAATGAAATTTTTAAAAAAAGTACAAACAACAATAGAGCCAAGCCATGCAAATTAAATTATTTATTATTTTCATATGCGTGGCAGCTACAAATTATGTTTTTGCTCTATCGAGTGACAGTGAACAAAATATAGAAATAGAAGCTGATACAGCTGAAATGGATGACATAAATAAAACCACAATATATCGTGGTAATGTAGTTATAAATCAAGGAAGCATTCGAATGACAGGGCACACAATGACTGTGCATTTCGACGAAAATAATGACGTAAAGCTGGTTATATTAAATGGCTCTCCAGCAACTTATAGACAACTACCGGATAACAGCGATACATATGATGAGGCTGAAGCTCTAAAAATGAAATATTATGCATTGAAAAATAATATAATTCTTATTGACAACGCACTAGTTACACAAGAAGGTTTAATGTTCAGTGGGCAAAAAATAGAATATGACACAGAGTTAAGTAAAGTAAAAGCAGAAAGCTTACCTAATAAAACTGAAAAAGATGCAAGCAAAAAAGAAGAACGTGTAAAGATAATAATAAGAAAAAAAGACTAAAAAAAACATTTTAAAATAATTTTATAATTGATTTCAAAAAAACTCTTATGAGCAAACTATCAATACATCATCTTTCTAAATCCTACCGTTCTAGAGAGGTTGTATCTGATGTAAGCTTAGTNGTAGAAAACGGAGAAATAATAGGATTACTTGGTCCCAATGGTGCAGGCAAAACTACTAGTTTTTATATGATAGTTGGTCTCATTAAATCAGGTGCTGGAAGCATACGTATTGATGATCTTGAAATTGATAATTTGAGTATGGATAAACGTTCACGTTTGGGACTTAGTTATTTGCCGCAAGAAACTTCAATATTTAAAAAATTAACGGTAGAAGAAAATATAATAGCGATTCTAGAAACACATAATTCATCACATAAAACTTCTGTCAAACAGCGCGTTAATATGCTACTTGACGAGTTTCGTATTAGTCATCTTCGTAATAACTTGGGTTCAAGTCTATCTGGGGGCGAAAGACGCCGTGTTGAAATTGCTAGGGCTGTTGCCACTAAACCAAAGTTTCTCCTATTGGATGAGCCTTTCGCGGGCATTGATCCTATTTCAATCGGAGATATACAAAATCTGATACGAGAACTGTGTGGCCATGGAATTGGGATACTTATTACTGATCATAATGTTAGAGAAACACTTGGAATTTGTGATCGAGCATACATTGTAAATAATGGTAAAATTCTTGCTAAAGGAACATCTGAAGAGATTTTAAAAAATAAGAAAGTAAGAGATGTTTATTTAGGCCAAAAATTCACGCTCTAATAAGACTAGAGTCTGATATATATTTAAAAACAATTAAATAAAAAAAATGAAGGCATCATTACAATTTAAAATAACGCAGGGGCTTAGAATGACCCCTCAACTACAACAAGCAATACATTTGTTGCAACTATCTAATATAGAATTGAATGCGATAATACAAGAGCAACTAGATTCTAATATGATGCTTGAAATAGAAGAAGCAGATTCAAATGAAGATTTAAGTTCAACGGAAATAGAAAAGATAAATGCTAATGGATCTAATTATGACGAATTTGACCCCAACGAAGAATCAAGTAAAAGTGATATAGAATATAACGAAGCAGATTATGTATGGAATGAAGTTAATAGCGTCAAAACTACACAGAAAAAAAATAATCTTGAAAGTGGAGTAGATAAAACTAGGATTGAAGAGGAAGATGATAAGTATAAGTCGCTACATGAAGAGTTGAGATGGCAGCTTAACTTAATGTCAATATCAGATAATGACAGAGTTATTGCTGAAATTATTGTTGATTCACTAAATGATGATGGTTTTCTGGAAAATTCGCTTAATGATGTATTAGAAACAGTGAAAGAATCATTGGAAGATATTTTTCTAGAGGAAGTTGAAGCTGTGTTAAAAATAATTCAATCTTTGGAGCCGGCAGGTGTAGGAGCAAGAAGTGCAAAGGAAAGTCTTCTCATCCAACTGTGCCAATTTGACCAAAAAATTCCTGAGGTAAAAAAAGCCAAAGAGGTAATAGAGAATTATTTTGATTATTTGGTAAATCACGATTACAAAAAAATACTAAAAAAGCTCAAATTAAGTGAGAATGAGTTAAAAAAAATATTGGTTTTTATTCAAAAAAAATTAAATGCACGCCCAGGAAGCCAAATAAATAACTCGCGGGTAGAATATACTATACCTGATGTTAATGTGAAAAAAGAAAACAAAAAATGGGTCGTTAAATTAAACCAACATGCGATACCAATGCTTAGAATAAATACTATTTACAAAAAAATGATCCATAGGGGTGATAATAGTAATGATAACAAAACACTAAAATCACATCTTCAAGATGCGGAATGGACTATCAAAAGTTTACGACATAGAAATGACACATTATTAAGTGTCGCTAAATGTATCGTTGAACATCAAAGTGATTTTCTCGAACATGGTGATAAAGCGATGAAACCCTTAATTTTACAGGATGTCGCAAGCTCTCTAGATATGAATGAATCAACAATTTCTCGAGCTACAACAAAAAAATATATGCAAACACCAAGAGGAGTATTTGAACTTAAATATTTTTTTTCAAGCCATATTAATACAGATCAAGGTGACTCAAGATCATCGACGGCAATACGAGCAATGATAAAAAATTTAATTGATAATGAGCCATCAAAGAAACCACTTAGTGATGAAAAAATCTCGTTATTATTAAAAAAAGAAGGGATAATTATAGCTAGAAGAACTGTCGCAAAATATAGAGAAGCAATGGCAATACCACCTTCAAATGAGAGAAAAAGGCTTTCAATTTAATAATAATGAAAATAAATATAACTGGTAGGCATGTAAACATTACCAATGCCATGCAGCTACATATAGAAAATAAATTCAAGAAATTGGAAAGTCATTTTGAAAATATTATCGATACTCATTTTATTCTGACAGTCGAAAAAGAAAGGATGAAAGCTGAAGCTTTACTAGTTATAAAAAATGATAATTTATTCGCAGAAAATGAGAGTGATAATATGTATGCTGCGATTGATGATGTTATCGATAAACTCGATAGACAACTGAAAAAACAAAAAGAAAAAAATAAAGATTATCGTAGAAAAGATTAACTAAAAAAAATACAAATAAAAATTATTAATGAATATGAAAATTTCTGACATCCTTTCTCTATCAAATATATTTTCAAATATTAAGTGTAATAGTAAAAAAGCAGCAATGGAACTATTAGCAAAAAATATAGCTAATCATGATAATGGTATATCGCAAACTGATGTCATTGATTGCTTAGTAGCACGCGAAAGACTGGGAAGCACCGGTATAGGTAATGGAATTGCAATACCTCATGGCAGATTAAAACATTGTAAAAAAACAATAGCGACTTTTATTCAGCTTCATAACAGCATAGATTACGAGTCAATCGATGATATTCCGGTTGATTTGATATTTGCTTTGATTGTGCCGGAAGAATCAACTGATGAACATCTAGAAATATTAGCCATACTCGCAAGAATGCTAAGTGAGAAAAAAACAGTTGATTCACTTAGAAAAGCAACATCCTCTGAAGAAATGTTCTCGATCTTAACAAATTAAATAATGTTGGATATAAATAACAAACTTACAATAGAAGAACTTTTTAATGTTCAACATGAAAGGTTACGGCTCAAGTGGGTGGCCGGTAAGGAAGGACAAGCAAATATAATAATGCGAGAGGTTTCTCTACCTAAAACAAATAAAAATGATGAGGATACTAAAGATGGCGAAAATCAAAAAAAAGAAAATTTATCACAAGATACTTCGCTTATCGGGCATTTAAATTTAATCCACCCGCAGCAAATACAGATTATTGGTAGCATGGAAATTAAATACTTAGATGGGCTAAGGGATATATCTATGCAAGATGCAATTGAGCAAATTTTTAGTAAACAAACTGCCTGCATAATTGTTTCGGATAACTGTGATATTCCTACGTCGCTCAAAGAAAAAAGTAATAAATATAATGTTCCATTATTTTCAACACCAATAAGTGGAAATAAATTAGCTGACACTTTACATTACTTTTTGACAAATTTATTTGCTGACATGCTTACGTTACATGGCGTTTATATGGAAGTTATGGCGATTGGAGTTTTAATAACTGGACCAAGTGGTATTGGTAAGAGTGAATTAGCATTGGAGTTGATTTCACGCGGTCACCGCTTGATCGCTGATGATGCACCTAAATTTTCAAAAATAGCGCCTGATATAATAAATGGTACCTGCCCAAAATCATTACAAGATTTCTTAGAAGTTAGAGGTCTAGGTATTATGAATGTTCGTGAATTATTTGGTGATAGCGCAATTAAAAAAAATAAATACCTGAGGTTAATTATTAATT
The DNA here is from genome assembly GCA_002692205.1 of Legionellales bacterium. Taxonomy (GTDB): domain Bacteria; phylum Pseudomonadota; class Gammaproteobacteria; order Eutrophobiales; family Eutrophobiaceae; genus UBA11869. Next base: position 30,222 of record NZJM01000076.1, on the reverse strand, counting down.
TGCAGCCAATGGATGAGAAAAATTATGCCTTAATAGATCGTCTTGAAGGTAGCTATGATACAAGAAATATACTCGATATGGATATCCCAGAAATTACTCTGCCTGTTGCACCAGGACGAAATCTTGCTGTAATGATGGAGTGTGCTGCTCGTAATCATATTCTTCGTGAGCATGGTTACAATGCCACTGAGATATTTGCGCGAAGGCAAGAAAAATTAATTCAGTCTGAAAAAAAATAGGCGGTAAAGAAATGAGTGTGGGTATTTTGATAATTTCACATAATGATATTGGTATATCTCTTGTTAATACAACTTCTCAAATGATTAAAGATAGCCCGTTAGAAATAAAATCTTTATCTGTTCATTTGGAATCGACTACTGATGAATTGTATAAAAACGCAATATCACTCATTCATAACCTTGACAAAGGTGATGGTGTTCTTGTCTTAACAGATCTTTTTGGATCAACACCAAGTAATATCGCGTGTAAATTAATTGAGAAAGAAAATATAAGTATTGTTAGTGGTGTAAATTTATCCATGCTAATACGCATAGTGAACTATCCAAAATTAAATTTAAAAGAAATGACAAAAAAAGCATACAGTGGTGGTATTGACGGTATTAATATTAATGATAGCCAAGGTGTGCTCTGAATGCAGAAAAGAAAACTGACAATCAATAATAAACTCGGGTTACATGCACGTGCTGCCGCTAAATTTGTGGGTATTGCTTCCGGGTTTAAATCAGAAATAATGATACGATTGGGGAATCGTGAAGTAAATGGAAAAAGTATAATGGGAATAATGATGTTGGCCGCAGGCATAGGAACTGAAATCGATATCGTAGCAATTGGAGCTGATGAAAATGACGCTATAGGATCTCTTGAAAACTTAATAATTAATAAGTTTGGAGAAGACGAATGACTATTTCTATACAAGGTATCAGCGTATCTCGAGGAATTGCCATTGGAAAAGTTCATCGTATAAAAGATGATCAAATTGACGCGCCCGAATATATTATACAAAAAAAGCAGGTTACGGATGAAATATCTAGACTTAATGATGCAATGAAAAATGCTAGAGAAGAGTTACGCGCAATTAGAGACCGAATACCAACTTCAACCTCAAAAAATATAGCTGAATTTATAAATACACATTTACTAATGCTTGAAGATAATGCATTAACAGAAGAGCCAATAAGGATAATTAAAGAAAATTTATGTAATGCAGAATGGGCTTTAAAGCTACAATGTGATGCGCTAGTTAATGTCTTTGATGAAATGGCTGATACTTATCTAAGCACAAGAAAAGATGATATTGAACATGTTGTAAATAGAATATTACGTATACTCCTAAAACAAAAACCGATACTAGATGAATTACCACATGAACATTTAAAAAATAAATTAGTTGTAGCTGACGACTTAACACCTGCAGACACTGTATTAATGCAGCATTATGGTATCGCTGCCTTTGCAACTGAATTTGGTGGCTCAACATCACATACAGCAATTTTAGCGCGTAATTTAAGAATTCCTGCAGTTGTCGGTTTGCATGGAGCGAAAAAACTTATTAAAAATGATGACTATGCGATACTGGATGGCGACTCAGGAATAATATTAATTAATCCTGATGAAACTGTATTAAACCATTACAAAAATAAACAAAAAGAAGTAAAAAAATACCATACATCACTTGAAAAACTTAAAGATGCCCCCGCTAAATCAATAGATGGAATAAATATCACGTTGATGGCTAATATTGAGCTCCCAAGTGATTTCGAAACTGTTAGAGATGTTGGTGCTGCGGGAGTCGGATTATACAGAACAGAGTTCTTATACATGAATAGAAAAAGCCCGCCTAGCGAGGAAGAGCACTACGAAACTTATATAGATGTTATAAAAGCACTTCGAGGGCTGCCTCTGACAATTAGAACTGTTGATTTAGGGGCAGATAAAGAAGTGGATGGTATGGGTCGTCGCTCAACACACATGAGGTCAAATCCAGCGCTTGGTTTACGTGCTGTTAGATTGTGTTTAAAAGAACCTGAGTTTTTTAGACCACAATTGAGAGCAATTTTGAGGGCATCAGCATTTGGACCGATTCGCATCATGATTCCAATGCTTACAAATTTAAATGAAATGCAACAAGTGCTTCATATGATCAATGAATTAAAAAATGAGCTCGATAATAGATCAATTCTATATGACAAAAAGATAAAAATCGGTGGAATGATTGAAGTTCCTGCATCTGCAATTTGTGCTGATATTTTTGCTAAACAACTTGATTTTTTATCAATCGGAACGAATGATTTAATTCAATATACTATGGCCATAGACAGGATAAATGATGAAGTTAATTATTTGTATGATCCTCTTAACCCTGCTGTTTTAAGACTGATACAAATAACAATAAATGCTGGCGAAAAGGCTAATATACCTGTTTCTATGTGCGGAGAAATGGCTGGTGAAAAAGAACACACCAAATTATTATTAGGATTAGGTCTCAAGGAATTTAGCATACACCCCGCAACAATGCTTGAAGTTAAAGAAATTATAAATCAAACAAATATTAGTGAACTAGAAGAACTAACTAAAAAAGCACTGATGAACAACAACGTCTGATATTGCCTGCATATTTTTTATTAAAACACTTAATCTTTGTGTAGTTTTATACATATCACATCTAGCCAAATAACATAATTTAGCTTTACATCTAAAGCGCTGTTAAACTTCAAAACATTAAAAATGATGCTATTAATATGAGTAAGAGATCGAAACAAAAAACCTCTGTTATAGATGCGCTACATGAGGCACTAGAAAAAGATGATCGCAAAACGGCAAGCACATTTATAGCTTCTCTTCATCCTTCAGAAATAGCTGATATATTGGAAAGTGTTCCTGGTCGCGAGCGAGAAGAATTATGGGCGCTTGTTGATACAGAAATTGAGGGTGATGTTCTCTCTCATATGCAAGATGCGGTAAGAACTGAACGACTTGAACACATGCGTCCAGATGAGGTTGTTGATGCAACAAAAGATCTAGAGGCGGATGATGTTGCGGATATATTGCAAGACTTGCCTGAAGATATCGCAGGCGCAATTCTTCAATCAATGGATGAACAAAATCGTCACAGATTATCTTCCATCTTAACGTATCCAGAGGACACAGCTGGCGGGCTAATGAATGTTGACGTCATTGCAATACGTGCTGATGTGCCTCTAGATGTTGTTAGTCGTTATTTGCGTCTTTTGGGTAATATCCCAGAAAAAACAGATAACATAATGGTTGTAGACAGAGAAAATAAGTATCTAGGTGTACTTCCCTTAACAGAATTATTGATTCGAGATCAAGACACAAAAGTAAGCCAATGGATGGAAGAAGAACCTTATATATTTGTTGATACGCCAACTACAGAAATTGCAAAAACATTTGAACAAAGGGATTTACTTTCCGCAGCTGTCGTTGATGAAAAAGGTTTCTTACTTGGTCGAATAACTGTCGATGATGTAGTAGATGTGATTCAGAAAGAAGCTGAACAGGCCTTAAGAAGCATGGCGGGGCTAAGTGATGAAGATATGTTTTCGCCAATTCTTACTAGCACCAAACGTAGGGCGATATGGCTTGGGATTAACTTGCTAACAGCATTTCTTGGGGCATGGGTTATTGGTCGTTTCGAGGATACAATTCAACAACTTGTAGCACTTGCTGTTCTTATGCCTGTTGTTGCTGGAATGGGGGGTATCGCGGGAAGCCAAACATTAACAATAGCGATAAGGGGTATCGCGCTAGGTCAAATTGCAAAGACTAATATAAAACCTCTTCTTATCAAAGAATTATCTGTTGGAGTATTAAACGGTGTTTTTTGGTCATGCATAGTAACTTTGGTTGTTATTTTATGGTTTGAAAAACTCTCGCTTGGCCTAATAATTGGAGCATCAATGATCATAAATCTTGTTATCGCCGCATTAGCAGGAGCAACAATACCTATTGTTCTTAAACATTATGGTATTGACCCGGCAATCGCTGGAAGTGTAATTTTAACAACAATCACTGATGTTGTTGGTTTTGTAACATTCTTAGGGTTAGCAACAATCTTTCTTTTAAGTTAAATTTTCAAAAAATTTTAATAAGTATCCCAAACACTCATCAATTCATCTTGATTATTGGAACGGTGTTTAATAATTTCTTTAAACCTATCTGGATTTTTTGTGTGAGTAATTTCTCCGCTGCGTGGGAAATATTTATCTTGTAATCTTGATAGCCAAAATCTTAATGCGGCCAAGCGTAAAGCGTAAATCCAGCTGTCTCTCTCTTTTTCGCTTACTAGGCGTGTGCCTTGATAAGCATTTAATAATGCTACCATGTTATCTTTATCTCGGTTTTTGTCGCCACTTGTACACCAATCATTAACAGTAACCGCCAGATCATATATGGCGTGACCATTGTAAGCATAATAAAAATCTATTATTCCCGTTAATTCATCATCTATAAATAAAGCATTATCACGAAATAAATCTGCATGTATGATGGAAATAGGCAGAGCATTAACATTTATAGACTTTAAATATGTAAGCTCGGTATTTAGCAAAACTTGCTCTGCTTCACTTAGCTTTGGCATCACAAGTGCTGCGATTTTTGTTCGCCATACTTTATCTCGAGACGAATCACGTGAGTGTTTGAATCTTTCTCCCGAAAGGTGCATTTTAGCCATCTGAAAGCCTATTTCCTGACATTGTTTAACATTAGGGATATCAATGCTAGCGCCATTTAATCTTTTTACTAAAGCTGCTGGTTTATTTTTAAGTAAAGAGATATATTTTCCATTATTATTGGATACTGGATGAGCTGTTGGTATGCCTGCTTCTGAAAAGAAAGCCATTAATTCAAGAAAATAAGGAAGTTCCTTCGAAGTAAGTTGCTCAAATATTGTGAGCACATACTGCCCTTTGCTCGTTGTAACAAAATAATTTGTATTCTCAATACCATCACTTATCCCAGTGAATTGCTGCAGCTGGCCAAGCGAGTAGTTTTTTAGAAACTCGTCGAGCTCATGTGGAAGTACGTTTGTATAAACCGACATAGATAATTTTTTACTAATTTAGATTTAAATTATGACTTACTAAAAAAGTTATTTTTAGTTTTGAGATCAATAAAGTAATTTATTATTGCCATGCGAATAGTACCCATAGAGGCACTAGCACATCATCAAGCTCATCTTTTCTTAGGGTTAACTGACCGTCTCCGTCGTAATCAAGAAGAATATACGGTAAACCGACTTTTGGTGTGATCCTAACCATATATACATTACCATTCCTTTTATATTCTTCGATTATATTATCTTCTTTTCGTATAATCGTAACTTGGGGCTCGATTGCCTGTCCAGACTCAAAGGAGCTGTCTATTTCTGGCGAATCAATAGTAGAAAGTTCTGCATCTCCAGCATTGACATGCTGAATTAATCCCAAATAAATGAAAAATGGCACGAAAAATTTAAAGAATTTATTCATACTTACCTTAGTCCTTTACGAGCATCTGCTGCATACTTTACCATCTCATTTTAGCCATATAAAGTAGAACAATTTATACGCAGATAATGTAGATTTTTTAAAAAATAATATGAAGCTAGTTATTTTCAAATGACCAATAATACTTTAGTGCTTGTTGATGGCTCTTATTACCTATTTAGAGCCTACCATGCAATGCCTCCTCTTACTAATAGCTCTGGGGAACCAACTGGGGTTATTTTTGGTGTAATTAATATGATAAAAAAACACCTGACTGAGGGTGGGCCTGATTATTTTGCAGTTATTTTTGATGCAAAAGGTAAGACATTTAGAAATAATTTATATGAAGAATACAAGGCAAATAGGCCTGAAATGGCAGAGGAGCTTGCGGTACAAATACAACCATTGCATGAGCTTATTCAGGCACTAGGAATTCCGCTTTTAGTCATCGATGGTGTTGAAGCTGATGATGTGATTGCAACTCTTGCGATAAAAGCAGCGGGAAAAAATATTAAAACCATCATTTCAACAGGCGATAAAGATCTAGCACAAATTGTGAATAAAAATATTCACTTGATTAATACAATGAGCAATTTGAAGCTCGATCCGAGTGGAGTTAAGGATAAATTTGGAGTCCCGCCGGAAAGGATTATTGACTACCTTACCCTTGTTGGTGATAGCGTTGACAATATACCGGGCGTTCCAAAAGTTGGGCCTAAGACAGCTGCTAAATGGCTAAACGAATTTGGGAACCTTGAGCGAATTGTTAAAAATGCCGATAAAATAAAAGGTAAGGTTGGTGAAAATTTACGAGACTTTTTGCCAAAAATACCATTAACAAAGGAACTCGTTACTCTAAAATGTGATGTAGAGCTAGCTGTAAGTCCTGAGGATTTAGTTATTACCGAAGCTAATAATGACTTACTCGGTAAAATTTATGCAAAATGGAATTTTACATCATGGTTAGCTCAGCTTAATCAAGAAGATAGCAAAGAAAAAAATAAAAAATCGAAGATTAAAAAATCCTCTGACTCCAGTAAGCCGAAATATGAAATAATCTACAAGGCATCAGAGTTAGATTATTGGTTAGATAAACTTAAGAATGCTGAATTGATTTCTATCGACACAGAAACAACTAGTCTTGATTATATGATAGCTAAAATAGTTGGGATCTCTTTTGCGGTTGCTCCTAATCATGCTGCTTATATACCTCTTGAACATAATTACATTGGTGCTCCAAAACAATTATCATTAAAAGAAACTCTAAAGAAATTAAAACCAATTCTCGAAGACGAAAACATTAGTAAAGTTGGTCAAAATCTTAAATATGACAAGGAAGTTTTTGCTAATTATAAAATAAATTTAAAGGGTATTAAGAATGATACAATGTTAGCTTCATATGTATTAAACAGTACAGCGACGCGCCACAACTTAGATGCGCTTGCACGTAATTACTTAAATATCGAGACAGTACATTACGAAGATGTTGCAGGAAAAGGTGTAAACCAAATTACATTTAATCAAGTTCCTATTGAGGAAGCAGCACCGTATGCTGCTGAAGATGCAGATATTGCAATAAAACTTTACGAGAACTTAATCTCAAAATTAAAAAAAATACCGACGCTTGAAAAAGTATACACCTCTATTGAGATACCGCTTTTACCCGTTCTAAGTCATATTGAAAGAAATGGTGTTGTAATTAACACCAAAATGCTAGCAGAACAAACTATCGATTTAAAGAAGCGTATGCTTGAAATTCAGACTCAAGCATATTCCATAGCAAATGAGGAATTTAATATAAGTTCTCCAAAGCAGATACAATCTGTGCTTTACGATGAAGATAAAATGAATCTTCCAGTTCTTTCAAAAACACCAAAAGGCCAACCATCAACTGCTGAGTCTGTTCTGCTAGAATTATCTGAAGAATATGAGCTTCCAAGACTTATTCTCGAATACAGAAGTGTGAGCAAGCTGTGCTCAACATATACCGAAAAACTACCAAAAATAATAAATAAAGACACGGGACGAGTTCATACATCATATCATCAGGCAGTAACCGCTACCGGAAGACTGTCCTCGTCTAACCCAAACTTGCAAAACATCCCAGTAAAAACACATGAGGGGAGAAAAATAAGACAAGCTTTTATCGCGCCTGCAAACTATTTAATAGTGGCAGCTGATTATTCGCAAATAGAGTTGCGCATTATGGCGCACCTATCTAAAGATCAAGGCTTATTAAATTCTTTTGAACAAGGTCATGATATACACAAAAATACAGCAGCTGAAGTATTTGATGAGCATATTGATAAAGTTACAAAAGAACAACGCCGAGCAGCCAAGGCAATTAATTTTGGATTAATATATGGTATGTCCTCTTTTGGTCTGGCTAAACAATTAGGTATTGAAAGATCAAGGGCACAAAAATATGTTGATTTGTATTTTGACCGATACCCTGATGTTAAAAATTTTATGCAAAATACTCGAGAAGAAGCAAAACAAAACGGCTTTGTGGAAACAGTTTATGGACGTCGTTTATATTTACCGGAAATAATTTCAAAAAATGCTACTCGAAGAAAATATGCAGAAAGAACTGCGATAAATGCGCCTATGCAAGGTACAGCTGCAGATATTATCAAACTAGCTATGATAGATATCGATAAATGGCTGAACGAAACTAAATATGATGCAAAAATGATTATGCAAGTGCATGATGAATTAGTTTTTGAAGTCCATTCAGATAAATTAAATGAATTTATTCCAGAAATTCAAGAGCGGATGACAAAGAATAATCCCCTTATTACCCCTTTAGAAATTGATATAGGTTTTGGGAATAATTGGGACCAAGCTCACTAAATCATTTATAAGTACTTTATTATATAATTTTACAATTATTGCTTTAACAAAATATATATATTGGGTAACATCGAGTTAACTTATTTGAAATTCTTACATTAGTCGATACTCATCGAAAAAACCACATGCTAATAATCCCCGCAATTGATATTAAAAATGGAAAATGTGTCCGCCTTTCTCAAGGAAAGATGGATAAAGAAACAATTTATTCAGAAGACCCTTTAGAAATTTCTGATAAGTGGATTGAGCAAGGCGCTAAGAGACTACACATAATAGATCTTGATGGTGCTATGGAGGGTAAGCCCGTCAATGTAGATATAATACATTCGATTGCGGAGACACACCCAACGATAGATATACAAGTTGGTGGAGGAATTCGTGATGAAAACACAATTCAAACATACTTAGATGCTGGTGTTAATTATGTAATTATTGGGACGCGCGCAATATCAACTCCTCACTTCGTCTCAGACGTATGTTTAGAATTCCCCGGGCATATCATTGTCGGGCTAGATGCAAAAAATGGTAAATTAGCAACGGATGGTTGGTCAAAACTATCAAATCATGATGCTAATGATATGGCAAAACATTTTGAACAAGACGGTGTGGCAGCGATAATTTTCACAGATATAAGTCGTGATGGAATGTTAAATAGCTTAAATTTAAAAGCAACCGAGGATCTTGCAAAAGATATTTGTATACCCGTTATTGCATCTGGGGGTGTAACCGATCTTGATGATATACGTTTACTATGCAAAACACCCGAAGAGGGTATATTAGGTGTTATTACTGGAAGAGCGATATATGAAGGAACACTTGATTTTGTGCAAGCTCAAAAATTAGCTGATGAAATAAATAAAAAAACATAATAATGAGTCTTGCTAAAAGAATAATCCCCTGCCTTGATATAGATAACGGGCGAGTCGTTAAAGGAGTAAAGTTTTTAAATATCCGTGATGCAGGTGATCCTGTTGAAATTGCAAAACGTTATGATATCCAGGGAGCAGATGAATTAGCTTTTCTTGACATCACAGCAAGCTCTGATAATCGAGATACATTAGTAGATGTTGTTGAAAATGTAGCAAGTCAGGTTTTTATCCCTCTTACTGTTGGTGGCGGAATAAGAACGTTGTCAGATATTCAACGTATGTTAAAAGCTGGAGCAGATAAAGTTAGTATAAATACTGCCGCTGTTAAGGATCCTAGTTTTGTTCGAGAAGCCTCCAAGCAATTTGGTTCTCAATGTATAGTCGTTGCAATAGATGCTAAAAAAATTGAATCTAAAAATACTCAGGATTGCTGGGAGGTTTTTACACATGGAGGTAGAAACAACACCGGTATAAACGCGATAAATTGGGCAAAAAGAATGTCTAATTTAGGAGCAGGCGAATTACTACTAACAAGCATGGATAAAGATGGAACTAAAGATGGTTTTGATATCGAATTAACTAAAAATATTAGTGAGGCTGTTAAGATACCAGTAATTGCTTCTGGTGGGGTAGGCAATCTTGGACACCTTGCAGATGGTATAATTTCTGGTAAGGCAGATGCAGTCTTAGCAGCAAGCATTTTTCATTTTGGTGAGTATTCAATAGGTGATGCAAAAAAAAGCCTACGAAAAAAAAATATAGAAGTTCGCATATAAGGTAAAGATAGGGTGATAGAAAAATGGACTCGTGGTTAGAAAAAATTAACTGGAATAATGAGGGATTAGTCCCCGTAATCGTACAAGAGAATGAAACAAAGCAAATTTTGATGCAAGCATGGATGAATCGGGATGCGTTAAAAAAAACATTCGAGAGTGGCAAAGCAACTTATTGGTCAAGATCTCGGAAAACTATTTGGATTAAAGGAGAATTATCTGGACACTACCAATTTGTGGAATCAATACGAACTGACTGCGATTATGACGCTCTTTTGATAAATGTTAGGCAAATTGGAGGAATTGCGTGTCATACTGGGAGACATCATTGTTTTTTCAATGAATTAACTGATAAAAACTGGGAAGAATCTGGGGAAATACTGAAAGACCCAAAAGATATTTATGAAAAATAAACTTGATGAAAAAAATGATATTCTTGAGGCGCTTAGCACAATTCTGGAACAACGAAAAACTGCAAACCCTGATGAGTCTTACGTGGCTAGATTATTCAACGAAGGCGGTGACTCTATCTTAAGAAAAATAAGTGAAGAAGCTACAGAAACGGTAATTGCGTCTAAATGTGGTGATAATGATGCTATAATTCATGAAATTGCTGACTTGTGGTTTCATACTATTGTCCTACTAAAACACCATAATTTGGAAATTAGCGATATCCTAAAGGAACTGGAGAAACGCTTTGGAGTCTCTGGTATAGAAGAAAAAGCAAATCGCTCCAAGTAAGCTCGTGCCTCTGTGATTATGTTTCGAAATTACTTAACATTAGATAGTTATGACCAACTATTATTAAATCATAATAATTAACACTTGGAGGATATGAGCATGGGTGCTTGGGGAGTAAAAGAATTATTGATTATTCTGATAATCGTGGCCTTACTTTTTGGAACAAAAAAATTAAAAGGTATGGGTAAAGATTTAGGAGGTTTCCTAAAGAGTTTTAAAAATGCGATCTCCGGAGATGAAAAAAGTGATCCTGATAGCGGCATAAACGATGAAAAAGAAAAATAAATTTCTGTGATGCCGTGATAATTAACTTTTTGAATAAATCACTATTAATTAACCTAACCTATGTTTGATATCGGGTTTTGGGAATTAATAACTATTGCTGTAATTACGGTAGTTATTGTGAGGCCAGAAAAATTGCCTGAATTTACAAAAGACACTGGCAAATTATTAAAAAATCTACGCAGGTATGTACAAAATGCAAAGAAAGAATTCACAAATGAAATGAATATTGATGAAGTGAGTGAGTTACAAAATAGCATAAACCATGTTGAAAAACTTATGGATGAAGCGCCAGATAAAAATATACACAAAGAAAAATAATTGATGCTTTACTAAGTCATGAAAGGCAACTCGGAACAAACAATTTATTCTCACCTACTCGAATTACGAAAAGCTGTTTTATGCAGTATTACATGCATTTTTGTTATAACATTAATTTTAATTCCTTTCTCTAATGAAATATATAATTTTGTTGCGAGCCCTCTAATAGCAAAATTACCAGATGGTAGTAGCATGATAGCAACAGAAGTTGCATCACCTTTTTTTGCTCCCTTTAAATTAACTCTATGTTGTGGAATATTTTTTTCTATGCCCTTCATACTATTTCAAGTTTGGACATTTATTGCGCCTGGTCTATACAAAAGTGAAAAAAGATTAATGTTGCCAATATTAATAAGCAGTTCACTCCTTTTTTACTTAGGTATACTATTTTGTTATCACAGTGTTTTCCCTATTTTATTTTCTTTTTTTACGTCATCAGCGCCTAGTAACATTATGATAATGACTGATATAAATCATTATCTAAATTTTATACTAAAACTATTTTTTGCATTTGGTGTATCCTTTGAAATTCCAATTGCAACAATACTATTAGTTAAATCTAAAATTATAACTACTGAAAAGCTTAGCTCAAACCGTCCTTATGTAATAATTTTTGCTTTCTTTGTCGGTATGTTATTAACACCGCCTGATGTAATCTCTCAAATTTTACTTGCGGTTCCAATATGTTTTTTGTTTGAGATAGGATTAGTGCTCGGTAAGTTTTTTGAGAAATAAGTTTATTGTTAACTTTGCTCCCATGGCAAATTGTTAAATTTCCAACCATTGATTAAATTTCTGTGATTATTATCGTCTTTATCGCCCTCGAAGCCATCAACTATATTAAAAATATTTTTATACCCTGCAGCTTCTAATATTTCCGCAGCCTCTCCTGACCTTTTCCCGCTTCTGCAAATTAATAAAATTTTTGTGCTTAATATATCATCAGCACCAGAAAGCTTGTTTTTCAATGCTGAGTCTATATTATCTAAAAAATTTGGTGAGGTTGCCCAGGTGGGCGGCTCCTTAATAGCTATAGGTATTGAGCCCTTGGGATGACCAACATACTCATGCTCCATAGTGCTTCTAACGTCTATCAATACAGCATCTCTTGATTCTACTAGTATACCGTATGCCTCATCAGATAATATTTCTCTAATCACTAGATATTTCCTATTTTTTTAATTATTTTTCAAAGATTTATTGATTACGGCTCATTTGAACATTAACATAATATCTATATTATAAACCTATATAATCAATAATAATTTATACCATTCATTGAAAATAAATAATCGGAAATGTAAATATGGGCATGGATAATGGTGATGGCGTAATTTGGTTGGATGGAAAATTTATTCCTTGGAAAGACGCTAAAGTACATGTTTTAACTCACACTCTACATTATGGAATGGGTGTGTTCGAAGGTATTCGAGCATACAAAGCAAAAAAGGGTACGAGTATTTTTCGTCTGGAAGACCATATAAATAGACTATTCTCATCTGCACATATTCTGAATATGCCAATGCCCTTTGATAAACAAACATTAAATACGGCATGCCTAGAGGCGGTAAAAAAGAATAATCTTGAAACCGCCTATATAAGACCAATGTGTTTTTATGGCTCTGAAGGGATGGGCTTAAGAGCGGATAATCTTAAGGTGCACGTGATGATCGCTGCCTGGGCTTGGGGATCTTACTTAGGAAATGAAGGATTAGAAAAAGGTATCCGAGTCAAAACGTCATCTTTTTCACGTCATCATGTAAACATCACTATGTGCAAAGCTAAAGCTAACGGCAATTACATGAACTCTATGCTTGCTCTTCAAGACGCTATGTCTGCTGGTTATGATGAAGCGTTATTATTAGATGTTGATGGTTATGTTGCTGAAGGAAGTGGTGAAAATATTTTTATAGTACGAGATGGGACTCTATATACTCCTGATTTAACCTCAGCACTTGAAGGAATAACAAGAGATACTATCGCACAATTCGCTGATAAAAATAATATTGCATTCAAAGAAAAAAGAATAACGCGAGACGAAATTTACATAGCGGATGAAGCTTTCTTTACTGGAACAGCGGCCGAAGTTACTCCTATTCGTGAACTTGATAATCGTATTATTGGAAGTGGTAAAAAAGGTCCTGTTACTGAAAAATTGCAAAACCAGTACTTCGACTGTGTGAGCGGTAAAATTGATGACTACAAAAACTGGCTAAATTACATTGCTTAAAAAATTAAATGAAAAAAATAACCGATGACAATCAGATGGTTGTGAATATAAAGTTGAATCAGCTGCCTCTACATTGCCCACTTCCAGACATAAATCTTTGGAGCCAACACCCAAAAATCTATTTACCAATAAATTCATCAAACAAAGCAAAGTGCCCCTACTGTGGGACAGAGTATATTTTAGAAAAATAATAATGTTTAAATAAATTAACATGACATTAAATATTTGGCGTATTACAGATGGGAAGTCTGGTCATGATTCTCAGAGCACTGGATTGTGTCAAGCAATTAAAAATTTATCGCAATGTAAACAATATGACTTGGAAGCTGTTTCTTTTATCGAGTCTATAAAGAGTTATGTTTCAAAGAAATTCCCATATGGGGAACACTTACCAGACCCAGATCTTATTATTGGCGCAGGGCATAAAACACATCTAACAATGCTCTCAGCTAAACAGGCGCGGAAGGGGAAAATAATAGTTTTGATGAAGCCGAGCTTACCGTTAAGTTGTTTTGATTTATGCATAATACCAAAACATGATGCTCCCAAAAAAAAGGAAAATGTTATTACATCAAATGGAGCATTAAATGCGTTGAAATTCAATAAGAGTAAACAAAAAAAATTGGGAGTAATCTTAATTGGTGGTCCGTCTAAACACTATAGGTGGGATACCAATTCTATCGTCAAACAAGTAAACATGGTTGTCACAGTGTGTAATGAAATCCGCTGGACAATCTCAAATTCACCACGTACTCCTAAAAATATTATTTCAAAAATTTCAAAATTGAATCATAAGAATGTTGATATATCATATTTTGAAAAAGGTAATAGCAAAAAAATAAAGGACCTTATTTTTCTAGCAGATAACATATGGGTGAGCCCTGATAGTATCTCTATGATATATGAATCACTTACTTCTGGGGCAAAAGTCGGACTGTTTGATCTATCAAAAGAACACGCAAATAGAATAAATGATTCTATTGACTGCTTAATAACTGAAAAAAGCGTTATGTCTTTCAGGTCATGGAAAAAAGGAAATAAATTGACGGCTAATAATTTAATCTTAGCTGAAGCACAACGTTGCGCTTCAATCATATTAAATAAAATGGTTTAGATTGAATTTTATGAAACACCAAACACAAAAAACAGCCTTATGTCCCGCTTGCAATGACTCTGAGATTTCATACTTTTTGAAAAAAAATGACTATAGTTTTGACTGTTGCAAAAATTGTGAATTTCTATTTTTAAATCCGATGCCAAATCAAACTATATTAAATAAAATATACACAGAAGAAGATACTAAAGCTAAAGATGGTTATAAAAAAGCAAGTTCGCGACTAAGGCGTGCGTTTATAAAATTACCTAGGTTTCTCCCGTATGCAATTAACAAAAAATGCTTAGATTTTGGTTGCGGTGGTGGCTTTGTTGCATATGCATTAAGCTTTATAGCCAAATCATCAAATGGCGTGGATATAAATGCAAAAGCTGTTGCATATGCAAAAAGAAGGTTTAGATTCGTGAATTATTTTTGTGCGGACTTTACAGAACTTATTAAATCCGAAGATCAATATGATTTTGTTCATTCTTCGGAATTGATTGAACATGTAAGTGATATAAATTTATATATGAAGGTTCTTGAAAAATTGGTTAAAAAAAATGGCTACCTATACATAACAACACCTGATTTAGGGCACCCAAAAGTACCCGATAATATTAAAGAGTGGGACGTGCTATGCCCACCAATACATGTTCAACACTTTACAAAAAAAACAGTTTCTATGCTATTTAGCAGATATGGTTTTCAAATAGTAAAGTTTTATAAAAATAAGAAACCTGGATTAATTTTTTTATCAAAGAAATTTTAATTTAAGAAAATTGAAAAAAACTATATTACAAATATTACCAAATCTCGATTATGGTGGCGTTGAACGGGGAACTGTCGAAGTCGCAAATGAACTTATTAGAAGAGGTTTCAACTCTATTGTTATATCAGGGCCGGGGCGCTTAATCCCGAAACTACAGGCAGGCGGTAGCAAACATATTGAATTGCCAGTGGGTAAAAAATCTTTATTTTCTCTCAAACTATTACCTGTACTCCAAAATATAATTAAGGAAAATAAAATTGATATTGTTCATGCACGATCTCGTCTTCCTGCATGGCTATCATATATTGCCTTAAACAAAATAAAGGGAGAAGAAAAACCTTATTTTGTAACAACAGTCCATGGCCCATACTCTGTAAATTATTACAGTAAAATAATGACTAAAGGCGATCGTGTTATCGCTATCTCAAATTATATAAAAAATTATATTATAGAAAACTACCCAGACACCAACATAAATAATATTAACGTTATTCATCGAGGTGTTGATAAGAATAATTTTCAATTTGGTTTTCAACCTACATCTCAATGGCTACAGGAATGGGAAAAAAGTAATAATATCCCAGATAATAATTTTTTAGTTTGTCTACCCGCACGAATAACAAGATGGAAAGGTCAAAATGACTTTATTGAAATAATAACGAAACTAAATAAATCTGGTGTAAAAGCACATGGTTTATTTGTAGGAGGCATAGATAAGAAAAAAGAAAGATATTTAAATGAATTAAAAAATATAATCGAAAACTTTGGAATGAGTAAAAATTTTACCTTTCTTGGGCATAGGGATGATATAAAAGAGATCATGGCAAAATCTGATTTAGTATTGTCCTTGGCAAAAATCCCAGAAGCATTCGGAAGAACTGCATTAGAAGCATTGAGTATTGGTGTCCCCGTCATTGCATACGATCATGGAGGAGCATCTGAAGTATTAAGTGAACTATTTCCAGAGGGCAAAGTGATACCTCTCAATATTGATTCTGCTGTAGAATTAATTAGTAAGTTTTATACATCTACACCAAAAGTTAAAAATATAAATAGTTTTTCACTTGATTCAATGTTAGAAAAAACACTACAAACCTATACCTCGCTATACGACAAGAAAGAATAAAAAGATTATGGTCACACACAAGAAAATAATTACTATATGTATAGCAACATATATGAGACCGGAGTTATTAAAAAATTGCTTATTTTCTCTTACAAAAATCAAAGTTCCTGATAGTTATTTGCCAATCATTATAGTCGTAGATAATGATAAATTGGGATCTGGTAAAATTGCTTTTGATAATATTAAAAATGATTTTGCTGTTAACTGCTTTTATTATATTGAATCAGAGCGTGGAATCTCATCGGCGAGAAACAATTTATTAGAAAAAGCTATCCTTCATAAAGCTGATTTAATAGGGTTTATCGATGACGATGAATTTGCCCATGAAAACTGGCTAAATAATATGGTAAAAGGTATTGATGAATATAAAGTTGATATTGGAGCAGGGCCAGTTATACCAACAAAAAAAACATCTACGCCTAAAAATTTCAAACAAGATAGAAAGAATAAAAGAGGTGCTGTTCCAAGAAATATTGCTGCTGGAAATGTAATGTTTACGGCTGGGCTAATTAAAAATTATTCGCTTAGATTTGATCGCTATTTCGATTTTATGGGTGGTGAAGATTTTGATTTTTTTTCAAAAGCCAGTCAACTAGGAGGATCATCTGCATGGATAGACGATGCCGTGATTTTCGAGACTATTACGCCCGACAGAGAAAAACTCAAATATATTCTTTATCGACATTTCACGGGCGGAATAAATCTTATCATGAGATACAGAAAAAATAATTCTCTAGTTGCAGCTTGGTTCAGATATATTCCAAAAACAATCGGCAAATTACTGAGTGCCTTTTTTAGTTTAATTATGGGAATAATTTTTTTAAATAAAGATAATTCCAAAAAAGGACTTATTAGACTAGCAAATGGGATTGGCTATCTTTTTGGACTAACAAATATTATTATTGAGCGATATAAATACTAGCCCTCAAAATATCTTTATAAAACCCAATGATTCTTACAGACAATAAAGATTTAAAAATTTTCTTAAAGGACTATTGGCCCTGCTTCATTGTTATTCTTGCGTTTTTCGGATTTATCAGTAAAGCATTATATAACTATCCCGTTGGAGTAATGGCCCTAATTGGTATTTACATAGTTGCAACAAATCCAAAAATACTAATATTTGATCGCATCATAAAAAACTTTACATTAATTTTTTTGTGTATTTGGATACCACAAGTCTTATCTTTATTTAATGCGGTTGATATACATCATTCCTTGCACACTGTTATACCATATTTGAGATTTTTGTTTGCTGGAATATTTATTATAAATTTCATAGCAAAAGATAAAGAAAAGATAGATTTCATAATAAAAATTATTTTTTTTATCGTTTTGTTTTGGTCAATTGATGGAGCTATTCAATTTTTTTTCAAAAAAGATATCTTTGGTTTCCCATGGGAATCTGGTCAAATCACGGGTATGTTCTACCCCAGAAACACCATCGCACATATTTGTGCAATTCTATCCCCATTTTTCTTTTTATACATATACAATAATCTAATTAATAAAAAATATCTTTTATTAAGTGTGTTGCCATTATTTTTTGTTGTCTTGATAAGTGGGCGTCGTGCAGCTTGGGTTATGCTCGCTCTCACATCTTTATCTTTTTTGCTGTATGGATTTATTTATTTTAAAGAAAAAAAATTATTTATAAAGAGTGTTTGTGTTATCACGGTTTTACTTGGTCTAATATTTAGTATCATGCTTGATTCACATCAGCCATTGAAAACTAGAATGAATGTTACTCAAGGTATATTTAGTGGTGACTACAAGTCTTTCAATGATGCTACTGCTTTAAGGCTATCAATCTGGGATACGGCGTATTCTATATTTAAAGATAATCGTGTTATTGGAATAGGCCCGAGAGGATTTCGACATATTTACGACCAGTATGCAAAGCCCGATGATATTTTTGTTAAAACTAAACTGCCGCCAACTCAGCCACACTTATTGGGTCTAGAGATATTATGTGAAACTGGTGTAGTTGGATTTATTGGGTACATGCTCTTTATAATATATATGTGTGTATTTATACTTAATCAAAAATCAAAAAAATATATAATGCCATATTTCATTCCTGTTCTGGTCGCGGTATTCCCGCTAAATGCGCATATGGCGTTTTATGGCTCCGTTTGGGCAAGTGTTATTTGGCTATTAATATCACTTTGTTATGCAAAAACAGCATCGCTTGAAGATTTTAATAATAATACCAAGAACACAGCTTGAAGATTTTAATAATAAAATTAGGCGCGCTGGGTGATGTTGTTATATCAACATCCATTATTAATAAGATTCTTGTTCATCATAAGAAAGATGATGTATATCTCCTAACAACTCCTGCATTTGAAAACTTATTCAATGAAATAAGAAACCTTAAGGTCATTAAATGTATGAGGTATGGTTTATTTAATTTAATAAAAACTATTTTATGGATTAGGAGCGCAAGGTTTAACAAAATATATGACTTACAATCCAATGATAGAAGTACAATATATTGCGCGCTATCGGGAGTTTCTTTTTGTGCTGGAAATCACCCAAGGTTTCCTTATAAGGCGCACCCCGATGATATATATAAAGGAGAATGTCATTCATTTGAACGACTAAATCAAATTATTGTATCAGCGGGCATTAGTCCTGCGCTACCTGAGCCATCGCTACCTGCTCCGCCAAATACTATCACTAAAATTTCTAGCTGGTTAAAAGAAAAAAATTTAACGCAAAAGAATTTTATAATAATGCATGCTGGATCCAGCAATAAACATACTCAAAAAAGGTGGCCCTTCTTTAAAGAGCTTGCGCTAATTCTTAAAAATTATTTTGAAATTGTGTGGGTGGGAGGAGTTGATGATTCTATGTTAAATGCGCACTTAACAAAATCTACCGGCATTAATGCTACCTGTGATTTTGATATTTTAAGTCTCGCAGAGCTAGGCAGAAGATCTAAATTCGCGGTAACTAATGATTCAGCGCCAATGCATATTTTATCCTGCTCAAAAATACCGGTATTCGGAATTTTTGGGCCAACATACCCCAGAAGAACCCATGCGCTCGGGCAAATGCAAAACGTTATTTTTCCTAATAATGTAATTCCAAAAAATGACGCGGGATTTAAACCAAAAGATATATCTGCAGTTTCTGTAGATGACGTTATTAGCAAAATAAAAAAACAAAATCTAATATGACTAATTTAGAAAAAATAAAATTATTTTACGTAAAAACAATTATATTATTTCGCTTATTATTTATAAAGATATTTAGGTATATAATCTTTAAAGAGGAAGACTATAAATCCTTTTCAAAAATTTTAATAAATCGTGATGGTGCTTTTGGTGATTCTGTTGTAGCGCTACCATCCCTATCTATAATTCGGCAAAACTTTCCATCAGCAAAAATAGATTTGATAACCTTTTCTGATAGTGGAGTAACGTTTTCTGACTTAGGGCTTAAAGATGGCTTAATCGACAATATTTTAGTAAGAGGTAAAAAAAATAGGAAAGAGACTCTCGATGAACTCAAAGAAAACAGATACGACCTTTTTATTCAGCTACCCCAAAACCTGGGTTTATATAAATCAATTAGAAATATGTTTTTTGTTCGTTTTTTTCTTAAGATCAAATCAGGATTTGGTTGGGATAGCGGAAGGATAAAATCTTTCATTGAAACACAAAAAAAATATTTGCAAATTCCTACAGAAACTATGCGATTACTTAACAATTTAAAACATGAACGAATAATTGGGGATGTGGCTTACCCAATAAAAGAAAAAGAGCCTACGGATAGAGGCATAGTTGAACTGTTAAAAAGAAATATAATGGTATTTATAATTGGCGGAAAGCTAAAAACAAAAAAATGGCCGTTAGATAGCTGGATAAAACTAGCTAATTTAATTGGAAATGACTATGAAATTATAATAGTAGGCGGCCCATTGGAGGTGAAAGAAGCTGAGCATATAAATTCTCGAACAAAAAATAGTCATAATCTTTGTAATAAATTATCAATTTCAGAATTGTTTTTTGTTTTTAAACGTTCACAAATGGCGATAAGCAATGACACCGGGGCTATGCACCTCTGCGATGCAGCGGGAACTAATGTAATAGGACTTTTTTCAACTAGAGAGCTCTCTCCCAAATGGTACCCAAATAGGAAGGGGGCTATTGTGATTGAAAACAATATTAATATCGCAAACATAACTCCAGATAATGTTTACAACACAATAAAATGAGTCTTATTTTGGATATTTTAAAAACTGTCCCACACTTTTTTCCAATCAAAAAATGGTGGCAGACTCTCTTTAGACTGGAGATGAACGGCAACTGGTGGTATTGGCGAGAAACCGGGGATATGGTTAAAAAGCTTATCGGTTGTTCTCTTTTCAGATCCTAAATGACGTTTTTCTTTGTTTCCGACATACTTTGTATTATCAAAATATCTCCAGTATTTGTCTACAATTGATGAGTGAGTAAAGAATGTGTGTGTAGAGTGACTTATTGTTCGCCATCTTCTATTTTGTCCCTCTAGAATATAGGATGGATAATTAATTTGTGAATAGATAAGCTCGTGTTCCTGTGGATGAATTAATAAATGTGTAGATGCTTCTTCGTATATATCTCTATAAAAACTTATCATTTCATTTATTGCGCTTGGCGTATGCAAATAATCGTCCTCGCAAAAATAAAATAAGCTGTTTTTATCCCGAGAAAAACTAAAGTGCTCGTAAAGCGAACCACCCTGACCTGCATTTTTGGTTTTTATTACTTCATAACCACACTTCGCTTTGCCTAATATATTATTTATGTTTTCTAATGCAGCTTTATCAGAACGATCATCAAAAACAGTTAGCTTGATTTTTTTGTTATGCTCGACTGCTTCATTTATTGAGACAACTAAAGATTGTATACACTTAAACAGATGCTGGTCCAAAGCAACTCCTGTCAGCTTGCTATAACTTTCCCCAGCTCTTTTTTTACTGACACAAGTTCTTAAACAAACATTTAGTTTGGAAACATCATCAGCTAGCACAAGCTTATCTTTGTTATCAAAAGCATCGTAGGTGGTTTTAAGAAAAGGATCGTTTTGAAAGTTTTTTAAGGGCAATAAATTATATTTTGGGTGTTTTTTTATAGTATACCCGGACTTTTTAAGGATCTTTTCTAAAACTCTTAATACTTCGTTCATTTATAACTTCCTTTAACTCAAAGTTTTTTAAATTACTTACCAATACAAAAGCTTGAAAATATGCTATCTAGAACATCATCTGCTGTTGTCTTCCCAATAATCTCGTCAAACTCGGACGAGCTTTGTCTTAAAAACTCTACAACAATCTCCATGCCCTGTTTTCTTTCTATACTCGATAATGCTTCTTTAATGTAGCTATCAACATTACTAAGCGCATTAATATGGCGCTTTCTTGCAAAGATTATGTCCTCCTCTGCCGTCAAATCAAGCGTTAAACATATCTTATTAATCAGCTTTTCAATCCCTTGGCCGGTTTTAGCTGAAATTTCTATAAACGTTGGTAAAACATTATTATTTTCTCGGTGCAAATCAATCTTACTAGCTACAAAAATACACTCAACATCGTCCGATATATATTTTTTTATTTCTGACTCAATGGTTTCTTTTTTATTAAAACTGCCATCGATTAAACATAGGACAAGATCTGCAATCGCAATAGCTTTATATGTTCTTTCTATACCCTCTTTTTCTATGGGATCGTTCGTATTTTGTATTCCCGCGGTATCTATAAAAACCGTTGGCTGCTCACGCAATAGAATTGGCTCTCTTATTAAGTCGCGTGTTGTACCCGGAGCTTCGGACACGATTGCTGGGTCAGCGCCTGAAAGAGAGTTAATAAGTGTAGACTTTCCTGCATTTGGTCTGCCGACAATTACTATTATGGGGGCATGGTCCAACATTCTGCCCGTTTTAGTTTTTGCCAATAACTCATGTATTGCTTTTGTGCACCATTTTAAATTTTCTATTGCGGGCGCAAAATCTATTATGACATCTTCTTCTTCAGGAAAATCCAGTGAGGCTTCGATTAACGCCCTCGTCTCGACTATTTTTGTTTTTATAATTTTTATCTTTTCTGAAAAAACGCCCTGAACAGATTGAAGAGCGCTCCTTGCTGCTTTTTTTGAGTTGCTATCGATTAAATCTGCAACTGCTTCAGCCTGAATTAAATCAATTTTTCCATTTAAAAAAGCTCTCTGTGTAAATTCTCCCGGTAAAGCGAGTCTTGCACCAAGAGTAACAATTTCCTCGAGCAGCATGTCTAATATGAGCCGGTTACCATGAACATAACACTCGGCTACATCTTCGCCGGTATATGATGAAGGGCCTTTAAAGTATAGCGAAACCCCTTCATCAATAATTTCGTTTGTGGATGAGACAAAAGAAACGTATTGAGCTTGTTTGTGCTTTGGTTTGTAGCTCGTAAGTGCATGGTAAATCTTGCTGCTATTCTTTCCTGAGACGCGAATTACTCCAATCCCTGCTCTGCCAGGCGGCGTTGAAATTGCTGCTATTGTGTCTTTGTGTTCTAACATTCCAAACTACTGAAGCAAGTTGTTTTATATTTAAGAATTACTTTTCTCTATGTTACGTGTTATCACCCACTGTTGTGCTATTGAAAGAATGTTGTTGGCAACCCAGTACAATACCAAGCCTGCAGGGAAAAACGCGAAAAATACTGTAAATACAACTGGTAATATCGCCATCACTTTTGCCTGTATCGGGTCCATTGGCGCAGGATTTAGCTTTTGCTGTAAATACATTGATATGCCCATCAATAGAGGCAACACAAAAAATGGATCGGCTATAGATAAATCTTGTATCCAAAAAATAAACTCAGCCTGTCTAAGCTCGACGCTTTCCAAAAGAACCCAATACAAAGAAATAAAAACTGGTATTTGCACAAGAATCGGGAAACAACCTCCCAGAGGGTTTATTTTTTCTTTCTTATATATATCCATCATAGCTTTGTTTAGTTGCGTTCGATCATCTTTATAACGCTCTTTGATAGCGACAAGTCTAGGCTGCACTCTTCTCATGTTTGCCATAGATCGATAACCTGCTGCTGATAACTTAAAGAAAAGTAGTTTTAAAAAAACTGTCACCAAAACTATTGACCATCCCCAGTTCTTAGTAAACATATTTATATAATCCAACAACCAGTAAAGTGGTTTTGCTAAAAACCAAAAAATTCCATAATCGACCGTTAAGCTTAAGCCTTCGGCTATCTTTTCTATTTCTTTTTGAGTCTTTGGCCCGAAATATACTTTGTGAGAAAATGTTGATGTTTTGCCAGGGGCTATATTTTGTGTGGGGAGCCCTGCGCCTACAATATAATTTCTAGTGTTTCCTTTGCGTGTGTAGTAGGTATACATCTCATCTTTGTCGCTGGGAATTAAGGCGGTTAAAAAATGGTGCTGTAGCATTGCCACCCAGCCATTAGTTGCCGAAGCCTCTTCGTCTTCGTCATCAATATCATCGAAGCTAATTTTTTCATAGCGATTTTTCGGTGTTGAAATAACTGCGCCTGTGTATGTGTATATAAATCTTGATTCTTGTTCTTTTTGTTTCGTTCGATTTATTTCTGCGTAGGCTCTGCCTGTCCAATCACCTTGAGATTGGTTGCTTATTTCATAATCTATGTCAGCAACATATTTACCTCGATAAAAAGTAATGGTTTTGATGATCCTGACGCCGCTCTCGGAATCAAAATATAGCGGGACAGATACACTATCGTCATTGCCAATTGAATAGCTAATATTCTCGGCATTAAAAGCTGTATCAGGATTTACTCCGTCTCCCCTTGATAAAACGCCCCCTTGTAATACATAAAAATAGTTTGTGTCTTTTTTATATAAAAGCGTTATTTTTCGTGCAGGATCTTTTTTCGAAACCGGATAGTCTTTTAATGCTGCACGTACAATACTTCCCCCCGCTGTATCAATTTTAATGTCGAGCACATCGGTTGTTACATTTATTGTTTTCCCTTTTTTGTCGTGCTCTTTGTTCGCTGGACTTGGCGACAAACTCTTGTCGATGCTTAGCGATGGAACATCAGAGGGAAGCACGTCTTGTTCGAGTGGAGAAGTAGCTGCCCCTGTAGACTCTAAGTTTGGCTTGCTTTGTCCATAATCATTTATCCACGTGGTATAAATCATGGTCAACACCAAGCCCAGTGAAATTAATAGTAAAAAACGAGGCGTCTCCATTAGGCGCTCCTTTTTTTATTTTGTGAGGGAACAAGGTCGACTCCGCCCTTAAAAAAAGGATTACATCTTATAAACCTTTTGAGCGATAAAAAAAGAGCTTTGTAAATTCCGTGTTTTGCCAAAGCCTCTCTCGTGTACTCGGAACATGTTGGATAAAACCTGCAACACGGACGGAAGAAAGGACTAACAAATCGCTGATAAAAAATAACCAGCTTTATTATTATTGTTTTCACTTTGTTGTTTTTTCCCAGTGCGTATCGAGTATTTTTATTTCTTTAATGCGTCTTTTATTAATTTCCTTTTTTAACAACACAACAACATCAATTCCTTTTAAGTTCTTTTTTTGCAAACGAAAACTCTCCCTTACAATTCGTTTAATACGGTTCCTGTCGACAGATTTTTTTATATATTTTTTAGATATTGCAAGACCGAGGCGCGCTATGTCTGTGCCATTTTTTTTTGACAAAAATAAAAACAATTCGTCGCTTGATCGGTTGTTACACGCAAAAACTGCTGCAAAATCCTCTTGGCTTTGCAGCCTATTATAAAAACGAAACCGTCCTGTTAAACATGGGGCAACCATTTGAGTTTTGTTGTTCAGGCTGAAAGTCGTTTCCTTCCTTTTTTTCGTCTTGCTTTTATAATTTGTCTTCCGGAACGTGTTTGCATTCTTGCACGAAAACCGTGGTTTCTTTTGCGCTTAAGTTTGCTTGGTTGGTAAGTTTGTTTCATGCTCAAATACCTTATGACACCATTTAGATTAAAAAGGTCGCATATGTTACTGTTGCCTTGTCGATCATGTCAATTCATATCCTGATTTTATGAAAATGTTTTGTAGTTGTGGATAACTATTTTCATCGGGTATAAAATCCACTCTTCTTTGTATTTTTTTTCAACGAGGGCATTTGGTGGAAACAACTCCATGGAAACACTGTTTGGAACAACTTGAGGTTGAGCTCTCAAGCCAGCAGTTCGATACCTGGATTCGCCCTTTACACGCAATTGAAAAAAACGGCAGCGTAGAACTGCTTGCGCCAAACCGCTTTGTGCAAGACTGGATAAATGAGCGCTATCTATCAAGAATCGAAGAACTTCTCTCAAACACCCGCCCCAACCAAGAAAAAGTTTTGGTGCAACTGGGCGTAGGAACCCGGCAAGCAAGATCTGAAGAAGAACAAAGCTCGCAACCAAAACGATTGGTTGGGTCTGGCGAAAAGCCTGCCGTGAAAAAGCCCGTCGGGGGCACCCCAAACAGCTTGAATCGGGCATTTAATTTTGATGCTTTTGTTGAAGGCAACTCGAATCAGCTCGCAAGGGCGGCTTCGGTTCAGGTTTCCACAAACCCTGGTGGCGCATACAACCCTTTGTTTATTTACGGGGGTGTTGGTCTCGGTAAGACGCATTTGATGCATGCAATAGGGTGGCAGATTTTAGAAAGCGACCCTTCTGCAAAAATAGCATACCTTCACTCTGAAAGGTTTGTGGCAGACATGGTCAGTGCGTTGCAACACAATAAAATCAATGAGTTTAAGCGCTATTATCGCTCATTAAACACCCTTCTTATTGATGATATTCAATTTTTTGCAAAAAAAGAACGCTCTCAAGAGGAGTTTTTTCATACTTTCAATGCGCTTTTAGAGGGTCAACACCAAATAGTTTTGACCTGCGATCGTTACCCAAAAGAAGTTAGTGGGCTAGAAGAGCGATTAAAGTCGCGCTTTGGCTGGGGATTAACTGTTGCCATTGAGCCGCCTGAGCTCGAAACCCGGGTGGCAATTGTCCGGAAAAAAGCTTTAAAAACATCTGTTGAGCTTCCGGATGACGTTTCTTTTTTTATAGCCGAGCGTTTTCGTTCGAATGTTCGCGAGCTTGAAGGTGCATTGAATCGTGTAATTGCTAATGCAAACCTTACAAAACAACCAATAAATCTTGAATTTACAAAAAATGCACTTCGTGATTTATTAAAAATTCAAGATAAACAAGTAACTATAGAAAACATACAAAAAACAACGGCGGAGTACTATAAAATAAGGGTTGCCGATCTGCTGTCAAAAAGGAGAAATAGGTCGATAACTAGGCCCCGGCAAATAGCTATGTCCATCACGAAAGACCTAACAACCCACAGTCTTCCTGAGATAGGGGACGCTTTTGGGGGAAGAGACCATACAACAGTTATACACGCCCACAGAAAAATAAAAGAGCTAAGAGAAACGGAAAGCCGTGTGGACGAGGATTACACAAACTTAACAAACATAATAACAAGCTGATAATTAACTGTGGGGAACAGATGTGTGTGTTTTTTGCGCACTTTGATTAACAGCATGCTAACAGAAAAAACAGAGTTATTAACAAACGTATTAAGGTGCATTTTAGACATAAATATATGATTTTAATTATAAAAAAAAGTTACCCACAAAATATTGACTGACTAATAATAGTAATAATAAGGTGTATATATGAATTTTAATATTAAAAGAGATAATCTTCTGTCGCCTCTACAGGCTTTGAGTGGCGTTGTCGATCGACGTCAAACACTACCCATTCTTTCGAATCTGCTTTTTAATATAAAACCAGAATCTTTTTCAATAACAGCAACAGATATGGAGGTTGAGCTGGTTGTTGATGTTGCGGCCGAACTAGGACAAAGCACGAGACTCACGTTACCCGCGAAGAAACTACTGGACATATGCCGTCTATCGCCTGATGGAGCCGTACTGGAATTTGATGTCAAAGAAAATAAAACACTTATCAAGTGCGGAAAGAGCAGGTTTACGTTAGCAACCCTCCCCGCGCAAGAATTTCCCGTAATTGACATAACAGACGAAACAGCAGATTTTGAAATCGACCAAGAAAAACTAACAAAACTCTTGGCAAACACAGAATTCGCGATGGCGCAGCAAGATGTTCGTTATTATCTAAACGGACTATTGCTTGAGATCGCAAATGACACCTTGGTTGCAGTTGCAACTGACGGCCACAGACTGGCGTTCGATGAAACGAAAATAAAAACAAAAATTGACCAACCAAAACAAATAATTGTCCCCAGAAAAGGCGTGACCGAGCTAATACGCTTGCTTCAAACCACAAAAGAGACCACAAGCATAAGAATAAGCAAAAATCACATACAGGCAAAAACCGGACATCTGGCGTTTACAAGCAAACTTATCGATGGAAAATTCCCGGATTATCAAAAGGTTATCCCAGAGCCGAGCGAGGCAATTGTCGTTGCTGATCGAGAGGCGTTAAAAAACAGCCTGGAAAGGGTGTCGATATTATCCAATGAAAAATATCGCGGCGTAAGGATCGCGTTTGCGAGCAACACGCTAAGCATCACAGCGCACAACCCTGAAAAAGAGGAGGCTGACGAAGAACTGGGCGTTGATTATCAAGGGGAAGAAATGGAAATCGGCTTTAACGTGCTATATCTCATCGAGGCGCTTAAGACGATTAAAACCGAAAAAGTTAAATTAAGCGTTCAAAACCCCAATAGCAGTTGCCTGATAACCCCAGAAAAAGATTTTCAATGTCAGTACGTGGTGATGCCGATGAAACTTTAAAAAATGCTTTATATTGAAGAACTTACTGTAAATTCGATTCGCAACCTAAAGGATTTTACTCTTCAAACGAACCCAGCATTGAATGTTTTTTATGGTCCAAACGCTAGCGGAAAAACCTCCATTTTGGAGAGCATTTACCTGCTATCGTGCCTGAAATCGTTTAGAAGCAAACGAATAAGCGATGTAATAACAAAGAAACATAAGAGGCTCCGTGTTTTTGCAAAAGGAATGAGAGAGAACAAAAGTTTTTCTGTTGGTGTCGAAAAGGGATCGGGCGCAACCCAAATTAAATTTAATGGGGAACACGTACAAACCGCCTCACAACAGGCTAAAAACATACCCATTTACGTGTTAACCCCAGACTATCAGCTTCTTTTTACGGGACCTCCAAAAGTCAGAAGACGCTGGCTCGATTGGTCGTTGTTTCACGTGGAACAGGGCTACATAGAGATTTGGAAAAAATACCACAAGGCGCTGCGGCAAAGGAACATGCTTTTGAAACAAAGGAAGTCTTATAATTCTGTAGAAATCGAGGGCTGGGAAAGGCAAATAGAACAAGAAGCCAATCAAATAGATCATATGAGAACCAAGTATATAAAAGAGATTAGCAATAAATTCAACGACAAACATTTGCCTGTTGTGCTTTTGGGGGACGCAGAAATTTGTTATGAAAACAGCAACTACAAAGAAAAAGGCCTGCTTAATGTCTTGAAAGCCAGCAGAAACGAAGACGCAAAAAAAGGGTTTACGACTTTTGGGCCCCACAGAACCGACATAAGCTTTGATTATCAGGGCTTGTCTGTTGGAAAACACTTGTCACGAGGACAAACAAAACTTTTTGCAGCAGCGCTGGTGTCCACACAGCTAGACAAGCTAAAGGAGACCGGAGGAAGCCCAATAATGCTGGTCGACGACCTTTATGCTGAGCTGGACCAAGAGTCATCAGAAAAAACACTTAATTTGTTGCTGGCCAACAAAACACAAACGTTTGTCAGTTCTATAGCTCCGCCACGATGGGCGGAACAAGATAAAAACAGTATTGCAACGTTCCACGTGGAACGCGGAAAGATAAAAAAAATGGTAAAATAAAAGCATCACAAAAGAGAGGCGCTATGTCAAAAGAAAACACATATGATTCATCCAAAATTAAGGTTTTAAAGGGCCTTGAGGCCGTCAGAAAAAGGCCAGGAATGTACATCGGCGACACGGAAGACGGTACAGGATTACACCACATGGTTTTCGAGGTGGTTGATAACAGCATTGACGAGGCTTTAGCTGGTCATTGCAGTGAAATTAAGGTTGTAATTCATGCCAATGAATCAATATCTGTGTCGGATAATGGCCGCGGCATACCTGTTGGCATTCATGAGGAAGAGGGGGTTTCCGCGGCAGAGGTCATAATGACGACCCTTCATGCCGGAGGGAAATTTGACGACAACTCATACAAAGTCTCGGGAGGGCTTCACGGAGTAGGTGTTTCGGTTGTAAACGCGCTTTCAGAAGAACTTGAGCTGATTATTAGCCGAGAAGGCTTCAGCCACCACCAAAGCTATAAAAACGGAGACCCTGTGTCCCCGCTAGAGAAAGGGGGCGCCACAGATAAAACCGGCACAGAAGTTCGCTTTTTACCAAGTACCGACGTTTTTAAGCGTGTTGAGTACCATTACGATATTCTTGCCAAGAGACTGCAAGAGCTCTCATTTCTAAATTCGGGCATTTGTATTGAGCTAACCGATGAAAGAGACGGCAAAACCGAGCGTTTTGAGTACGAGGGAGGGATAAGCGCCTTTGTAAACCATCTCAACAGGAATACCACTCCAATCCACAATACAGTTATCGACATTAAATATGAGAAAAAAGGAATTAGTTTGGAGCT